>CAMCYG010000035.1 GCA_945883775.1 Victivallis vadensis
TCCTCGCAGGTTGTTTTGCGATTCAGGCAGAAGTCATGGTAGATCTGGATCAAGCCCTGTTGTCTGACTCCGTTTCTTCTGTAAACCATCGGATTGTGGTCATGCCCGAAAAGATTGTGTGCGGCGTTTCTGATGTCTGAATTGTCATGCTCTGCGCTGACGGCCGGAACCAGATGTCCTGTCTCTTTTCCGTATGTTCCGATTAACGGCAGGACCACGTTGGAAATCAGGGCGTTGATCCGCTCCCTGCCTATAAGTGCGGTCTCAGGCGCGGTCGGTTTTCCGGTAAGCGTTATTCGGTGGAGGAAATGCGGAAGAACAGCGCGACTGGAAAACGAAAGGAAAATTCTTTCAGTCCATGCTTTCTGATCGGATATATCTACTGCAAGAATCTGACGCCATAGTTCTTCGCCAGCAGCGAACAGGCCAGCTGCCGCCGCCATTCTTCTTGCCGGATGATTAAGTGGTCTGATTCCTGCAAGAGTCCAGTCCTTTCCTGTCATTGCGGTGTCTGAGAAGATGGAGCTATGTTTCCACCATATATCCCACAGTCTCCGTATTAATGACGCGGTTGCTGGATCGCAGCCTGCTGGAATGTCGGCAGGCAGCAGTCCTGATACGCCGAGCATCAGTGCATAGCCTTTCTCTGGACTGCCGTCGCTCAGGCGTCGCAATTCGTCATACCTTAAGACTGTGGCCAGTCGCCTGAACTGCTGTTTATTCTGTTTGTAGCCCAGAGCGCACATAGCCTCCTCGTAAAAAGCCTGAGGCAGGCCGACGGTATCTGCGAGGGAGCGCATCCTTGCGGTTTTCCTGCTCATTCTGAACTCCCCGGCGCGGATTAACAGCTCCTGCATCAAGTCGGGGCCGCGTTTGATGATAAGTTCTCTGCATGGTGGACATTCACTTATGGTAGAGTGCGGGTAGGAGGAAAGATCCAGTGAGTCGAATGACATGAAGGAAGTGCCCAGGTTGCGCTGAAGGGAGAGCTGGATGCAATCATCGGGCAGGGTGTGGGGCGGGAGGAGGCCGGTCACAAAGCAGACGTGGGCGATGATGTTTGAGTATGCCGGATCGTTTTTATGTCCGTGCGCATTCCAGTCAACTGGTTTGAGGTGGAGTTCGACGTTTCCGTTTCGGCGTATTCCAGTGTCTTTTTCGAGAATGATAGCGTCAAGAAAATCGGGACCAGCTTCGAGATTCCATCTGCCGGGGTCCAGTACGGTAACGGAGGCGCCAGCTTCGGTGATGAATTCAGCCGGCCTGAGCCTAGAATCGTACCAGATACAGCGCAGATGCCGCTCTGATATCCTGAATGAAAGGTCTTTGATGTTGTATAGCACAATGGGGAAAATGATAAATGTACCGCGCAACAGAAAGCAAAGAATTATTCAATAATATTTGTAGGAAAAAGTCTTACATCTAATCCGGGGGCGCATTGCAGCTCTGCCGGGTATATACCCCTGCCGGCTTGTCCGGCAGGTGAATAAGACTGTTGGCATCATTCCTTCAACCTTTCAGGTTGAATAGCCAACAGTCTTATTCACCTGCGACACGAGGTCGCAGGGGTCACGGCAGAGCTGCAATGTGCCCCTAATCCGGCAACATGCCGGATTAGGTTTGACTGAAAAGCGGAAAAGTTCATATTCTCCATGGGTTTACGTATAAAGATTACGGATCACAAAATGAGCATGATACAAGTGGAAAATCTGACCAGGATGTTCGGCAGTAAGCGCGCTGTCGATAATATATCATTTGATGTCAGGGAGGGGGAGATTCTGGGGTTTCTCGGCCCGAACGGTGCAGGAAAGACCACTACCATGCGGATTCTGTCGTGCTTTATACCTGCAACAGGCGGCAAGGTGCGGATAGATGGTCTTGATGTGTTCGGTGACTCGCTTGAGGTGCGCCGCAAGATAGGGTATCTGCCGGAGAATGTACCCCTTTATCCGGACATGCGGGTCAACGAGTACCTGGGCTACAGGTGTTCCCTCAAAGGGCTGTCAGGCCGTAAGCGCAGGCGCAGGATGACTGAAGTGTTGGAGATGTGTTCTCTGACTGAGGTCCGCAAGACGATCATAGGCAAGCTCTCCAAAGGGTACCGGCAGAGGGTAGGACTTGCGGATGCGCTGGTGCACGAGCCGCAGGTGCTGATACTCGACGAGCCGACTATCGGGCTGGATCCAAACCAGATCAGGCACATCAGGAATCTGATAAAAAGTCTTGCCGGTAAGCATACGGTTATACTTTCAAGCCATATACTGCCCGAGGTTGAGATGGTGTGTGAGCGGGTGCTCATAATGAAGAACGGAAAGATTGTTGCGTCCGATACGCCCGGCAATCTTGTTGGATTGATGAAGGGCAACATGCATGTTATGGCCGAGATCATGGCTCCGGAGGATCTGGTGCGGAAGTCGATCGAAAGTCTGGCTGGAGTGGTCAGGCTTACGCTTACGCCGAATGCGGGCTGGATGCAGGTGACCTGCGAGTGCGCGAAAGGTGTAGATATCAGAGAAGACATTTTCAGGCTTGTGCGCGCCAATGATTGGGTTCTCAGGGAGCTCAGAGTAGAAAAGAAGCATCTTGAGGATGTGTTTATAGAGGTTACGGCCGAGGATAGCGTTCTACCTGAGGAGAAGGTGTCATGAGGGGAATCCTTACAATATGGGAGAGGGAGCTGGAGGCCTGTTTTCTTTCGCCTGTGGCTTACGTCACGATGGTCTTTTTTTTAGGCGCATCTAACTTCACATTCATATACAGCGTCGATATCAATGCCGGTCGTATAGAATCGTTGCCCGGCCTGCTGGTTAACAGTGTTCTGATATGGATGACGATTCTTATCACTGTGATATGCATGAGGCTGTTCGCCGAGGAGCGCAGATCCGGGGCCATAGAACTGCTGATGACTGCGCCGGTCTCGGAAGGTCAGATCGTTATCGGAAAATACGCCGGTGCGATGACGTTTCTGGTCATGGCTGCAGCTCCGGCAATGCTGGCGATATACATTCTTGATGCGATGAGTCCGGGTATAAGAAGTGTCGATGCCGGTAGCATGATCGGCGGGTGTGTCATCCTGCTGCTCGTGTCTGGGCTTTGTGTTGCGGCAGGATTGCTAGTGTCGCTTTTTACGAGAAATCAGATAATTGCCGCTATCGGCTGTTTCTGTGTGACCTGGTCTATTCTTCTTGCCGGCCATTTCATGTCGCTGATGCCTTTTGGGCTGGAGGCGGTTGGCTCTTATATATCTGTGGTCAGCCATGTGGATGATTTCTCAAGAGGGCTCATGGACTCCCGGCCGATGGTTATTTATCTCTCGGGGACGATTCTCCTGCTGTTTGTATCGGTGCGGGTTCTTGAGTCGAACAGATGGAGATGATGATATAGGAAGTGTAAAGTTGAGTATGCAGCGTTAAAGGTGCAGGGATGTTTGATTTTATCCTTGAACATTAAACCTTGTGATTTGTACGGATTAGGAAAAAGCTATGGCAGTAGAACGATCAGGACGAGCGAGCATATGGAAGCACCGCGGCAAGCGTTTTGCCACGGGGTTTAATGTGCTTGTATCCGTGTTTCTGGCATTGCTGGTGACGGGCATGGTCAATTATTTAGGATACAGGTACCATGATCATAGGGACCTCAGCGCCAGCAATTACTACCGGCTTTCGGAGAAGACGCGGAGCCTTGTTGACAGCCTGGGCATGGATGTCGATGTCGTGGCTTTCTTTGAGCAGAATCATGAGATGCGGCAGGATGTCCATAATCTATTGAAAGAATACGAGCTTTATGCCGAGCAGGGAAAGCCGCGTCGTCTCAGGGTTAGACTCCTTGATCCGGCACGCGACATTGCGCTGACGAGGGAGATGAAGAAGAAGTACGAGTTGACCAAGCCCAACGTGGTGGTGTTCGATTGCGCGGGACGAAAGAAATTTGTATATGCCAAGGACGTTATGGACTTCGAAATACGTGCCACGAGTGACGCGAAGTTCCAGAAGAGGATAACGGCATTCAAGGGCGAGCAGGTATTCTCGTCGGCTATTATGTCGGTCACGCAGGAGGCCAGGCCTACCGTATATTTTCTTTCCGGTCACGGTGAGCGCGGCATAAATGATTACAACGAACAGACCGGTTACTCAACACTGGCAAAGTATCTGAGACGTGACAATATGGAGCTTAAGCCGCTGATGCTTGCTGGAAGCAAAGGCGTGCCAGAAGACTGTTCATTGCTGGTTATTGCAGGAGCCGACCGGAAATTATCACAATCAGAGCTCGATATGCTTCAGAAATACCTGAGCAAGAGCGGGCGTGCGTTGTTTCTGGTAGATCCTCTGGTCAACACTGGAGTTGACAGCGTGTTGTCGTCCTGGGGTATCAGGTTGGGCGCTGGTGTCGTAGTCGGTTTGACAATAACAGGCCGTGAGCTTGTCATTAATCAGTATGGAGATCATCCGGTGACGAAGAATCTACAGGACATCACCACTATATTCTATGAACCCAGGGCGGTCGTCCCTATCGTCGATGCCGGACAGCAGCCGGATAAGAATCCTGACAAGCCGAATGTTGTTGTGGTTGCGGCAAGCAGCGCGGAGAGCTGGGAGGAGTTGGACTTGAACCAGAATCCTAGATCGTACGATGCCAAGACAGACCGGAGGGGTCCCATCTCGATATCTGTTGCCGTGGAGAAAGGGCCGGTCAGTGATATCAAAGTGGCAATAAAGCCGACTAGGCTGATTGTGATAGGAGACTCACTTTTTGTTTCCAACGGTGCGCTTAAAGGGTCGGTAGGCGGGAATATAGATTTCTTCATGAGCGCCATGAACTGGTTGTTGGAGCGGGAGGCGCTGGTTGCGATAGAGCCAAAGATCCCATACGAGATAACTTTGGACATGTCGGCGCCTGATATCCGGTTGCTGATGTTGGTGCTGGTGCTGGGTGTTCCGGGAGGAGTGGGATTGATCGGGTTTGGCGTGTGGCTCAACAGGCGGTTTTAATCTATGAGTATAAGAACGACATTCAGGCTTCTTTTCGCGGTCTGTATACTCGGATTCATCATTGTAATAATTGAAACGCGAGAAAAGAGTAAGACGGCTGCGGGAGCAGATCAGCAGGAATTGCTTAGTTTTGACGCGGAAGATGTGGATAAGATCGTCATTGAGCGGAAAGATCTTGTCGTTGAGTGCATCCGCAAGGATGGTGGGTGGTTTATTAATCTCCCTATTCGGGCGAAGGCTGACAGCACAAGGATCAGACGTATTCTGGGGGTGCTTGATTCGCTCAGGCAGTATGAGGTCGTGACTCAGAAGGAGATGAACGAACGGGAGCTGACGCTGGCGGATTACGGACTGAAAGAGCCTGCGGCGAGGATGCTTGTCCAGGGCCGGCGTACAAACTATGAGATCCTTATAGGGGACCAGGTTGAGCTCGGCGGGAAGATCTGCATACGTCTGAATGGATCGAATGATGTCATGGTCACCTCTATGGACATTATGGACATCATTCCGGCAAAAGCGGGCGATCTTCGAGATAGGACAATTTTTCGCGGCGAACTGGAGCAACTGGTAAGGTTGCAGATCAAACGGCCTGGCTCTTTTATTGAGGTCGTACTGCGAGACAACGGCTGGTTTATCAGCCATCCTATGGACGTGCCTGCTGACGAGCGCAGGGTCAGGGCCATGCTAAGCGGTCTGCTCAAGTGCAGGATAGTGCGCTTTGTCCGGGACGGTGGTGTGGCGGACGCAGCCAAGGATGCGGCTTCTGCAATGGTCAATGTGGATCAGAATACGATATTTGCTCCGTACGGACTTGGTCAGGACGAGGCGTCGTCAATTGTTACCGTCTGGTTCTCCGGTGATGATGTTGGGCATGATGTTATAATAGGTAAGACCACGGCGGATGTTGAGGGTGAGGCATACGCAAGGTTTGCTGAGGTCGAGTCGGTGTTTACGGTGCCGGCGGAATTAGCCGGCTCTCTTGGAGTTACAGTAGACGATCTCCGGAGCAGGAATATTCTTCCGCACAAGCGCAGTGAGATATGCGGACTGGCACTGGAAGCCAACGATAGGAAAGTGGTCCTTGCCAGGAAGCCAGCCGGGGGGTGGAACATAATTGAGCCGATCAGGGCAAAGGGTGACGATGATGTAATAGACAAACTGCTCAATAGTATCACGGGTTTGCGGATATCGGCGTTTACCGATACCAATAAGACGGCTGTCTCCATGTTCCCGATTGAAAAGCCGCGTCTCGTTCTGCGCTCATCCACCAATGCGACCTATATTACAGCCAGGTTTGCTGCTGAATCATCCACAAATGCCGGTGCGATCGGGTCAACGACGGCGGAGGTCGCTGAATGGTATTCCGTAACTGTAGGTGGGAATGTGCCAGGTGCGGATATGGCCTATATCCAGTGTGGTACAAATGCAGCTCTGTTTGAAGTTGAATCCTCTGTCATCGATCCAATGCTCATAGATCCCTGCAATCCGCTGGCTTATATGGATAGGCAGATGTTGTCGCTCGATCCGACTGATATCATAAAGCTGACTCTGACAAGAAACGGTATACCTCAGACTGTTGAGAGGGATGCGACAGGCAGCTGGATTGTGAGTGGAGTTAATGCGACGAACGTTAATGCCGGGGCAGGGTATGTCGTAAATACAAAGGTTGTTGATGATGTCCTGCTGGCCTTGACAAATGTCAGGGCTGAGCGCATTGAGAGCACGGAACCGTCTAACCCGTCGGCTTACGGCTTTGATGCTTCGGAAACGCTGCTTTCCGCTGTGCTGAAGGGTGATAAGGCTCTGCAGAAAACACTTATACTGGGTTTTAAGGCAGGTACTGACGGGGTGTATGCCATGTTGCGCGGCACGGATGTGCTTTTTGTTTTGGATTATTTATCCGTAAAGGTCCTGACCAGAAGTCTTATCAGTCAGGAGCAACCGCTCAAATCCGAGACTCCTCGGCCTTAGGAGTTAAATTGATGGTATATAGAGCGGCAATCTTGAATTCCTTTAAAGCGGTGATGCGGACATTGTCGCTGTTTCTTTTGCTTGCCCTCATTGCATATATCTATGTGGTGACGACATACGGTTTTCACGGGGCTGTAAAGCAATACATACTTGATAAAGCATCGTCCGGTGACTTTGTGATCAAGGCTGAAGGCGTCAAAGTGGGTCTTGCTGAAGGACTTATTTTCAACAGGGTCAAGCTCTACAGGAAAAGTGTTATCGGTGATGCTGCCATTGAGGCCAGGCGGGTCGTGTTAATCCCTGATCTTTCCAGCTTTTTGAGAGGCCGGCTAGATGTCGATCTGGTTGTGCTTAACTCCGTCAATATCAGGCCAGAACTGATGAGCAGGGCTGTGCCGGAAGATGGTGAGACCCCACAAACCGAGCCGATGAGCTGGAGTTCCCGATGTCGAGTCGAGGTAAACGAATGCAAAGTGTCGGGATTGAACATCACGCACATGCGGATGGAGGTAATAGGTTATGGAGACAGGCTGCTTGTTAAGGATATAGCAGGATCCCTCGAGGAGATGGAGCCGTTTAGGACGGGGGCTTTTAACGGAAAAATCGAGTTTGATTCTGTAGCGAGGGTTACTACAGGGACTATCAGGACCCGCCTTGATCCTGGCATGCTCCTGCCGCTTATACAGGCCAATCGGATGATGTTTACCGAGGTGCTAACGCGCCGTTTCGAGTTCAGGCAGAATATGCCTGACATCGAGGTTTCCTTTTCCAGTCTTTCCGGTACCAATGGATTCTTCAAGTTGAACGGCCGTTTTACGGGTGATGACTTCAGCTATTTAGGAGTAGCCAACAAGAGGACCGATGGAAAAATTCTCATAGACTATTCCAGAACTAACAGCATCGTAGTCCTGGAGCCTCTGACGATAAGCAGGACAGAGGGAATATTCAGTGGGAATATAACAGTGGATACCGGACATAGTACGGTGGCATTTAATGCTATGTCTACCATCGAGCCGAAATCTCTTTTCAGGATGATCGGCATATTCTCAGAGGATCAGATGAGATGTTTTGCTTTCGGCGGTCCGGTAAATATCACAGCTGTTGGGTTGGCTGACTATGGCGGGATGACGAACACGAGTTTTGATGCCGATGTGTCCGCGCGGAACATGTCCCTGTGGAAATTCAAATTGGATGAATGTGCTTTCAAGATGAAGATGAGGGGTTATACCAACGAGATACATGATGTCAAAGCAAGGGTATGCGATGGGATATTACAGGGTATGGCGTCATTCTATGTTCCGACTCAGAAAAATGCCAGGATCAGATACGATATCAGTGGTCAGGCGACAGATTTAGCCTCCAGTGCCTTGCAGAATACGCTTCTGGATATAACGGATGCCAATAATCATGGCAAGATCAGTGCAACTTTTGGTCTTCAAGGCGAGATTGGGGAGGGTACCAGTTCCGGCGTCAAAGGTGCTGGCGACATCAAAGTCAAGGGCGGTAAGATTTATCGGATGCCTGTGTTTGGTCCGCTCTCAAGTTATATGGCTAAGCTTATGCCAGGTCTTGATTTTATTGTCGCGCAAACCGATGCAAAGGCGGATGTCACCATCGCCGATGGGAAGGTGTCGTCGAAGGCGATATATATTGATGGCGACGTGATCAGTATTAAAGGTGAGGGCGCTTACGGTTTTGATGGAGAGCTGGACTACTATGCACAGGTCACTCTCATGAAGGAGAACACACTTCTGGCCAAATTGCTGAGGACTGTTACTTACCCGATCAGTAAACTGTTTGAGTTTCGCGTTAAAGGGACCTTCGACGATGCGGTATGGTATCCAGTTAACTTCTCCAGGGATCTGCTCGAAAAACTTGGTTTAAAAGAAGAGAAGAAAAAGGAATGAAGTATCTTGTTAAGACCTATGGCTGCCAGATGAACGAGCGGGACTCTGATGCGGCAAGGGCAATGCTTGATCTGCATGGCTTCTCCCGAGTTGAGGTGGAGTCCGATGCCGATATAATAATTATCAATACATGCAGTATTAGAGGCAAGGCAGAGGGCAAAGCGGTTGGCAAGATGAGATGGCTGGCATCTGCGCGATGGAAGCGGGATGGCCGATTACTGGGCGCCTTCGGCTGTATGGTCCAAAGGATGGGAGCTGATGTCTTCAAAGAAGTGCGAGGTCTTGATTTCGCTGTTGGTACGCATAAACTGGCTCTCCTGCCTTCGGTGATTCAAAGATCTTTGGCTGGCGAACCGTGCGTCATAGAAGCAGGCGCCAGGCCTGAGGTGATGGACGACTTTGCCGCGCATGCCGAACATGGTATATCAGCCTTTGTCAACATCCTGCTGGGGTGCGATAGAAGATGTTCATACTGCATCGTCCCAACCGTGCGCGGCCGTGAATGGAGCCGTCCCGTTGACAAGATTATTGATGAGGTTAAAGCGCTGGCCGCCAAGGGTGTAAAAGAGGTTACTCTGCTGGGGCAGAGTGTGATGCAGTATGGGAAGAAGAATAAAGTCTTATCTGACGGCCATCAGTCACCAGGAGGATACCAGGAGGTTTTCTCTGCTCTGCTGGAGGCAGTAGCAGGTATAGAAGGCATTAGGAGGATACGATTTGCCTCCGGTCATCCGTCGGGCTGTACTGAGGAGCTTGCCAGGGCGATGTCGGAGCTTGGGCCAGTTTGCGGACATCTGCATCTGCCGGTCCAGTCAGGGTCTGATCGGATCTTAAAGCTTATGCGGCGCGGTTATGTTGCTGATGACTATCGGAAGGCTGTTGCTGTGTTGAGGTCCTATGTGCCGGATATTGCCATTACCACTGATATCATTGCAGGGTATCCATCTGAGACGGTGGAAGACTTTGAGCAGACCAGGCGGCTTATGGACGAGATTGGGTTCGACAATTCATTCATCTTTAAGTACTCTCCGCGGTCTGGGACACCGGCCGCAGAGATGGAGGACGATGTCCCAGAGGACGAGAAGATGCGCCGGAACAAGGTGCTGCTTGAGGATCAGGACAGAATAGGTCTCGCAATAAATGAGAGACAGGTGGGTAAAGAAGAAGAGATCCTTGTCGAGGGGGTCAGCCTGCGGAATAAAAGCAGGTATTCCGGTCGGACCAGGTCGAATAAGATAACCTTCTTTGATCCCGAACCGGGAATGCAGCCTGGCAGCATTGTGAATGTGAAGATAACATCAGCCAAGGCGCAGACGCTTTATGGGGAAGTAATTCAGAAGTGAAAAGTAACAGGTGCAAGGTGCAATGAGAGAATGGAGAAAGAGTCCAGTAGCCTAAAGCCTTACGCCAAAGGCTGATATGTCTTTGGCATAAAAAACTGCATCCGATGGGATGTTAATGATTATACTCTTAAGAATATGAGCGATTTAAAGATAGTTAGTCTTTTGCTGGGCGCGGTGTTTCTGATTGCCGGTGCCGTGGCATTTATTCGGCCGCAGGCAGTCCGCTCCTTGTTGAAAGCTTTTCCGAGAAACAAGGCGGCTGGCTGGGTTTTGACCGCGATATGCATTGCCTGGGCGGGCTGGCTTGTCTACAAGATGCCGCTGGGTGGTTTTGAGCGTTACAAGAATCTTGTATATCTGCTCATTCCTGTATCGTTCTTCATGATAATAACCTATATGGGGGAGCTTCTTGCGGCACGTGCGCTGGGCGGGTTTTTGATGCTCGTTCCCTATCCGATGCTTCTTGCGGCGCAGTTTCATCCTTCGGAGTTCAGGTATGTTATAATCATTATGGCTTATGCTATGGTAATCAAGGGCATGTTGCTGACATTGAGTCCGTACCTGTTCAGGCGGTTTATGAATCCTGTCTGTAATAACGATAACACGCTTAAGTTTGTCAGCGGTGTTTGGGTTGTTTTTGGAATCATACTGCTGGCGCTCGGCTTAATCGAGTTTTGATTAAATCACCGAGGGTGATTAAAGGGCGTATTTGTGGTTCGGCGCGGCGAAGCCGGAGGCCTTTATTTAATTCCAGTCCGAAAAGGTAGGGCGAATCGTCCACGGTGAACCGCTCTTGTCTGGGCCGCACCGATTCGCAGATGCGCCCGTGATTTAATTTATCTTTGCGAATCTCTTGCCCTTCTTGCGGCACATATTGGTTATCTTTTCCGAAGGGCGGGGCACTGATTCCTGAGTGTTTTTGCGGAGCCAGCCAATTGGAGTGAGTCCTCCGAATTCCTTGTGAGGGGTATAAGCATCGTCCGTCATAGCTTCATCGATGCTTATGAATGAATAACCACGGTTCTTGAACATGGCCAGGATATCGGTCAGGCATTTTGCATTGATATCGTTGATGTGAATCATAAAAATGTGTTTTACGGGATGGCCGACATAATCGAGGCAGGCCTGTTCCTCGAAGTCTATCATCTTTGCGGTGCAGTCGAGGTATTCCCTGATCGTTGCCATTGCTAGCTCTTTATTATCACTGTCCAGTGCTGTCTTGTATGCCTCATTGTAGACGTAGTCATAGTTTCCGTAAGAATAAGGGACGATTATATAGCCATTTGTCGAGAGGAAGGTTTTAAGTTCATTGCGGGTGGCATCATTGGGCCCTGTCTGGTTATAGGGGAACCGGAAGTATTTCTGCTTTTGCCCGTGCTTGGCGAGGAGCGGAGCGGTTAATTGCTCGCCGTTAATAATCTCTGTCTTGTATGTCTCAATCGGGGTGCGGTTGAAATCAAGATGCGAATATGTATGGTTACCCAGGATCTGGCCGCTCTTTAACCAAAGCTCCAGGAGTGCGGTCCGCTGATCGGTTTCTTCTTTAACGATAGAGGCCTGTTTCTCGACAACGAATCCTGCGGCCTGGACATTGTGCCGGGCGAAAGCCTTGACCATATTTTTGTTCATCATTCTTAAGGATTTCAGGCCTGTGCTGTCGGATTTGGTGTGTTGTCCCAGCACCACGCCCGGCAGGTCATCGACCACAAATGCAACTTGTTTCACAGGGCCGTCGCAGGGTTTCGTTATGCTATCCGGTGCCTGGAACATTGCGCATCCTGCAAGGGCAGAGGTAAATATAACTATTAAAACTTTTTTCATATAAAACGGGTGATTATTGTAGGTATATAGTTGTCTTTCCGCAAGCAGGATTATATATGTGACTTTACATCTACTTTTTCTTTGAATATGTTATCTGCATGCCTGAGCTTGTTACAGTATTTCAGAGGTTTGCCATTGCCTTGGCGCTGGGTTTGATAATAGGAGTGGAGCGTGAAAGGGAGAAGGGCGGTGGCACATTCGCAGGTATCAGGACTTTCCCGCTGATCGGGCTTGTTGGCTGTGTTTGTGCAATGATGAACGATTTGTTTGTCGACTGGATGTTTATTGCTGGATTTCTAGCGGTGTCTGCTCTTGTGTTTCGTTCATATGTGGTGATCAGCTCAACCGGCTCACGTGGTATAACCACTGAAGTGGCGGCCCTGATAGTGTATCTGCTAGGCGGAATGGCGTGGTGGGGGTTGGGTGTCTATGCGGCTGCGCTTGCAGTTGTAAGCGTTATGCTTCTTGCGCTGAAGAAGCCACTGGAAGCGTTAGCGGTCAAAATAGGGTATGCTGACATCATTGCCGCAATTCAATTCGGTCTTATTACCCTGATAATCCTGCCTGTCGTGCCGGATCGGACTTTCGGGCCGCTTAATGTCATCAATCCGTATAATATCTGGCTGATGGTCGTTCTGATCTCGGCGCTTAATCTTATCGGTTATGCATTGTCCAGGATGCTTGGCCCAAACAAGGGTGCTGAATTGGCCGGTATCGTAGGAGGCCTGCTTTCGAGTACGGCTGTCGCGCTGAGTTTCTCGCGGCAGAGCAAGATTTCAAAGGGTATAACAGCGGCTTTGGCCATAGGGATTGTAGTGGCTTCTACCATAATGATTCCCAGAGTTCTGTTTATCGCGTACAGCATCAATGCAGGTGTTGCGAAATTAATGATTGAGCCCCTTTCTGTAATGTTGATCGTGAGCCTTGTCGGCTGTCTGGGGCTCAGGATTATTAAGAAGCAAGATCAGGATGCGGTTGATAGCACCTCTACGGTGGAAGCCAGAAACCCGCTTGAGCTGATGTCTGCTGTTAAATTCGGTTTGTTTTTCGGGGTCATCCTGTTTGTCTCAAAACTCGCTCAAATCAAATACGGGACGTCAGGTGTGTTTGTTTCAAGCGCGTTGGCTGGCTTGACGGATGTTGATGCAGTGGTCATATCGCTCAGCAAGCTTGCCGATGGTACGATCAGCAGCAAAGTGGCGGCGCTGGGCATTGTCATTGCAATGCTCTCCAATACGTTGGTCAAAGGCGGTCTGGTCTTGTTTTTGGGATCTGCGGCGCTTAGTCGGCGTACGACCTTTGTTTTTGTTGCAGTACTGGTGGCCGGTGCATTTGCCGGTTACTACTTCCTTGCATGAAGGAAACAGTAACCGGCTGTTCACGGCTAATGTCACGTAACATGCACCACGCTTTGGCCCGCCATAAGCTCTCTCTATCAGCCTGCTGTTGTTCTGGCTGATTCGATAGTGTTGAAGAGCAGCATAGTGATGGTCATTGGCCCGACACCGCCTGGAACCGGGGTTATCATTGACGCCTTTTCTTTGACGTTGTCATAATCCACATCACCCACCAGCCTGAAGCCCGCTTTCTTTGTGCTGTCCGGGACTCTGTTTACTCCTACGTCTATCACCACAGCGCCTTCTTTAATCATGTCTGCTGTCACAGTGTTGGGCCTGCCAGCGGCTACAATGACAATATCCGCCTGTCTTGTGAAATACCCGATGTCTGGTGTTCCTGTATGGCAGATTGTCACGGTGGCGTTGGCGTTTTTAGCTTTCTGGAGGAGCATATTGGCGACTGGCTTGCCGACGATATTGCTTCTTCCTACGACGACGACATGGGCTCCGTCGATCTTCACTCCGCTTCTGGCGAGCAGTTGAACAACGCCATGAGGGGTGCAGGGCAGATATGCTTTTTCGCCCATGACCATCTTGCCGACATTTACAGGATGAAAACCGTCGACATCCTTATCAGGGTTGATGGCTGTTAGTATGTCTTTTTCGTTGATGTGTTTAGGCAGGGGCAGTTGTACGAGTATTCCGTTGATCTTCGGGTCCTTGTTCATCTTTTCGATGAAGTCCAGAAGTTCCTTTTGTGTCGTTGTTGCCGGCAGTCTGTTGTCGCTGGAGAACATGCCGATATCATGGCATGCCTTTTCCTTGGCAGTGACGTAGGATATGGATGCCGGGTTCTCGCCAACGAGTATTACTCCAAGTCCAGGGATGATTCCTTTCTTCTTCAACTCTGCAACTTCCTTTGTGAGCTCTGAGCGTATTGATTCTGCAACCTGTTTTCCGTCGATTATGCGTGCTGTCATGTGTGTCATCTCCTTTTTTGTTGTTTAAGCGTTGATGTTCTCAAGTTTCATTGTAACTGTGTTGATGCGTCTGTAGTAACAGTTCCTGGGTTCGTTTCTGGTGTTTTTGGTGTGACAGATCCCGCCTCTGCGCGGTCTGACGACATATAGTAGCGAGTTCTGCTCGCAGTTAACGTAAGCCTCTATAAGGTCGAATGTTTCGCCCGAGGTCTTGCCTTTCTCCCAGAGTTCATTGCGCGAGGTGCTCCATAATATCAGCGTCCTCTCTGCAAGTGATTTCCTGAACGCGAGTTCGTTGGTGTACGCGACGAGGATGACTTCCTTTGTGTCGGCGTTTTGTACGGCGACGGGAATTACGCCTTTGGCCTGACCTGCGACCTTGCTGATCTTGTCGAAATCAAGTTTCAATTCCAGGCCTTCTTCAAGTAAGTTAATCTTCTTCTCCATTATTTCTCCTTGTTTGCTCTGTCTATGGTGTTTCTATCTTACGGTGGTTAACTTTCAGAATGTCCAGCCGGCTGGCGTGTTGCTTCATCCTGGTGATGAAATCTGCATAATTCCTTGCCGATGCAGGGGTCCATGCGACTTCTGCAAGGGCGCAGGCCCTGGGAAATGCAGCATATTCGACCTTGGCCGGCGCCCACAGGCACTCTGACCAGAGATTGCCCTGAACTCCCAGAATATGTTTTTTCCTGTCACTTGCAATTCTGTCAGGGAGCGGATTGTAGGAATAAACCTTGTCCAGTGGCAGAAGTCTTCCGACAGGTTCCGGCTCCGTGGGTCCTTCCGCCTGAGAGTAGTCAAAATAACAATGTGATGTTGGCGACATGACGACATCATGCCCCTCGTTTGCGGCTGCTATTCCGCCGTCTTCGCCGCGCCATGACATGACTGCGGCGTTGGGGGCAAGTCCTCCTTCCAGTATCTCATCCCAGCCGATGAGGCGTCTGCCGTTGGCGTTGATGAATTTCTCCATTCTGGTTATGAAGTAACTTTGCAATCCATGGACGTCATTGAGTTTCTCAGTCTTTATCCTGGCCTGGCACTTAGGGCAGTGGTTCCAGCGGGACTTGGGGCATTCATCGCCGCCGATGTGGATGAAACTGCTTGGGAATATCGCCATGACTTCGCTCAGCACATCTTCGTTGAACTGGAAGACCTGCTCGTTTCCGGCGCAGTAAACGTCTTCTTCTACGCCCCATCTCGTCATCGGGCTGAAAGGTCCGCCTCTGCAGGAAAGGGCAGGGTATGCTGAAAGCGCTGCCAGTGCATGGCCGGGCATCTCTATCTCCGGCACTACGGTTATGAACCTTGATTTTGCGTAAGCAACGATATCTTTCAGCTCTTCCTGAGTGTAGAAGAAGGGGCCATACGGTATGCCGTTGCCGGTATTCTTGGCGCGGCGCTTCGGTGATTCTTTTCTTGTCGCTCCGATCTCGGTCAGCCTGGGGTATTTCTTGATCTCAATACGCCAGCCCTGATCGTCGGTCAAATGAAAATGGAGCGTGTTCATTTTGTGCAGAGCCATGACATCGATAAATTTCTTCACGAATCCGACGGGTTGGAAATACCGGCCTGAGTCCAGCATAAGCCCGCGCCATTTAAATTCCGGTTTGTCCTGTATGCTGACGGACGGGATTTCCCATTTGCCGTTCTCGATCCTGGTTCTGGACAGGATCTGCGGCGGTAATAGCTGTAAGATGGTCTGGGCCGCATAGAAAAGGCCTTCAGGTTTAGCCGCTGATATGGTGATGTTATCTGTGTTGACTGTGAGATTGTATCCTTCGTCACCCAGGACGCTATAGTCACCCAGTAACTCAAGAAGAATGCCTGTGCCGGCCGTTTCTCCTTTTGCTGCCTTGAGGTTTAAACCTGTTGCCGGGTTTAGCGCGTTTGCCAGATACTCGGCAACATCTTTGGCTGAGTCGTCCGCGTACTGTATGGTCGTCTTCTCCGAAATCTTGTAAGAGCCTTGGAGGACCTCCATCTTATGGGGCTTGGGTACGATTGCCGGCTCTGTGACTGCAGTAAGTGGCATTGCGAGCATAGAGGCCGTGCACAGGATGATGCTCCGCAGTTTTATTGTGATTCTTTGCTTCATGGATGGTGTTTTATTTGCCGCTCTGAATCATTTCTGCCGCGAACAGGTACCCGAGTTTGAAGAGTTTCTTTTCGAAATACTCGTTTGGCGCATGGGCGCGGTGTTTCGCGTTTCCGAATCCCACAAACAGAGTATCAGCTCCCGACGTCCGGGCTAGTTTGGTTATAACCGGCACGGATGCGCCTTCCCAGAGGTATACAGGCTTTATGCCTGTAAGCTTTTTCAGCACTAAAGCTGCCTTCTTGACCAGCGTCGAGCCGGCGTCTATTTTAATCGCCGGCCCTGCAACATGTTTGTCTGATAAGGTTAGCTTCATTCCGACTGGTGTGTTGCTTTTAAGATGATCGATGATCAGGCCAAGCATTTTGTCGGGATCCTGTCCTTCTACCAGGCGGGAGGTTATCTTTGCAATCGATTTTGACGGAATGATGGTCTTGCTGCCGGGTCCGCCATAGCCGGAATGGATTCCGTTTACTTCTATGGTTGGCCGGAATCCGAGTCTTTCCGCCGGCGAGAATCTCTTTTCGCCTCCGACCGGATCAACGCCGGTTATCTTCTTGTATTGAGCTTTGTCGAACTTGACAGAGTTGGCCATCTTTCGTTCGTTGCGAGTGGGTTCGGCCACGTCTTTGTAAAATCCTTTTACGGCGATGCTTCCGTCATCTTTGTGTAAAGTGGCTATAAGTCGTGCCATTGCGGTTGCCGGATTAGGGGCGACCCCGCCGTTTGAACCTGAATGCAGGTCGTACGACGGGCCGTCAAGTTCCACAGTGAGCTGAACTATTCCGCGTAACCCCATGATGATCGTTGGTTCCCCTGAATTGACAGTGTTTACGTCGGTAACGATAAGCGAATCGGCTTTTACGAGCTGTTTCCATTTTGGCAGGCTGACCGACATCCCGTGACTGCTGAATTCTTCCTCTCCTTCGAGTATTACCTTGATGTTGCAGTCGACGAGTTTCAGGGCGATCAGAGCTTCAAGTGCTTTGATGACGTAGAAAAATTGGCCTTTGTTGTCCTCAGCTCCGCGGGCGAAGATGTTGTCACCCTTGATGACAGGCGCGAAAGGCGGTGTTTTCCAGAGATCAATCGGGTCGACGGGCTGTACATCGTAGTGACCATATACGAGTATGGTTGGTCGGTTACGATCCATAATTCTTTCGGCAAACACTACAGGCTTGCCGGGTGTCTCAAGCAGTCTGGACTTTAAACCGATGCCGGATAGATTTCTGGCAAGCCATTTTGCACAATTACGGCAATCTTTGTCATGTGACGGGTCGGCGCTAATCGTAGGGAACTTCAGAAGCTCAACTAGTTCGCTGATGAATCTCTTTTCATTGTTCGCGTAATACCTTGCTATAGAGCTGGTTGCTGATGTCACAATAATATCCTTTCATGCGGTTCAGACGGTCATGATGAACGTTAAGCACACGACATTCAAGTCTAAATCCGTAATTGACAACTGTGGATTTGAGGCTAATATAAAACACGGTTTTCACATTGAAATCGATGGCCGGTGTGGTGTCTCCTCAGCCGGCATAATTAGGAGGTATTTCTCATGCAGGCGATAGTCAATCATCTTATCCAGCTTCAGGAGCTTCTAATGATCAAGGACGAACAGAAGGTCCTTGGCGGCACAGAGCATTTACAGCGTATGGACGCGTCAATATTGACCATGAAGAACGAGCTTCGCGGTGATGTCAGGTTGACATTTGATCGTCTACAGAAAAAGGATTTCCTGGTAATAGTTCCCGTATCAGATGGCATATGTGCGGCCTGCGGTCTGCGGTTGCCTATAAGCCTGGTGCAGCAGGTGAGAATGTGCAAGGAGATTCAGGCATGTCCCAGCTGTGCTAGAATGTTGTTTGCTCCGGAAGTTCGCCCGAAGAGAATACCAGGCAGGGTCCGCCGTACTGATCCGCCAAAGGTGGGCATATCAAGGTTCACTTCGCATTCGCTGATGATTCCCAAGCTGGAAGCGGTAGATAAAGAAGGCGCCATCAAAGAGCTTGCCTTTAAGATGGAGACTGAAGGTTTTGTCGATAAGGCAGGTAAGCTTGTTGAGGAGGCTCTTAGAAGAGAGGCTATAATCAGCACAGCCGTGTCTCATGGAGTAGCTTTCCCGCACGTGCGCGGGATCGAGGGCGGCGGGCTGACACTTGCGCTGGGAATGAGTCAGAAGGGGATCCAGTTTGACGGAGATAATAATCTTTCAAAGCTTATCTTTTTTATGGTGATACCGATTGCGGCGAGCGCTTTCTATTTGAAGCTGTTGTCCGGACTGACAGAGGCGTTGATGAAGCCGGAAGCGCGCAAAGCACTGCTGGCGGAGAAAGACGATCCTGAGAAGCTCTGGAAAGCCCTGGTAAAGGTGACAAGATCGACAATCAAATAGGCGTTAATCGTCTATAAGAGTCCCAAGTCTGTTGAGTACGTTGTGAATGGTTTCATGTGGCAGTGTGCTACAATAGGTTGATTTTCTAGCCTTCCAGTCAAGGTTTTTGACTTGATCCGCCAGTATGACCCCGTCGATTTTGTACCCGTGCGGGACGCTAACTTCAAAAGGATACCCTTTAACCTGACTGGTGATCGGGCACATTAATGCCAGACCTGCTTTGCGATTGTACGATTCGGGTGATATGACAAGGGCTGGACGATGGCCTGCTTGTTCATGGCTAGCCTGTGGATTGAATGTGATCCAGACTACATCGCCACGTTTGGGGCAATAGGGTGATGGCATTACCAGGCCTCCGTCCCGACCGAGGCGCCGGTTCTAATTTCAGCATGCCTGTTCCGTGGTGTCACATCTTTGAGCAAGTCGCTCAGTTTAAGCTTTGGTGCTTTTGTCGGAGTGATGACTATTTGGCCTGCGCGAACTATCATTTCGACATCTTTTCCTGAGCCAAGCTGCGTGTCCTGTGCCAAAGAGCGCGGAATCCTTACGGCCAGACTGTTGCCCCATTTTTGGATTTTGGTAATCATCTTTCCTCTCCTTTATGTGTATACAATGAAGATACAGAGAATGCGCTTTGTGTTCAAGCGGAAACTCCCGCCTGGCAGAGAGCGAAATTGAATCGAGGTTATTGAAGAGGCCGAAGCGCGGGACTCGGTGCGTCGCCCTAGCGCCGCTTCAGTCCCTTGACAAACCGGGCAATGCGCTTTGTGGCTTCTTTGATCTCGTCCATGTTTGTGGAGTAGGAGCACCTGATGAAGCCTTCTCCGCATGGACCGAAGGCCGTGCCTGGTACACAGGCTACATTCTCTTTATCCAATAGTGTAAGAGCGAATTCCTTGGATGTCATTCCGCAGGCCGGTATTTTCGGGAATGCATAGAAAGCGCCATCCGGCAGATGGCATTTCAGCCCTGCCTCGTTGAGTGCGGCATGAATGAAATTGCGGCGCTTTCTGTATTCTTCGCGCATTTCGAGCATAGCTGTATTGCCATGGTTCAGTGCTTCTAAGGCGGCTTTTTGGCTGAGTATGGGTGCGCAAAGCATCGTATACTGGTGTATCTTCATCATGGCTTCGGTGATATGGGCCGGGGCGCAGGAATAGCCTATCCTGAATCCTGTCATGGCGTATGCCTTGGAGAATCCGTTAAGATATATCGTCCGCTCCTTCATGCCAGGCAATGAAGCGATGCTGAACTGCTTCTTGTCGTAGACGAGGGTGTCATATATCTCGTCAGTTATAACGAGCAGGTCGTGTTTGACAGCGAACTTGGCGATGCCTCTGACATCGTCAGGGGTCAGCATCCCGCCGGTCGGGTTGGTCGGGAAGTTCAATATCAGCACGCGTGTTTTCGATGTGACCTTCTCTTCGAGCATCCTTCTGGTCAGCCGAAAACCGTTTTCTGAGGTGGTTGTTACCGGCACCGGGACGCCATGAGTAAATGTTATTATCGGCCCATAGGAAACGTAGCAAGGCTCGTGATACAGGACTTCGTCGCCGGGATTGGTTATGGCGCGAACAGCCAGGTCAAGGGCTTCGCTGACTCCGACAGTGACAAGTATTTCCGTCTCTGGCGAATAATGCACCTTTATCTCTTTTGATAGATGCTTCGATATGGCTTTGCGAAGTTCCAGCAGCCCCAGGTTGGAGGTGTAGGAAGTTGCCCCGCGGTCCAAGGCAAAAATAGCCTGTTCTCTGACATGCCATGGCGTAACGAAGTCGGGTTCGCCTATGCCGAGGCTGATAACATCTTTTCGCGTGCTGACAATGTCGAAGAAATCCCTGATTCCTGATCGAGGGATGTCCAGGAGATGTTTGGCAATAAATTTAGGGGCTGACTTTGAGTCTTTCATTTTCTTTCTCCGTGAACATAAGTATTCCGTGATGCTTGTAAGTCTTGAGTTGAAAATGTGTCGATGTCGAAAGCACACCGGCCATTGTCGACAGTTTTTCGCTGACAAATGCGGCAACTTCTCTCAGGTTCCTGCCTTTAACGAAGACAAGCAGGTCGTATCCTCCTGACATCAGGAACATCGATTCCACCTCAGTGAACTTGGCTATGCGTGTAGCCACTTTATCAAAGCCGCCCTCTCTTTCGGGTGTGATCTTTACTTCAATAACGGCGCTTACGCTGCCTGTGTCCAGTTTGTCCTCGTTGACTAGGGCCTGATATCCCTTGATGATTCCATCGGTCTCGTATTTCTTGATCTTTTGGCGGACCTTGCTTTCGGGCATCTTGAGCATGCGGGCAAGGTTCTTCGGCGTTTCCATTGCGTTCTTTCTCAGTATCTTAAGTAGTTCGTCCATGACTTTCTCCCTTATTTACATAAAGCTAATTTTGATTTATAACATCTGCAGACAAAAAACAATCAAAATGAACACTAAACTGCTCGATAACATAAGAATAGTGCTTGTTAATCCTCTTTACGGAGGCAATATAGGGTCTACCTGCAGGGCGATGGCAAATATGGGGATCTGTGATCTGGCAATCGCCCAGCCGCGGTCTGTGAATATGGATGAGGCTGTAATGATGGCCTGTCACGCGGTGGATATATTCAAGAACAGGACCGAGTTTCCGTCCCTTGCTGAAGCTGTTGCGGACTGTGGAACTGTTATTGGATCAACTGCGCGGGAAGGGCTTTACAGACAGCACGTACAGATGCCGCGCGAGATAGCACCGCTGATCCTTGAGGCTGCTGCACGCGGTACTGTGGCCATTGTCTTTGGCCGGGAGGACAAGGGGCTCACTAATGAGGAGCTGGCAGTCTGCACGCATCTTTTCCAGATACCAACCACTCAGGAATTCAAGTCTCTTAACCTTTCTCAGGCGGTAATGGTCATGTGCTATGAGATCTTTATTGCCGCAGGTTTTTACGAGCCGCCTGCAGAGAAGTCAGTGGCGGCTTCGTTTGCGCTTAAGGAGCGAATGTTTGAAATGTGGCGGGAGACTCTGCTGAAGATAGGGTTCATGGACAACGAAAGGGCGGATCACATGATGCTTGGAATAAGGCGGATCATGGGGCGTGGCGCACAGACAGAGGACGATGTCAGGATAATGATGGGCATCAACAAGCAGACGAAATGGGCGATGGATCCGGAAAAGGACCAGACGGTGGTAAAGAACAAATGTTCAGTAAGCAGCAAATGAAAACTAATTTGTCG
>CAMCYG010000036.1 GCA_945883775.1 Victivallis vadensis
GAGGTCATTCTTGTCAGTAATAGGCGTTCTTATCGGTGTTGCCTCGGTTATATCGATGATGGCTATTACAACCGGAGCAAGCGAATCGATAAAGAAAAGTCTTGCGTCGCTGGGATCCAATCTTCTTTCTGTCAGGCCTGGTCATGCACAGTTCCATGGAGTGTCTCTTCAGGCAGGCAGTGTGACTAGGTTCACTCTTGATGATGTTGATGCATTGGCAAATATTTATTCTGTGTCAAGGGTGTCGCCAGGGGTCAATGGCCGTGTTCAGGTGGTTTATAATAATAAGAACTGGAACACGTCCTTAGTTGGCGTAGGCGTCGATTATCAGCACATAAGGGCATCAGTGCCGGAAATAGGACGATTCTTTACTGCGCAGGAGGCTGGGAGCAGGGCTCTCGTAGTGGTGCTGGGCACTACAGTCGCAAGAGAGCTATTCGCACTGGAAGATCCGATAGGCAAAATGATTAAGATCAACAGGCTTAATTTTACAGTGATCGGTGTAATGCCGAAGAAGGGATCCAGTGTAAGGGACTTTGATGATATGGTGGCAATTCCTATCAGCACTGCGATGTACCGCGTACTTGGTAACAAATATGTTGATTATATAGATGCCGAGGTTAAATCACAGGACATGATTGCAGAATCAATTGCCGAGGTCAAAAGCGTGATGGCGCGACGGCATGATATGGGGAAAGACGTTGATGGAATGCTCGAAGTTCGAGATATGACCGAGTTAAAGAACATGTTGAGCGGGACTGCCAGGATTATGAGTTGGCTTTTAGGTAGTATTGCGGCTATATCGATCCTTGTTGGCGGGATAGGAATAATGAATATCATGCTTGTCTCTGTTACGGAAAGGACAAAGGAAATCGGGATACGTAAGGCCATTGGGGCAACAAACTCAGATATTACAGTGCAGTTCCTTATTGAGTCGATTGTTTTGACATTATGTGGAGGCCTTATTGGAATACTTGTCGGGGCCGGCATTTCAGGGCTTATATCAAAACTTGCTGGCTGGCCGATCAGCCTCACCGTCCTACAAGTATCACTTTCTGTTCTGTTTTCGGGACTGATAGGTGTTGTTTTTGGGATCTGGCCTGCCAGAAAAGCAGCATCTCTGAACCCTATTAACGCTCTAAGATACGAGTAATGAACGACTTATGTCATAATTGGGCGTTCAGAAGCACTATGTTGACATCAAATTAAAAGCCCTTTAATATCTAAAACATGAATTATGCAATAATTGTAGCGGCGGGAAAGAGTGAGCGCATGGGCCCGGAGGTTGATAAAGCTTTTTTGAGTCTGGGAACTAAGCCTGTTCTGGCGTATTCGCTTACAGCATTTGACAGATGCCCGGATATTGACGGAATCATATTAGTGGTACGCAAGGATAGGGTTGATGCAGCCAGGGGACTGATTCAGATCTACAGCTGCGCGAAGGTTAAAAAAATCGTGGCAGGAGGTTCCCAGCGCCAGCAATCAGTACTAAATGGAATTGAAGCGTTGAGTGACGATGATGTCAATATAGTTGCAGTGCATGATGGCGCAAGGCCTTGCATCACGCCTGAATTGATATCAGAGACGATTAAGGCGGCAAAAGCGCATGGCTCAGGTGTTGCAGCTGTAAAAATAACGGACACTGTCAAATCCGTTGATGCGCATATGAATGTTGATAAGACAATTGACAGGACAAAGCTGTGGGCTGTGCAGACGCCACAGACTTTCAAACTGGACCTTTTAATGAAGGCCTTTGCGGTAGTGAAGAAAAAGAAAGCTGTAGTGACGGATGAAGCCTCTGCTGTGGAATTGATATCAGGGAAGGTAAAGTTGGTCCCATCAATGCTGTCTAACATCAAGATCACAACACCAGAAGATCTGTCGCTTGCCGCAGCTTTTCTAAAGATATAAGGTTTCTTGCTGATGAGCGACAAGAAGTATGCCATTCTTGGCGATATTCATGGTAATCTGGAAGCGCTTACTACAGTTTTAAGTGATGCCAGTGACCGTGGGATAAAATCTTTTGTTTGTGTCGGGGATGTCGTCGGATATAACGCGAACCCGTCCGAATGCCTTGATATTATCAGGGATCTGTCATGTTCTACAGTGCGGGGGAATCACGATCACTATTGCGTGTTCGATGAGAACCTCGACGATTTTCATCCCCTTGCCGCCAATGTGGTCGACTGGACGAGGAAGCACTTAAGGAAAGATCAGATTGAGTACCTGAAGAATCTTAAGTATTCGATGGTTATGTCGGGTTTTAGCGTAGTTCACAGCACTCTTGATATGCCGGATAAATGGGGGTATGTGTTTGATAATCTTGAGGCCGACGCTAATTTTGCTTATCAGACTACATCGCTGTGCTTTCATGGGCATACTCACGTTCCTGTAATTTATGAGAAGCAGGGAAGGGTTACTCGAAGCCAGCCTGCCAAACTCAAGATACAAATTGGACGTAAGTATTTTATTAATGTCGGCAGTGTCGGACAGCCCCGGGACGGTGATCCGCGGACTTGCTATGCAACGTACGACCTTCAGACGAAAGAAATCGAATTTATAAGACTTCCTTATGATGTTGAAACAACACAGCAGAAAATACATGACGCAGGTCTTCCTGAAAGGCTTTCAGCAAGGCTCGCTGTCGGAAAATAAGAAAGGGTAGGGTCATGGCATACGTCATCGGAGCAAAGTGTACAAAATGCGGTCATTGCGCGGAAGTCTGTCCTGTTACGGCAATAAGCGAAGGGACCCCAATCTATAAAATAGACGCTGAGAAATGTGTCGATTGCGGGCTTTGCGCTGGCGAGTGTCCTGTTGAGGCGATCACTGCGGGTTGATCTATCAGAACCAGAGTCAATTTGTATAAGCATATTTTCGGACCTGTTAATTCCCGGCGTTTTGGAATGTCGCTGGGAATTGACATGGTTCCGATGAAGACATGTTCATTTAACTGCATTTTCTGTCAGTTGGGCTGCGCGCCAAAGACTATTGTTGTTAGAGACGAATATGTACCGCTTGGCGAAATAGCAGACGAATTCCGCGATTGGCTGGCGCATAGTGCTTCAGCTTCATATATCACGCTGGGCGGGTCAGGTGAGCCTACGTTGCATTCGGGGATCGGAAAGCTGATAGACCTGATCCATGGTTTGTCGAGTATCAAGGTCGCAGTACTTACTAATGGTTCTCTGCTGACGGACGAGGATGTTCGTTTATCTCTATGCAAGGCCGACCTTGTAAAGGTTTCATTCAGCGCTTTTGATGATGAATCGCTTCGAAAGATTAATTCTCCAGATGTGGGAATCGAATTCAATTCCTACTATAACGGGATTTTAGATTTCAGGCGGTCTTTCAAGGGTGAGATGTGGCTGGAAGTGTTTATCGTGCAGGGCGTTAACGATAAGCAATCAGAGGTGTCAAAAATTGCAAAAATGGCAATAAAAATTGGGGCCGATAGAATACAGCTGAACACTGTTGTCAGGCCTCCCGCAAATGAAGGCGTCAAACCTGTCTCTCATGAGCAAATGCTGGAGTTGGTGAAGTTGTTCGGGTCTACTGCTGAAATAATCGCGGACCAGCAAGTTATGACAGGTCTAGGTAAGAGGGGAATTGACGAATCGGAGATCGTAGCAATGGCAAAAAGACATCCGATAAGGGCATTGGATGTCTGTGCGCTCTATGGTTGTACTGAGGATGAAGCATCAGGAAAACTGGTCGCTTTGGTTGAGCAGGGAGTCTTGTCACGGCATTTAGCATCAGGAACTTGTTATTACAAGGTTATGGACCAGAAATAATTGCTTTTTGTGTTTGTTATTTCTAATTCCTCCAATATCATAAGCCATTTATTGAATTGAGAAGGTAATATCATGCTTAAATTATTGAGTAAGTTATTTGGCTCTAAACATCAGCGCGATGTTGCACTACTGAAGCCGCTGGTAGATAGAATCAATCAGATCGAAGTCGAGTATCAGTCGCTGACCGATGATCAGCTTAAGGCTAAAACTGCGGAAATGCGGGCAAAGATCGCGGCTGGTGCAACGGTCGAATCCGTCACCTGTGAGGCGTTTGCTGCCGTTAAGAATGCTTGTCGAAGACTTGTTGGGGCCAAGGTCAATGTATGTGGACACGAATTGACTTGGGATATGGTCCCGTATGATGTGCAGCTCATTGGCGGACTAGTCCTCTGCCAGGGGAAAATCGCTGAAATGGCGACCGGTGAAGGTAAAACCCTTGTGGCAACTCTCCCTCTGTATCTGCATGCCTTGAGCGGCAAGAACGTAAATCTGGTTACGGTAAATGACTATCTGGCGAAACGTGATTCGCAGTGGATGGGGAACGTTTTTAACTTCCTTGGTGTAAGTGTGGGTTGCATTCAGAACCAGATGACTCACGCCGAACGCAAAGACCAATATTCACGGGATATCACATATGGGACCAACAGCGAGTTTGGTTTTGATTACCTGCGTGATAACGGAATGGCTTTTATGCCGGAGTCGCAGGTGCAGCGCGATCATTATTTCGCGCTGGTAGATGAAGTCGACAGCATACTGATTGATGAGGCCAGGACGCCTCTCATCATTTCCGGCCCAGCTCCAGTGTCAACCCACCAGTACAGGCAGATGAATCCTAAGGTGGAGGAGCTTTTCAAAAAGCAACGCGCTTTATGCAACCGGCTTGTGCAGGAAGCAAAAGACATGATAGACAAGATGGCCGACGAGAAAGATTCATCTCAAGCCAGAGACCTCAAGGAGAAAATACAGTTGTGTCTGTATCAGGTTCATCAGGGCATGCCAAAGCATAAGCAGCTTATGCACATGATGGAAGAGCCTTCCACGAGGAAGATGATGGAAGATGTTGACAATATGATGCTAACGGATATGCGCAAGGAGCAGGCGCGCCGGCTTAGGGAAGAGTTGTTTTTTACAATAGACGAGAGGGGGCATGATGTAGGGTTGACGGAAAAGGGGTGCGAGACTCTTAATCCTTCAGAGCCTGATATGTATATTCTGCCGGATCTGGTCTCGGCTATGGCCGAAATCGACGGCGAAGATTCATTGAGCGATGCCGACAAACTGCGCAAGCGCCAGGAAATACAGGCGTTATATGCAGACAGGATTGAGAAGATTCATAACATCGACCAGTTGATCAAAGCTTATTGCCTTTATGAGAAGGACGTCGAGTATGTTATTCAGGATAATCAGGTGCTGATTGTCGATGAATATACTGGCAGAATACTGCCTGGCAGAAGATGGAGCGATGGCCTTCACCAGGCTGTTGAAGCCAAGGAAGGCGTGCAAATCGAGCGCGAGACTCAGACCCTTGCCACCATAACCATTCAGAACTATTTCCGGATGTATTCAAAGTTGGCAGGAATGACCGGTACAGCAGAAACCGAGGCCTCGGAGTTCAATGATATTTATAAGCTTGATGTTGTAGTGATTCCTACGAACCGGCCGATACGGAGAATGGACTTCAACGATGTCATATATAAGACCCAGAGGGAGAAATTTAAGGCTGTCGTAGATGAAATAGTGGAATGTAATAAGCGCGGACAGCCCGTCCTGGTCGGTACGATTACCGTGGAGACTTCAGAGTTGATAAGCAGAATGCTGCGTAGATTCAATATCCCTCACAACGTTCTTAATGCTAAGAATCATGAACGTGAGGCCGAGATCGTCTCGAGAGCTGGACAACTTGGCGCTGTGACAATCGCTACTAACATGGCTGGAAGGGGAACAGATATCAAGCTCGCCCCGGAAGTTATCCATATTGAGAGGAACGTGATTCAGTCGAACACCAGACTTGAGGATAAAGTTAACGGCACTACCCTAAAGGAGTTAATACTGAAACAGCCGAGCGGACTGCACGTACTTGGTTCAGAAAGACATGAATCGAGGCGTATCGACCGACAGCTGAGGGGACGTTGCGCCCGGCAGGGTGATCCCGGGACGTCCCGGTTCTATATTTCACTGGAAGACGATCTCATGCGGCTTTTCGGATCAGGCAAGATAGCTGATGTGATGACGCGGTTCGGATTGGAAGAAGGTCAACAGCTGGAGGCTAGACTACTTAATAGATCCATCGAGACCGCGCAGAGACGAGTGGAACAGCATAATTTTAGTATAAGGAAAAAGACGCTCGAGTATGACAATGTAATGAATAAGCAGAGGGAGATCATATACTCTTTCAGAGGCTCTATTGTCAGGTCGGAAAACGTTCGGGAGAAGGTTTATGATGTCCTTCATGATGTTATAATCAGTAATGCCGAAAAGCTGCTTGATAAACGGGTTGATGAGTCAGCCCAGACTTTCGTTGAGTGGCTGCTGACTATGTTCCCGCTGGCTGTTAGCGCCAAAGAGATCGTTAATCTCAATCATGACCCTGAGTTGGTGGCGAAAGAAATGTTTGACAGGGTAAGGAAAGCATACGATCTCAAGATAAGTTTTGAGGATAATACTGCCATTGCGATGATGGAGCGGCAGATCATGCTTATGGCCATAGACAACCATTGGCAGGAATATCTTAGGTCAATGGATGCACTGCGGCACGGTGTTGCGTTGAGGGCATATGGACAAAGGGATCCGCTGGTGGAATACAAGCGCGAGGCCTTTACTATGTTCGATGAACTTATGACTGTCATTAAGAACGAGATTGCGTCCTCTGTGTTCAGAACGAGCACGTCATTGGATAACTTTCAGTCCTTTATGCATTCGCTTCCCAAGCTCATGCTCCGTCATGACGAGGTTAGTACGTTGGGTGGCGGCCATACCGGACCAGGTGGAGAAGACGCGGATGAGAGCGATGCGGCTTCGGATAAACATTCTGCAGCTTTGCCGGTAACTCGGGAAGAGCCCAAGGTCGGCAGGAACGATCCTTGCATCTGTGGTAGTGGGAAGAAGTATAAGAAGTGCTGTGGTAAGTGACCGCTTATGATTGATTTCTTCAGAAATAGTAAGATCAGTCATTCTATATTATCCATAACTTCAGGTATACTGTTGTATCTGGCTTTCCCTCCTGCCTGTATGTCGCAGATCGCATGGTTCGCCTTAGTCCCTTTGCTCTATGTGGCGATAAGGACAGATGGAAAGCAGTCATTCAGATATGGACTTCTCTGCGGCATGGTTTTCTGGCTTCTAAATCTTTCCTGGTTATTGATGCTTGGTAAAACTGGTGCGCCTATTGCTTTAGCTTGCCTGGGCTGGTTCTTTCTCTCTCTGTATTGTGCCGGTTACGTGGCTGTATTTGCGGGATGCTCTTCCTTCGTCTTGAAGCATACTGGTTCCTCAAGATACAGTGATGCTGGTAATGATTATGTATCCATAGGTGCGACTGCGGGACGGCTAACTTCTGTTCTTCTAATTTCTGTGATCTGGGTTGGACTTGAATATATCAGGTCAACGTTTCTCACAGGGTTCTCGTGGAATCAACTGGGTGTTTCTCAATTTACATCACTGGTGATCATTCAAATTGCCGGTATCTCAGGGGTATTCGGAGTTTCCATGATTATAGTATTGGCCAATATCGCAATATTGTTTACCGGGATACGAATCTCTAGAATCATGCGAAGGCAGAAGATCGGCCTGATTAGTCTCGAGCCCACGCTGGCGCTAATCGTTATACTCGGTTCCTTCATCTTTGGTCTTTTTGTAATTAAGAATAGTTCTGCAAAAAATGCGGATGCTCAGCGGATAACTATTGTGGCTATTCAACCGTGCATAGAACAGTGTAAAAAATGGCCGGACAGGTATGAGCTGGAAATATGCGAGACACTTAAAAGACAGACTGAATACGCATTGTTAAGCCGACCAGAGCTGTTGGTGTGGCCCGAGACTTCTTTGCCGACAATATTCCCGAATAATCCATATGCGGCGGCTTATCTGTCACAGTTTGCTACCAATGGCAGTCAGCTGTTATTTGGTGCGCTGGAGGAAGGCGTGGTCAACGGCAAGACTAACCTCTATAATTCATCATTTCTCGTGGCTGACGGTTGCAGGGTCATGAGCGGCTATAGGAAAAGGCATTTGGTTCCGTTTGGCGAGTATGTTCCACTGTCGTACACGTTTACAATGCTGGAGAAGATAGCTCCTCTGGGGTTCAACTGTTATCCAGGTCTGGAGACAGTGATAATGAATGCCGGTTCGAATTCCATCCCGTTTTCTGCATTGATATGCTTCGAGGATGCCTACGGTTACCTTGCCAGGCAGGCAGTTAAGAAAGGAGCAAGATTCCTTATTAATCAGACTAACGACGCTTGGTTCGACGGAACATGTGCGTCGTTGCAGCATATGAGCCACTGTGTGTTCCGATGCGTTGAAAACTCAGTGCCTGCTGTTCGGTGTGCTAATTCTGGTGTTACGTGCTTCATTACAGAGACAGGGATCGTTGATATATTGCGTGATGAAGTGGGAAATGAGCAAGCAATCTCCAATAACGGGTATTCATGGATAAAATCTGGCGCAATATCATTCGAAGGATTCAAGCTTTCCGAAATACGGGTTTCTGCGTACGGAAAGAAAATGAATCTATATACTAAGTACGGAGACTGGATGCTGGCGCTACCTTGCACTGTTTTGACGACAATTATTTTAGCCTACATTGCCTTGCGTAAGTTGAGTAAACGTCATTGCGCAAAGGCTTAACTTGTCTTATCTTTAAAAAAAAGGGGAGATGAAATATGTTAGATGAACTTAAGATTCGTCTTGCGGATATCAAAGACAAAACCCGGGAAATGCGAGGTTATCTTTGACGTCGATAACCGCTTGAAGATATTGGAAAAGCTTGAGAGGCAAGCCGCAGAACCGGGTTTTTGGAACGACCAGAGCAAAGCTAAGTCTGTTATTGAGGAGACTAACAGGCAGAAGCAGAGCACAAATCCGTATAATAAAATATGCCGGCTGATTGATGATGCAGAGGTTATGCTGGAGCTTGCGGAGGCTGAGGTTGACGATAAACACATAGAGGCTGCGCAAAAAGAAATAGCAGGGATGTTGGAAACCACGCATACCCTCTATGAGAATCTTGAGGTACAGGCGCTGCTCAGTGAAAGATTTGACGCCTGCAACGCATATATAAGCCTGCACGCTGGCGCAGGCGGTACGGAATCCTGCGATTGGGCGGACATGCTATTCAGGATGTATAGAAGATATTGTGATGAACATGGACTCAAGACGGAGGTGCTTGATTATCAGGCGGGTGATGAAGCTGGAACAAAAAGTGCCACACTGTATGTGCAGGGTGATTTTGCGTTCGGATATTTAAAAGCGGAAAGAGGAGTTCATCGGCTGGTCAGAATCAGCCCTTTCGATACCAATAAGAGACGCCATACCTCGTTTGCCGCGCTTGACGTTGTCCCGGAAGTCGCCGATGACATTGAGGTTGAGATCAAAGAGACGGATATAAGAATAGATACTTATCGCTCAAGTGGATCTGGTGGACAGCATGTTAACAAAACGGATTCTGCCATAAGAATAACTCATATGCCGTCGGGAATCGTCGTCGCTTGCCAAACTGACAGATCTCAGCACAGGAACAAAGATAAAGCATTTAAGATGCTTCGTGCGAAGCTTTATGAGTGGCAGGCAGATCAGAAAAAACGCGAAATGGAGCGATTTTACTCCAAAAAGGGCGAAATTGCGTGGGGTAGCCAGATACGGTCCTATGTAATGCAACCGTATACACTGGTTAAGGACCACAGGACTGGCTGCGAGACGTCAAATGTCGCCAATGTCCTTGATGGACATCTGGACGACTTTATCAAAGCTTATCTGAAGCACAGTGCTGGAAAACAAAATGCAGGCTCTGCTACGGTACAAGCGAAGGAGGGGCAATGAGTCTAAAAAGTATGACTGGATATGGAACCGCGACTGGTGCAGGAAATGGATTCAGAGTGGAGATCCAGATAACTTCAGTGAACAAGAAACAGCCTGACATATCAATAACACTGTCCTCAGCAATGTCACAATATGAGCACAAGATTGATGCTGTCATAAGAAAGTATTTGTCCAGAGGGACGCTTACAATTGATGTTAAGGTTCTGCTGGCCCCTGGATTGAGCAAAGGTAAGATAAACGCCGAGGCCTTTTCGCGGAATGTGAAGTTGCTTCGGGATCTTGCAAAGGCCAACAATATTTCTCCGGAAATACGATTGCTCGATGTGCTCGGTATGCCTGATGTTATATGCAGATATGACATAGGGCAGGGCTTTGAGCCGGGCATGTGGATTGCTGTGAGTAAAGCGCTAACGATCGCAATTAAGAAATTAGCGGCAATGCGCGAGGTCGAGGGAAAAGAGCTTGAAAAACATATTCGTAAGTTGATCGACGGAATGGATGATCTGCTTGGCCGCATCAAGGAAAGAAGACCGCAGATAACGGCGAGTTATAGAAACAAACTGGCCAAGAGGATAACTGACTCCGGAGTGTGTATTGATGTTTCAGATCCACTGCTAATGAGGGAGCTTGCGGTATTTGCAGACCGGTCAGATATCAGTGAGGAAATAGTTCGCTTGGAAAGTCATTTCAAGCAAGCCGACAGAGTTATGAAGAGCGGTGAACCTGCCGGACGGATATTAGATTTTCTTTGTCAGGAAATGTTTAGGGAAATCAACACCATCGGCTCAAAAGCCAATGACTCGATAGTTTCCGAAACGGTAGTTGGGCTTAAGGCACAGCTTGAAAAGATTCGCGAGCAGGTTCAGAATGTCGAATAGGGTGTCCTGTCAATTATCGGTGCGGGGCTTTTATGATAAACAAGAAAAAGAAATTTAAAAGAAGGCCGTTGTTGATCGTCCTTTCTGCGCCGGCTGGATGCGGAAAAACGACGTTGGCAAAGATGCTTACGGCTGATTTGAAGTGGGTCAAATACTCAACATCGTGTACGACTCGTAAGCCAAGGGGTAACGAGAAGCAAGGGGTGCACTATCATTTTTTGACCGATCGGCAATACGATGGATATGTTGCGAAAGGGAAATTTCTGGAATATGCTACGGTTTATGGCTACAAATACGGGACGTTAAAGAAGACCGTGTGCGACGCGCTCGAGACCGGAAAAAGTATACTGCTTGTTATAGACGTACAAGGATCAGCGGAGATTAAAAGGAAGGTGAGTGCGCTTGAGTCAAATGATCCGCTTAGAAAAGGCTTTATCAATCTGTTTATAAAGCCGCCATCCATCAAGGAGTTGAAGAATAGGATGGCAAAAAGGGGCGAAGACGATGCCGTAACAATTCAGAGACGGCTGCGTATTGCAAAAAACGAGTTGAAACAGGCTCGTAATTACAAGTATGTTATTGTTAATGACGATTTAAAAAGGGCATATTCCGAGTTAAGGGCCATAATAAATGCAGAATCAAAAAAAGAAGTCTAAGATCGTAGTGCTAGGCGTGACCGGTTCTATAGCGGCATATAAGGCCGTTGAGGTGCTGCGTGAGCTTCAGAGGCTTGGGCATGATGTTCATGTCGTCATGACGCGCAATGCAACAGAATTCATCGGCAAAGTCACATTTAGGACTTTGAGCCGCAATCCTGTCCTTGTCGGAATGTTTGATGATCCGGAAGACTGGGTGCCAGAGCATGTATCTTTGGCTGATAAAGCGGATCTGGTCTTGATCGCCCCTGCAACCGCGAATACAATAGCGAAAATAGCTGTCGGAATTGCTGATGATATGCTTTCTTCGATTGTTCTGGCTGCAAAATGCCCTGTGCTTATTGCCCCTGCCATGAATGTCAACATGTGGACTAATCCTGTAACAGTTGAAAATGTTCTTAAGCTGAAGAAGCGTGGTATTAGGATGATCGACGTTGCTGACGGCTATCTCGCATGTGGTTATGAAGGAAACGGCCGTTTGGCTTCTGTGGAAACGATAACAACTGAAGTCGTTAAGACTTTGAAATAGAGGTGTGCTCATGGATAAGAAGTTGATGATAGCATTGATAATACTTGCACTCTCGGTGATTGTTCTTCTGTTCAACAAGGGGCGGGTGGATGTTAATATCCTCTTTACCACATTGTCCGGAATGAAATCTTTGGTTTTTCTGTCGTTTATCAGTATCGGAGTTATTATTGGCGTCCTGTTGAAGTGATCATGATTGACCATGCTATAGGCAGTGAATCACTTCATTGCACTGCGACGCATGCAAAAACGTTCTATGAACGTTTATTGGGGCTGATGTTCAGCTCTCCTTCGGCATATCCCGGCGGGATGTACTTTGCGAATTGCAGCTGTATTCACACCTGTTTCATGCGCTATAAGCTAGACGTGTTTTTTATGGACGTAAATGGTGTGATTTGCCGTGAATTTCGCGATGTCGGGGCCTGGAAAGTATGTGCTGGTGGCAGAGAAGCTGTTTCGGTGCTGGAGACTTGCGCTGGTCTTATGCCGGCGCTTAAGGTTGGGGTGGCGGTGTCTGTCGGTCAAGCCTGAGGTGTCATTCTTCCTTAGGCTCGGACGTAATAATGGGTTTACGACTGATAATGTCTAACCCTGGTAGTTTTTTTACGACACCCGGTCGGATTTCAATCCGGACTGTTCCATCTTCTGCAGTATCGATATGCATGCCCTTATATACTTCGCTTGAAGTTGTTATTTCGAGGTCAGGTATGAACTTCTTATTCAATGTTTGCTGCATGGGCAGCGACTTACCGTTCTCAATGACGACCTTTGCCGTTTTTGTGAAATAGCCTTTCTTTGTGAATTTGACAACACGTTCGCCTGGCTTGACAAGGTCGATCTGCAGGACTTGTGAAATGGTGTCTGCCTCGCCAGGTTTAGCAGAGGTCTCTCCGCACTCGTGGCCATCTATCAGTATACGCACTCCGGCCGGCTCTGTGGTTATTTCAAGCATGCCTGAATTCTTTTCCAGTTTGAATTCTTCTGTCAGCTTGGCGGCAGGTTTTATTGTTATGTTTCTTGCCAGAGGTTCATATCCCAGGCTTTCGACTCTGATTCTGTAGTCACCGGGATTGAGCGCTGGCAATTCCAATGGCGAATTGCCCTTGATCTGATTCTCAACATAAACCTTTGCGCCTGCAGGGTCGGAAACGATCTTAAGCGTAGAAGGGAGCGGCTTCAAAACCGCTGAAACAGATTCATTCATGCCGCTGGTGAGTTTCAGGGCCTGTCTGCTGGCTTCGTAACCGGGAATATTCAGCTCGATAATATAGTTGCCGCTGGGCAGTTTCGATATTGTGGTCGGTGTAACACCCCTGTCCCCGCCGTTGATAGATATTCCGGCACCAGCAGGGCTGGATGATATGGTAAGGCTGGCGCTGTCGGAAGAAAGTTCCATATTATATTTCACGGGTTTTCTGCCAGCGACATCAATGTCTGTCTCTTTTGGCTTATAGCCTGGCGCTACCAGCTTCATCCTGTACTTACCCGGCTTCAAATCACTGATAAGGAGTGGAGTTTTTCCACGTGAAGCGCCATCAATCGATAATTCCGCTCCAGTTGGATCCGACTGGACGATTATCAAGCCGGTGATAGGCTCAAGCTTGAACGTTAGTATGCTGGGTTTTTCAGATTTGATATTTACGCTTTTGCGCTGGGTGATGTATCCTTCTTTCGTCGCAGTGAACAGATGGATTCCATTGGGCACATTATTGATTGTGAGATCTGAAAGGTCGGTTGCTGTTCCGTCAAAGAATATTTGAGCTCCGTCGGGCTCGGTGTCTATTCTGATTTGACTGCCAGTCGGCGCAGTGTCTTTCTTCGCAGCATCAGCTGATATCAGTGCGGTCAGTAATGCTACTACAACTATTGGTAATATTCTCACCGTTTGCTCTTTGTGTTGATTCTTCGTTCTATATCGTTTAGCTCTTTGCGCGCGTCCTTGTTCCTCTGATCTGCTCTATCAGGGAGCATGTCGATGATTATTCTGACCTCTTTGGCGGCCTCATCCCATTCGCCAAGTTTAGCCGCTTTCTTTGATTTGAACATCCTGTCGTCATATTTGGTCTGTAATTCTTTCTTGCTGTCTTCTAGTCCCTTGATCAGTGATTCGTAATATTCCGGCTTTGGTTGCACCGTCTCCAGATACCACTGAGCCTCGGTCAGCTTCTTAACAGCCTGTGATAGATTTGAGAAAGCAATTTCTCGTTCCTCGTAGAACTTCTTACCCAGCAGATAGGCTTCCTCCGCCATTTGTTTCAGCTTGTCGGAGGAGTACTGTATTGCCCATAGACCCATTTCGTTCATCACAAATGCTTCAAGAGTCTCTCTGCTTTTCTTAAACTGTTCTGGTTCCGTTTGGTTAAGAACGACACATCTGTGTGTCTTTTTTCCATGTGTCACAGATAAATCATACTGCTCTACTTCATCGGGGCGAAGGCCTTCGTATTTGTCGTTTAGCGCATAAAATCCTTCGTCTTTAATGACAGCGGCGATGCCCTTGATCAGTTCGGGATCGGCAGTGCTTTGCTTTTTAACATGTGTGTCGTTCTTGAGGTCATCGATCTCAACATTAATCGTGCTGCTCGCATCTATTGTTACTGCATATCTGAATATATTGGCAGCGGTCGCTTGAATCTTCTCGTACTCTATTTCAATCGGGCCGGTAGTCTCTGTGTCGGCAATCGGTGCTTGAACCGGAATAGCTGGTTTCGTCAGAAGCTTCGGCAACCATATGCAAGCACACAAGACCGCGACAACAAAAGACAGGATCAGCAGTTTGCCTGTGCCAAGGCGTTTACCGCTTGGGTTTTTGTCACCTTCTGTGCCAGACAGTCCAAGGTCAATGGATTTGTCGTCCGGATGCTGAAGGTGCGCAGAGGCAGTGGGTAATTCCAATATTTTATCATCAACAACCTTGATGGTACTGTCGCCAATGCTGATTACATCCCCTGGCTTGATCCGCACGTCCTGGACTGCCATGTTATTGACGAGTGTTTCATTCGAGCTGCCGAGGTCTGTTATCCATAAGCCATCGTCAGTCTTAAAATACAACCGACAGTGATGCCTGGATAGCGTTGGGTCGGAGAGTACGATGTCATTTTTGGAAGACCTGCCCAATCGTCCGCCACAAGCTGGGACTGAAATCTTTTTGCCAGCATCCGGGCCTTTTTCAACGATCAGGTGTACATGTGAATTCATATGTGTTTTAACCCGTGTAACATACTTATTCGGACGTGTAGGTGTCAATATCTGATGGAAATACTTTCAGACTATTATGTTGTTGCTCATACCCGATATCGCCTTCATAATCCAGGTGAAGGACGACCTGAAAGCCCATAGCGATGCGATTATACCGTCAGTGGCATTCAATTTAACTTGTTTTAAGCGCTTATATTCCCTATATGTCTCACTCTTATGAACAATTGTTTTATTATAACGGATATACTTTCGAAGCTGATGCAGGCTGCCATGGAACATGCGTTTCCTGGACAGCTTAATACATTTACCGCGACTGTTACCGAAACAGCCAATCCTGAGTTTGGAGACTATCAGTGCAACGATGCAATGTCCCTTGCAAAACTGCTAAAAAAGAAACCGCGTGACGTTGCTTCTGAGCTTCTAAACGCTCTGCCTGAAAATGCTGTGATATCAAAGACTGATATTGCCGGGCCAGGTTTTATTAATCTAACCTTGTCTCCTGATTGGTTGGTCGGCAAGCTGGACGCAATCTCATCATCGGTCAAGCTGGGCGTACCCGATGTAGGAGAGGGAAAGACCATTGTTATTGATTATTCCAGCCCGAATGTCGCCAAGCCGATGCATATTGGGCACATCCGCTCTACAATAATCGGCAATTCAATAGACAAGATGCACAGATATCTCGGCTACAAGGTCGTTTCTGACAATCATCTCGGCGATTGGGGTACCCAATTCGGAATAATTATTATGGGGTATCGTCATTTCGTGGACAAACAGGCTTTGCAGGATTCGCCGGTAGAGGAGCTTGAGCGGGTCTATGTTGCGAGTTATAAGAAGACTGAAGATGACGAAGAGTGGAAGAACCAGTGCCGGAAAGAGCTTGTAAAGCTACAGGCAGGCGATCCTGAGAACCTGAGACTTTGGAAAGAGTTTGTAGATATCAGTATGCGGGAGTTTGAACGGATATACAATCGGCTGGGCGTGAGTTTTGACCTTGTGCGAGGCGAGAGTTATTACAATCCAAAGCTAAAGGGTGTCGTTGAAGAGCTTAAAGGGAAAGGGATTGCAAAGGAAAGCGAAGGCGCTATGGTAGTCTTTCTTGAAGAGGAGAAGCTTCCTGTATGCATTGTGAGAAAGAGTGATGAGGGTTTCAATTACGCTACTACAGATATTGCTACGATAGAGTCGAGAGTAGGTGAGTTCTCGCCAGCCAAAATAATATACGTGACCGATGAGCGGCAACAGCTTCATTTTAAGCAGATATTTGCCATATGCAGAAGAATCGGCGTAAATGTTCCGCTGGATCATGTCTGGTTTGGGTTGATGCGTTTACCGGAGGGTACTTTCTCCACGCGCCAGGGCAATGTCATTAAACTGGAAAGTCTTCTTGATGAAGCCGTGAGCAGGGCAAAAGAGCTGGCGCGGCAGTCAAGTCCGGATACTAGCGAGGAACAGCTCAACGAGGTTGCAAAGGTCGTCGGTATCGGCGCAGTTAAATATGCCGATCTCAGCCAAAATCCGCAGACCACGATAACATTCACATGGGACAAAGCAATGGCGCTTAACGGGAATTCTGGTCCTTATCTTCAGTATGCCTATGCGCGGATTGCCAGTGTGATTGACAAGTACAGGGATAATTATCCAGACAAAGATCTGGAGAAGTATCCAATTAATCTTACCGAACGTATTGAGCGCGATCTTGCGATCAGGTTGATAAGATTCCCTGATATAGTCATTAGGGCTGCGCATTCTTACAAGCCCAGCATGATAGCTGACTATCTATTTGATCTTGCCCAGACGTATAGCAGTTTTTATCAAAACGTACCGTTTTTGAAGGCCGAAGAGGGCGTTAGGGAGAGTAGGGTGCGCCTGTGTGCACTTGTCTCAAAAGTGCTTAAGAAAGGGCTGGACCTGTTGGGTATCGGAACGCTTGACCGAATCTAATCAGTCTGTATGGTCGCTCCGGCCGCCTGAGTTGCCTGTTGCGGCGGATTCGGCCAGTTTCCCTCGATTGCCTTCTCTAGTATTTCCTTGGTATCTCTTGGGAAATCACTGTTCAGCATCCACTTGATGAAACTCTTTTCATTATTGATCAGATCTCTTAGGCTAACACCCTGTTTTTTTCCGAAATTAATAACAATCTCTCCCTTTTCCCATTTAAGTCTGCCCGTACGGTCCGCCCAATCAGCCTTTCTCACAGAACAGTAATCAGCCAGATCGCTGATGGTCATATCATGCAGGTCGGAATATTTCTCAATTTGTGACTCCATGACTCGGATTGTGGCCAGAACATCAGACTTGGCATCATGCGCATCGATATGCATCTCACCACAGTAGTAGGCGAGGGCTGCTTCAAGGTCACGCGGTACTTTTTTATGGTAAATGCGCTGCGCGTCAACGATATTTCTGTTGTCTATGTCGAACTTGATGCCTGCCTGGAAAAACTCCTCTGTTAGCATGGGAACATCAAATCGTGCGACATTAAACCCGCCGAGGTCGCAGTCTTTAAGAAATGCATCCAGATCATTTGCGATGTCTTTAAACGTCTTGCAGTTGGCGACATCTTCGTCTTTTATGCCATGTATTTTTGTGGTTTCGGGCGGTATGGGCCTCTCAGGATTTATCAGGGTCTCATATGTGATCCTGCTCTGGTCGGGCATTATCTTGATTACACATAGCTGTACAATACGATCGGTCCTCACATTTAGACCGGTAGCTTCTATGTCAAATACTGCCAAAGGTTTCGTCAGGGTCCATTTAAACATTATTCTCCTTTATGTCTTTCTTATCTGCGAGGGCAAGCTACCATCTTTATATATTTGTTGGAACATTAATCACATTTCGAGTGGCAGATTTCTTTCTGCCTATGAATACTTCAGTACTATCGCTGCTGTTGCGCAGTATAGTATGATATTGAAGAGCATGGTGAGGTCGGTGTAAAGCACGCGTTCCGGGCGCTCGCCTTCCTTTTGTCTGTAAACAAGGTCCAGGTATCTGAATATTCCAAATACGACAAACGGTATAGTCAGTGCCAGATTATGCGTGTCGAATTTTACAATGGTCTGTTCCGAAAGCGTATATATGGCGTACGATACCACTGTTGAGGCCGCTGTTATTGTGATGATTTGATCGAGGAGTTTTACGTCGTATTGCTCCAGACTGGCTCTTGTTCCTGAATTGTCCATGGCAATAAGAACTTTCTCCTGTCGTCGCTTGCATGAGGCCAGGAAAAGCGCCAGCAGGAATGTGCAGACCAGCAGCCATGGCGATATCATTATTCCGGCGAGCACCATCGCTCCTGCGATGGCCCTGATAACAAAACCTACTGCAATGACCATTATATCTGCCAATGCAATCCTTTTAATAAACATTATATAAGCCAGTTGCAGCGCGACATACACGCAGACGCAAAGGGCAAATGCAGTTGAGATCGCAAATGCTCCGATCAGGCCGCCAATGAGGTAGTTCAGAGACATCAACCATGCCATATTAACAGGTATTCTGCCTGCGGCTATAGGTCTATTCCTCTTTGTCGGATGTTGTCGGTCCGCATCAATATCCATGATATCATTGAGTATATAAATTCCGCTTGAGATCAGGCAGAATAACAGGCAGGCCGGGATGACCACAAAAGCGAATTCACTCCATTCCAAAGGGTTCGTTCGTGTCTTGTCGAAATACGCAAAGAAAAACGCAGCCAGAACGATCAAGTTCTTGCTCCACTGTTCAGGCCTCATTGCCAGAAAGATGTCGCCGACTACCCTGCTGATTTTTCGCTCTTCTGTCTCAATATTCGTCATTTATGATTAATATTCTTTGTTCTGGGCGCTCGACGGAGCCCGTTTTTAAGCGCAAGCTTCCAGACCATCCAAAGGGCTTCTTTGGCGATGGCGCTATTCATTTTTGAGTAACCAGCTCTTCTGTCGACGAAGGTTATCGGGATCTCAGCGATACGGAAACCCAGCATCCAGGCATTGTGCGTCATCTCAACCTGGAACGAATAGCCGTTGGACTGAACGGAATCCAGATCGATTTCCTTGAGCACCTTGGTCCTGTAACACTTGAATCCGCCGGTCGGATCAGTTACCGGCATGCCAGTGATGATTCTTACATACATCGCCGCACCTTTGCTCAACATCAGACGTCTCAGTGGCCAGTTGGTTATTCTTATGCCGTGCATGTATCGCGAGCCGAGCACAAGATCTGCGTTTGGTATGGCCTTCATGAAATTTGCTAGCTCGGCCGGGTCATGAGAAAAATCAGCATCCATCTCAAAAACATAATCGTATCCGTTTTCAATAGCCCATTTAAAACCTGTTATGTAGGCGCGGCCAAGACCGGCTTTACCCTGCTTGTGAACCACGTGGATCTTGGCATCCTGTTCTGCCATTTTGTCGATTATTAAGCCTGTGCCGTCAGGCGAATTGTCGTCAACAAACAGAATATGGCTTTGTGGCAAAACTTTGAATACCGCACGCGAAATAGGGCCGACATTGTCTTTCTCGTCATACGTAGGTATTATTATCAGCGCCTTGTCATTTGTTGTCATGATGGTGCATAATACCTTTCCGGCTCGGTCTTTCAATGCATTTCTTATGGTAATTCAGGTGTGATAAGAGCGCTTGGAATGATTTCTCGGGGTTTGCCCTGCATTTTCCATGCAACGTCCAGATGTGAATGTTTGCCTCCAGACCTGTAGTATATTTCAAAATAATAGCATACTCCAGCCTCAAGCCTGATGGGGGCTGAGCGCTGATTTGGTGAAAGATCAAAAGAGTCTGGCCCCCGGGCAGACTCGCATTCACATATATCCGATGTGTTTATCGGCCGTGGTCCAGGCGCTAATTTCATGCGCGAATATCCATCGGATGAGATCCAGAAACGGTACTCATTGTCCTCCGGCGGGACAATCCAGCCGGAAATCCTGCACAGGAATGGGCCTTTTTCTACCACGGCTTTGTCTATGGAGATCCGCTTGTCTTTCTTTACCGGGGGAGGGAGTTCTGCAGGTTCCGAGGGTGATCCTTTGACGTCAGGCGCCCAATACTCGCAATTAACGCCACTGCGCAGTCCAAAGAACATACAGACGTTGGACGTGCTCATTTGCGTTTTGTCTTTTGAGTTGGAGACCCTTACTTGCAGCTTGTACACGTCGCCAGGCTGGAATCTGATATTGCCTTTGAAAAGTTCGCCGGAGTTTGCGTTGATGGCAATAGCATTGGGTATTGACTGATCAGCAATCTCAAATGTGGCCTTTGATTCGTCATCAGGTATCGCGCTTACTCTGCCAACTAGAGCCCCAAACTTTTCATTATCAGACAGAACGAATGTTTGATTTTTCACTTTCGGTTGCTCTCTTACATTTTCCACCTTAATTCTGAGCTTGGCTTTCTGGGAAATCGGTGGCACTGCATTGTCTGAAACCTTAACTGACAATTCATAGGAATTTATGATTTCGTAATCCAGGCGATTGACGCGAAGCTCGCCAGTGGTGCGATCTATTACAAAAGATTCATTAGCGTTCCCTTCTGATATTTCATAAAGAAGTCTGTTTGCAGGATCCTTGTCAATTGATGAGAATTTGTGAATCATCGTCCCGCGCGGCAGGTCCTCCTCGATGGAGAGCTTGGCGTCTTTTAGCGGAGATGGCGCCGAATTGCCAATCCAGGGTGTCATGTCTTTCACGGCCTTTCGGATGTAAGGAGAAAAATTCTTCATGCCCCTGGATTCAAAGAAAGGGATGAGGTTTCTTTGGGAATTACGTGAGGCTAGCAATATCCACCGGTCCCTGGATGATAATTTTATGACTTCATCCTCTCTCTCCGTGCTGAGCAGATTGTTGACGCCAGTGAACAATTCCCAGCCGAAAGCATCTTTGATCTGCCAGAAACAATCATAAGCCGCAGGATTAATAGCGCAGGCATTCTCCCATGTACGTTCAGGAGCAGGCAAGGCAAGCCACTCTCCTACTGCTTTTAACCTGCTAGCTGGCTCCATGCAGGAGTCTGGCCATTCTGTCAGCTCCAACCCAGGGCGATTATGTAACTTGTCAAATGCGTAGGCTGCAAACCATGCAGATTCGATTTCAGGTTCGCCGCATAAGGAGTCAATATCATCAAGGCGGTCAAGGTAGGCTTGGCCAAGTATCTTATAGCATTGCCAATTGCCTTTGCTGGCGGTCTGTCTGTCGAAGAAAATATCGCCCCTGGCCGACTGTAATGTGACAGGATAACCTGAGCCCGGCGCCGAAGATATCTGCCGGTCTGAGATAAGTATTTCAGGTCTGGATCGTTCGGCCGTTACTCCTGCAAGTTCATCCATGTGCGATATAACCTGGCTCCAATGACGCAACACAGCCGCAGGATTCTCAATTTTTACAAGCTCAGCCGACGGCGCAATGATTATCACGCTTTCATTCTCGAAGAACCCCCAGGCGCCAGGCAAAGTCCTGCCATAGCTTAACCAGTCAGCATTCGATGTTCTGTCTTCCGCGAAATATGGGGCTCCAATACCACCGCTGATGGAAATATCAAAATCGCCAAGCGTTGATCCTGGCGGAACAAGAATACTGACCAGTCCACCGAAAGAGTTGGCTGCTTTGGTTGTTGGGCCTGTAAGTTCATGCTCGGTAGTAACATCTGGATACCGCAACCAGTTCTGTGTGTCGAAATTAATGCTGGTATGAACTCCAATGCGCAGTCTCAGCCCAGCTGTAGTCATGTTCCTTGGTATGCTCACTGTTAAAGTTGCACCTGGAGCCGCATAGATGCCTGTCATGCGAATTGTATGGTCAACTGATGACATGCTTTCTGTTCTTGTTCCGGTAGAATTGCCATCGACTCTGATG
>CAMCYG010000037.1 GCA_945883775.1 Victivallis vadensis
ACCAATCCTATGTGTCACTGAAAAACGTTAAAGGCAACTTCGAGGTGACAATCAAAGATGCACAGGGCAACCCCAGAAACATAGCTCTCAAGCAAAACTATGTGTTGAGAATATTCCGAAAAGTCAATGAGACTACCAAACAGGGCACCGTGACAATTCTTGTAATATCACCTGAAGGCAAGACAGAGGAATCAATAACCAGGTCATTTAAGCTTGATGATCCGACAGAGCCCGGTCTGTCAAATGACCCCAGCGAAAACAACAAGGATGGCGAGAAAGACCAGAATAAGGACCAGGAAAAAGAAGATGCAGATGATGAAGAATTCCCAACAACCACAACCACCACAGTCGCATCAACAACTACGACAACAATTTCACCCAAAGACAAAGAGATTGTAGATGAGGACGAAAACCGCGACGGGAACGAAGAAACAGTTCCAATAGTCCCCATAGTCACAACAACAACAATACCGTCCGTAACGCCAGTGGGCCTGCTCTAAAGTCAAATTTGAAACATCATTAAGTGCATCCTGACGTCTGGATTGCAAACATCAGGATGCACTTTTTTTAAGGAACACACCATGTTGATATCAAAGTTTAATCGCATAATTAAAAATAGATTACTGTGGACCATTTTCGCTGTGATCATTAGCATATCATTCGTAGCCTCATTCACTGATATGGGAGGGTGCACCTTCTCAAGTCCCAGCGCTGCTAACAAAGCATACGGGAGCGCAGTTCAACCCAATGCATTCAATCTTGCTCGGTACTTTGAGATGGGATTCCGCAGATCGTCTGATCTGACACCCGAAATTGAGAAAATGCTTAATAGAAAAGCTTGGGAAAGAATTGCACTGCTCGGCCTCGCAGAACAAATGAAAATCACATCCAGCGATTCAGAGATCGAGGATGCAATTAGAACAGACCCTGCATTCAGCGAAAATGGAGTCTTCAACGCCGAAAAACTCCACAAGATAGTGCAGAATCAGCTTGGCATGAACATGAAGAACTTCCGTGAGTACTTCAGACAGGAGCTTACACTTAAGAAAATATGGATGGCGATGAGCGCAGGATCCCTAACCTCTCCCTATGAAATGAACAACAAAATAAGCAGTCTTTCTGATCAATTTACAGTGGAATACACAGAGGTTAAAAGAAGCTCCATGACGAACAAGATCGCCGCATCAAAGCAGGACGCCATGTCTTTCTTCAACGACAATGCAGAACGCTTCAAGGTGCCAGAGAAGGTCGTTGTTAACTATATAAGCATCGCCGCATCCAATTATCTCAACATGGCTCAACCATCCGAAGAAACCATTAAAGAATACTACGAGAACAATAAGGAGACTGAATTTACCGTTACAGACACAAACGAGAGCGAGACAGTTAAGACATATGAGTCCGTAAAGAAGGACATTGCTTCCAAAATTCAGCGCGAATCGGCCTACGATGCTGCCAAGAACATAGCATTGGAATTTGTTGTAGACCTCCAGGAAGACAAATACGGAAAATCGCTGACCATCCCTGAAGCATTAAAGAAACATAATTTGAGCACGCAAAAAAGCAAGCCTTTCTCGATGAGACAGAACCCAGACTGGTCTGACGCAGGAGAAGAACTTGTTAACGCTGCATTCTTAATGGATTTCGCACAGACCAACAGCGCTTGCAGTGATGTCATCGAAGGGAAGAGCAATGTATACGTCTTGATGCCTGTCGAAAAGAAAGAAGCGTACCTCCCCTCTTTTGAAGAGATTGAGAGCGTTATAACGCCGTTCGCAACTACAAACCTTATGAACAAAGCGTTTGTCTCATACGCCGCAGACATCAGGCAAGATCTTGCCAAACGCATGACTGATGGGAAATTAAGCTTCAAAGCAGCTGCAAAGAATGCAGGCCTTACAACTCACACCACTGAGCCCTTCACGGTATATGGCGGATTCACCAATGAGAACGAATACGCTGATCAGATAATCGGCGCCGTTGTAAACCTTGATAAAGGCGAGATATCAGAGCCGGCGTTGACTAAGAATTCGGCCATATTCTGTCATGTACTGGACCGTGTTCCGGCCTCACCTATGGACACAGAAATGCTCAGGCCTGAGGTGGCCGCTGCAATTGAGAAATACCGGTCCGCCGTCGTTATAAACGACTGGCGAAAGAAAATCCTGCTTGAATCGGGACTAAAAGGCGCTCAGGACATAGTGACCGGCGTTTCTGCCTCAGAAGAACCTGATGAGCAGAATTGACGCCTGCTGCATCGGCTCACATAACAATATCCACAGGTCTTGCACATTTCTTGCATTTGTTGCTTTTTATGCCAACAACTTTTACTGAATAGCCGGCCCTGACAATCAGCTTGGTATTGCATTCGGGACATTCTGTGTCCTGCCCTTCACCCCCATAAACATTGCCGGCATACACATACGAAAGATAATCGCGACAAATTCGCCTGCCTTTCTCAATGGTTGCCGCTGGAGTTGCGGGTATGCGCATCTTATACATGGGGTGATACGCACTCAGATGCAAAGGCACATGTTTACCAAGTTTCTGGCCTACCCACTGGGATAACTGCCGGAAATCATCTTCGCCATCGTTCAAGCCTGGTATGACCAGATTTGTTAACTCCACGTGACACCCGGCGTCGACAGACTGTTGTACGAAATCAAGGACCGGTCCAACCTTTCCATGACAATACTTTCTGTAGAAATCCTCGTTAAAGCCCTTAACGTCGACATTCATGGCATCTATATATTTCAGCAGCTCTGATGCTGGACCCGCATTAATAAACCCGTTGGTCACTAATACATTCTTCAATCCCGCTTCCCTGGCCAAACGTGCGCAGTCAGCAACATACTCTATGTTAATCAGAGGCTCATTGTATGTATATGCGATGCCTATTGAGTCGCCTTCCTTTGCCATCGCTATCATAATCTGCGGGTTGTAATACTTTTCACCACAGCTTTGCATTTGCTGCGATATTGACCAGTTCTGACAAAACTCACATACTAGATTGCAGCCCCACCCTCCAATACTGAATATAGCAACTCCTGGGTAAAAGTGGTGAAGAGGTTTCTTCTCAATAGGATCCAAATGGCACGATGTTATATTGCCGTATCCCTCCGTAAACATGGCCCCATTCTTGACCATCCTTATACGACAAACACCATTCCCCCCCTCTGCGATCTGGCAGTTATTCGGACAAAGCTCACATCTTATTGTGCCAGACTGCTCCTTGTGCCAATATGATGCCTGCTTCATTAATCCCCCTTTATATCGCAAGCTTATCATATTTAGACCGTAGTGGTATTATTTTATCTGGCTGAGTCGACCAAGATGCACTACAATACGATAATGAGATTTATACTCCTTGTGCTGGATTCTGTGGGTATTGGAGCCGCACCCGATGCCGGTTTGTATGAGGACGAAGGCGCCAACACGTTGGGGCATATAGCACAGACAGTTGGCGGATTGCACCTTCCTATCATGCAATCAATGGGCTTGGGCAACATACCGCACTTACTACCATATGGCATACCCATAAAAGGCGTAGACCCTGTCCAGAGGCCATTGGCAGCTTATGGCGCCATGCAGGAGCTATCCGAAGGCAAGGATACGACCACAGGACACTGGGAAATGACCGGCATACTTCTGGACAAGGGTTTCAAGCTTTTCCCGCACGACTATCCTTCATTTCCGCCTGAACTGATTTCAGAGTTCGAACGGCTGACAGGCCGTCGCGTAATCGGCAATAAGGCGGCCAGCGGAATAGAAATAATCAACGAACTGGGCCCTGAACAGGTAAACAGCGGAAGCTGGATAGTATACACCAGCGGTGATTCGGTATTTCAGATTGCAGCTCATGAACAAGTAATCCCTTTAGCCGAGCTTTACAGCGGTTGCGCCATAGCGCGAAAGTTGTGCAATCCTCTGCGCATAGGTCGCGTGATTGCAAGACCTTATATCGGCAATGCAGGTAGCTTCACCAGGACCGATAACAGGCAGGACTTTTCATACCCCCTTCCCGAACGTATGATACTTGATATTCTGTACGACAGAGGCATCAATGTTGTAACTGTCGGCAAAATAGACGACATCTTCAACCACAAATCCATAAATAGGGCTTATCATGTTGAGAACACAAAATCAGCGATGGAATGCCTGATCGAGGCCATATCGGAATTCAAGGATGGATTAATTTTCGCCAACTTCATTGATTTCGACATGAAATACGGCCATAGACGTGATCCAGCAGGCTATGCTGCTTCGCTTGAAGATACGGATCGATTCCTCAAAGATTTTGTATCCCGTCTTAAGGATGATGATATACTGGTAATAACCGCAGATCACGGGAACGATCCGACATTCCGAGGCAGCGATCATACACGCGAATACGTCCCTCTCATCGTACATGCCAAAGCACTGACAGGCAAAAACCTGGGCATCAGGAAAGGATTCTTCGATATCGCTCAGTCTGCAATGTCATTCTTCAATCTACCGCGAAATGAAAGAGGCGTGTCTTTTATTTGATGTAGTCTATGTGGAAGATGTAATTAGGAAACATCCTTGGCAATTTGAGCATCTTGTAGACCATGATACCCGTTGACAACCTGTCAAGCCATGAAGAAAGCGGCCATCCAAAATGGACATGCACTTTCTTGTCGTGAGGTATGTCGTACTGAATAGTATCCAGCAGTCCAACAATCAAGTCATCCAAACTGGTACGCTCAGGCATACATATCCAGATATGGTTGGAATCGTAGGCAAAGGCCGGAATGTCAGTCCTCGGCGCATAAAAACTGACAAATATCGCGCCAGGTCCTGCGCTTAATACAAGACTCTCCCTTGGCCTTGTCAAATAGAGATGGACATCTTCTGATTCACTCGCAGCTATGGCGAATACGACATCCATCGGCGATCTGCTTGCGCGCCGATGCTTGATCTCCGGGGCCCTATGCTTCGATATTTGAACACCTGCAATAAAGAACAAGACTGTGACAGCCAACCATAAGGCGAATCCCTCTGGCCGACTGCTTGATATATACACAAATAAACTTATCAATATTACAAGCAGAAATAACGTACCTACCCTTGAAGTGTGATATGTTCGGCCAACGGTGCCCTTCCTGTACTTATAAATGAACAGAGAGATCATATCCAAAGAGAACACGGCTATCAACCCTACCGCATATATCTTAGCCAACGTCTCCTGACTGCCGTTAGTGATGAAGATCATCAACGTGTACAGAACGGCATTAATGAAATGTATCCTGTAAAGGGCATGCTTATCATTAACCTTGATCAGCCAATCAAAATTATACTTTTCAGATATCTTCTCTATAAGCTCTGATGATGCTATCATTGCCGTATTAACCGCCATAATCAGAGTGATACTGGCTAGCGCACTTACTACCATTGCAAAGCCTTTACCCATTACTGCCTGGGCAAATGCAGGAATGAGGTTTGTCTGATGTGCGCCGATATCGGGGGTTCCTGAAAGAGCAAGCAAAGCAAGCAAAGGCGTGAATATCCCTACAGTTAAAGCCAGAAAAAGGTAAGCCTTCCTTATCGCTTTCCAATCCTTGCATATCGAGGCAGTCAGCACGACCGACTCAATGCCGGAATATGCCAGTATACAGCTCCCAATCCCAATAATAAGGTTACTGTACATCTGATGGAAGTGCTTTCCCGAAAAGTCGTTCGCAATGTCTTCGGCTCCTCTGGCAACAATCGACAGCTTGTCGTAGTCTAGCGATATCAGTCCACCTGTTATCAGATTGACCATGACAAAAGAAGCACCTATAAAGACCATGAAGGTCAACTTTGCGTTCTCACGGATTCCCATAACATTGATTAACGCAATTACCCAAACCACAAGGAACTTCAATAGATACTTTGTATACTCTGACATTTCGAAGAAAGTAGTTCCGTTCTCCACTGAACAAACGGTTGACACCGACGCAGTAACCAAATACACGACTAGTATTGAGGCAGCAGAAACAAAAGAAGCCATCGGCCCCATCACAAGATAGTTGAAGGAATAACCGCCACCGCCCTTAATCTTATTAACCTCAAGTATCTCCGCCATCTCCACCATTCTCGTGGACAGGAAACGGATGAATACCGATGTGATGATTATATAGATAATGGCCTTATAGCCGATAAACCTGTACGCTTCATATGGAGCATAGTATATGGATGTCAGTTCATCCATAAGAGTGATAATCGCTATGGCAAACCAAGTAAGCCACCAACGCCCATTATGCAACACGCTGAGCAAATTGGTCTTCCTTATGGCCTTGTAAAAAACCCAACCCAGAAGCGCATTGATAAGTATGAATATAATTGGTTTCATGGAACTGCAGAATCGTCAACAGAGGGCATTAGATTTCAAATCTTCATTCATGCATATATAATTAATTTATAGCCAATAATCCAGTAAATTCATATATTCTGTATATGAGCAAAGACAGCAATAAAGTCGTGCTATTTCTGTGCACTGGCAATTACTTTAGAAGTCGCTTCGCCGAGGCACTCTTTAATTATCTTGCAGAAAAAGAGGGGCTCCAGTGGGAAGCTTTATCACGCGGCCTAGCTATTCATCTGGTCGCTGGCGACCTTTCGCCGCATACCGAGATAGCATTGCGCACACGACGGATAGATAAAAACCATACCGGCACATCAAGAATACAGGCCACTGTTAATGATTTCCATAAAGCTGATATGATCATAGCTCTGCGAGGGGCGGAACATAGACCAATGATGATGCAAATGTTTCCTGAATGGGTACATAATATTACATATTGGGAAGTCAGAGATATCGACGAATCGGACCCTCAGGATTCACTAGCAATCATCGAGGAACTAGTTAAAGAGCTTATCCTCTCACTGAAGCCTCGTTCCATAACGTCAGCACATGCTCATAAAGCCCCTCATTGATGTGAGTTCTCACGGCTGACATACGTATGACATGCGAAGATTGCCTATTGCGCAGTTCTACAGGCTTAATTCCCTCGACAGCGTCTTGACGCCACAAGACAGAAGGTACCTCTGCCCACTCATATAGCCATGCAGCCAAATAAAGGAATATCTCCGCATCAAGGAATTCATCAGGCATACATCTTTTATATAAAACTCGATCCGTTATGGAAGTAATCGATATATTGACCGATGCCGGTGGTCCAAATATCTCCATCTCCCTTACTGTCTCTTCCATAAGCCTGCCGGTATCCTGCTCTGACAGACCGAACAGCATCTTTTGAAGTTCTTTTGCAGGGTCTAGGTAAACTGGAGACATGACATTAGAAACAGGGGCCGCTATTCTTATACGCCCCCATGAAGGAAAACGTAATGAAACTTCCGCAAGAAGCATCAACCAGAACTTAGATGCCGAACCGAAATTAACCTTACCGTTTACACTTATGGAGCAAAGATCTACTACCGGCAAAGATGAGGAGTCGAGCCCTAGCAACGATGTCATTGATAAGACTACCCCCTGTAAATAAGGGAAACATCCGCCTTTACGACTATCTTCTTTATAGGCTCGGGCTCACTCCCTGCAGTTACCATTGGTCTGTGCGCATCCTGAGGCCCCAAAAGGACAAACAGCCCAGGCGTCATTATCACGGATGAATACTCAGCACCCCTGAGCTGATGCAGAGAACATTCACGATCCGCTGAATACGCTACCGACTCTAGCATCTGATCCGTGGGATGAAAATCAATAATCTCACGCCCCGTAATAACACACTGTATATCTACGTACTTGCGATGGGCCTCAAATACGGCCTTATCTCTGGCTTTTGTTTGACCGGACATACATCGCACCAATAATTTATCATCCATCAAGCAGTATTCTTTATCTGCGGTTGCAGGCCCGCATTTCGCAATGAAATCTATGAGCACGCACGCAAGATCTTTTGACAAATAGAGACCGAGATTCTTAACATAATCGAATACCATACTCACTCCTCTGGAGCAAATGCCAGTTCGATTCTCTGCGTTTTGGGGTCAATGAGCTTTGACAGATAGTCCGAAAGATCCGTTGCATATTCGCTGTCCAAGTTCGCCTGAACAAGCTGCTTAGAAATTATCTTCAATCCATCCTCACCCACCTCAGCCTCCCTGGCACTCGGATATCGTTTCGATGGGTCTGAATGCAACATCTTGCGCAGTATGTACAGCAATTGTTTGTTAGCCAATACATGCGGCGGCAAAATGGACCCGAGGTTATCAGCCAGAGAGATCTTGGCATCGTAAAGCTCATCTTCCGCAAAGTCCTCTTTTTCCAAAAGACGCACCCCCCTGAGCATCTCAAGCCCGACAAGACCGACACTAAATATGTCCGACTCGAACGAACCAGGCTCCCTGCGATGCGTTTCAGGAGCCATATACATCGGAGAGCCAAGCAAAAAATTAACTCTTTCGTGTGCAATTACAGCCCGCCCAAAATCGATGAGCTTAACATTACCCATCGTATTGATCATGATATTTCCGGGTTTAACATCATAATGTAGAAAATTCTGTGAATGCATCAACTGAAGCCCCCTGAGAAGCCCTCGCATTATATAGACCGCAACGCCTGGCTGAAGACATACATTTTTATCATCCATCCTGAATATGGTCTTTGTGAATCTATTCCACTCTTTGGCAAGACAGCGCTCCTTGACATATGTCATATGGTCAGAGTTCAGCATTCTCCTGAGATCCAGCCCGTTAATTGCCTCAAGTGCCGTATAGCCTATTCCATAAGTCTCATCATAACCATGCCTGATGACAAGGTGATTGCTTTGCAGAAGATCCAACTTTGTCATCTGCGAAGCGATTCTGCCCATATCCGTCCAGTACTCTTCTGCCGATCTATATATAGAAGGATCAAACAACTTAATCGCCTGTTCTGTAATACATCCGCGGGCACCCTGCCTGTAAGCAAGGTATACTATACCCTGACGCCCCCTGCCCAACTCCCGCACAAATTGATAGGCGACAGGATAGTAAATTGATTTTGCACGGTTTATGGTCTCATAATTCCGTCTGAGCTGACTTAGAGTCATCTGCGCAGAAGGTGGATCCATCGCCTGCTTGAACTGATCAAGATAAGACTCACTCTTCTTGTTCATCAGATTTATGATTGGCACGTCGCTGTCCATATTCTTTAATCAACCCGCTTTCTCTATCTTTATCAAACACTTATGACCATTCACATCCCATTCAGTAAATGAAGCGTCGGAAGTATCTATAGTTTTGCATGTCACACAGAGTGTCTCTGTCTGAATATAGCTCCCAAAACCTTCAACCGCAACTTTGACGTCACTGTCGGCATTATATAGTACACATATACGATCTGTCACTTCCATATCAGCGGTTTTCCGCATGCTCTGAAGCTTGTTTACAAACTCGCGAGCGAGTCCCTCCATTATCAATGACGCATCAAGCTTCGTTTCGATGGCAACGATTATACTGCCCTGCGCTGCTACTACAAAACCCTGTTTAGGCAATCTCTCGATTATCACCTCATTGCTGAGTATGGATTCCAGGGTGCCGCCGATATCAACATTGATCGAGCCGCCGGATGCCAGTATTTCCAACTGTTCCGCCGACAGTTTGGCAATCACGCCCGCCACCTGCTTGACCTTTGCGCCGAACCTGGGCCCTATTTTTTTGAAATCAGCCTTCCCGCGCAAGTCTGCCATGCTCGTTTCATGCCCGCTGGTCTCTACTTTCTTTATGTTCAGCTCATCAAGTATAATATCTGCATATTTAGAAGCCCGTGCCAACATCGCCGCGTCACGGGAGACGACGTGAATGATAGCTAGTGGCTGCCTCACCTTCAGATTATTATCAGCCCGTAATTGCCTACCCAGCTCGACTATAGTCATAATCTCGCTCATAGCCACTTCCAGTTCACGGTCCTGCAGCTTATTCTCAACCACGGGGAACTGACACAGATGCACCGATTCCGGCAGGTCGACTGTCCTAAGATTCTGGTAGATCGCCTCACTTACCATCGGAATGAACGGTGCAGAAATCTTCGATAACTGCATCAACACATGATATAGGGTCCTGTAAGCCTGCTTCTTGTCATCATCATCCTGCGACTTCCAGAAACGGCGCCGGCTTCTTCTGACATACCAGTTAGTTAGGCCATCGATAAATTGCACAAACGGCCTGATTGCCCTCTGCAGGTCATAAGCATCCATCGCTTCGGTGACGTCTATGATCAGCGTATCGAGCGAACTCAATATCCATTTATCCAACACATTTTCAGGCTTAAAATCCGATATATCAGACTGATCGCACTTCCACCCGTCAATATTTGCATAGGTCACAAAGAAGCTGTAAACATTCCAAAGCGGTATGAGAAGACTTCGCATGAGCTGTTTTACACCTTCCTCCGAGAAACAAAGGTCTTCAGCCCTTACCACCGGCGAATCGACGAGATAAAGGCGCAGAGCATCGGCACCGTAAGTATCTATCACTTTGACCGGGTCAGGATAATTCTTCAGCCGCTTGCTCATCTTCCTACCGTCTTCTGCAAGCACCAGCCCATTAACGATGACATTCTTGAACGCCGGCTTGTCGAACAATGCGACGGACAGGACCATCAGAGTATAGAACCAGCCCCTAGTCTGGTCCAACCCCTCAGCGATGAAATCAGCCGGGAAATGACTCTCGAAATGCTCCTTGTTCTCGAACGGATAATGCGCCTGTGCATAGGGCATTGAACCGCTTTCAAACCAGCAGTCGAGCACTTCCGTTATGCGCTTCATAGGGACGCCGGTCTTAGGTGACTTAATGATGATATCATCGATCTTATGTTTGTGCAGGTCTGTGATCTTCTGCCCCGAAAGCTGTTCCAGCTCCTGCATGGAGCCGACACATAGCATTTCTTTGCCGTCCTCGCTTTTCCATATCGGCAGCGGAGTCCCCCAGTATCTGTTTCTGGAGATTGCCCAGTCACGGGCGCCTTCAAGCCATTTACCAAATCTGCCATCCTTAAGATGACCAGGCACCCACCTGATCTGTTGGTTGGCAGCGATGAGGCGGTCTTTGATCTGCTCTACCTTTACAAACCACGTCGATATAGCCTTGTAGATAAGCGGAGTATCGCACCGCCAGCAATGTGGGTAGCTATGAGTAATATCCCCCCTGTGCACCAGCTTCATTTCAGCCTTAAGCTGCCTTATGATATCCTGATCCGCGGCCTTAACCTCTCGTCCGGCATACCCTTTTATCTCTGCGGTAAACTTCCCCTCCTCATCAACCGGACATACTACGGGCAGTTTACATTTCTGGGACAGCTGGTAATCGTCCTCACCGAACGCCGGGGCAATATGCACTACGCCAGAGCCATCTTCGGTCGAAACAAAATCGCCTGTGCAGACCCGAAACGCACCCTTTTCCGCCAACTCGGCAAAATACCCGAACAAGGGTTCATATTTACGGCCTTCCAGATCAGAGCCTTTTAACTCAGCGATCAATTCATATTGTGTCGAATCCTTATAGTAGAACGCCACGCGCTCTTTCGCCAAGTAGTAGCAGACACCTTTATCAAGTACCTTCAGATATGTAATGTCCTTTCCCACTGCCAGCGCGACATTTGAAGGAAGTGTCCACGGCGTAGTCGTCCACGCCAGTATATATGCATTATCTTCATCCAACAGCTTGAACCGTACAGTAATCGCTGGACCGGTTACATCCTTATAGCCCTGATTCGTCTCGAAATTAGAGAGCGGCGTTGAGCACCTCGGACAATAAGGCAGGATCTTGCGTCCTTCATAAATCAGACTCTTCTCCCAAAGCGATTTAAACACCCACCAGATGGATTCCATGTATTTAGGATCCATCGTTTTATAGTCACGATCGAAATCCACCCACCGCCCCATCCTTGTCACGACTGTCTGCCATTCCTTGGTATAGCGCAGAACAATACTTCGGCATTTCTCGTTGAACACGCCGACGCCCATCTTCTCTATCTCCGTCTTCCCACTGATCTTGAGATCCTGCTCAACTTCGTATTCAACAGGTAAACCGTGACAGTCCCAACCGAAACGCCTATCGACAAAATGACCACGCATGGCGTGATATCTGGGGACGATATCCTTTATCGTACCGGCCAGCAGGTGCCCGTAATGCGGCATGCCAGTGGCAAACGGAGGTCCATCAAAGAACACGTACTCTGGCTTACCCGCAGTACCCTTAAGAGATTTCTCGAATGTCTTATTAGCCTGCCAGAACTTAAGGATCTTTTGCTCCACCTCAGGGAATTCGATTCTGCTCGAAACCGGTTCATACGTCTTATTGCTCATCATTCTTTACCCGTCCATTCATAATACACTGGCTTACAGTGACTTACAATTACCACCATTCATTGATAAATCGTCATAAAAACGTAAGATATTATACAAAACACTATGATTAGGCAAATAATAAGAAAAAAGCGAAATTGCTAAGGATTTGAAAGACTAAGACCATATGCCCGAAGATGCATTTCCTATCTTCAGCGACCCTCTACATCCTCAGGAAATACCAGTTCCAGAAAGACGGCCAGGCTTTTCGGACAATTCTGGCAGATTCGCGCCATGCATCCTTGGTCTCGGCACTTGCGCCGCGTTTAACCACCCGCCGCATGCTGACCATAGCTTGTCCAAATTCGCCAATCAATTCGGTCCCCGTGGTCCAAGCCATTTCATGCCTTAGGATATGAAGCTTGTCCGACGCCTCAGTGAGGCCATCCTTCTTCAGACACTCGACGAGCAAAGCAAATGGATCTCTTTGTGAATATGTGCTCATGTAAGATCAGTCCTGTCATTCTCTTCACCCTCTTATCCACAACTTTATTTCATCAGTCAGCCCTGAGATGGAAATTACTTTGCAGGTTTCTTCCTTATGACCGGATTCGTCGGTAAGCACAACTTCGTCACCGACGACCTTCCCGCACAAAGTCTGACCCAGCCGGCTCTTGCTGGATACGATAAGCAGTTTCTCGTCCCTGTCCCATTCACCAAGAAGGCAGAATGTCTGCTGACTTCCGTCAGGCCGCTGAACTGTCACGCAGGTACCCTGCCCCACAGTGGTCAGATTAGCTTTCTCGAAATCAGTCGCCTTTACCGTATCGAGGTCCACCTCTGTCTCATCTTTCCGCCTCATCAAAACAGCCTGCTGTTCTTTTGCTGACTTATACTCATGATTTTCTTTCAAATCACCGTAACTGCGGGCCTCCGCGATGTCTTTGCTGTTCTTGGGAATATCAACCGTCGTGAGCTTCTTGTAATATTCAGAACGCTCCCTGTAAGACCTGTACGATGTCCATCTCGCCGCAGGTTTCACAACCGCATCGGAAGCGGCAGCATGCTCTTCAATGATATTCTTCACATCAGGATTTGCCTTCATAAGCCTTGCAAGCACACCGCGCCTGTCCGATTCCGGCCACAACATCGCACTGCCAAGCATCGTAACACATTCCTTCTTGCCATGAGGACTGAGCTTGCCCAGCAGCCCATCCAGGAACTCCTGCTCGTCGAAGAGACGTCTGGCGGCATTCCTGGTCCTGGCTGGCATCCCTTCATAATCCGAATCTACCAGCATTCTTATCAGCGCCAATATCGCTGTTTCACTATAATTAAGTTTCTGAACCGCACAGTCCATATTGCCGGCAATCCAAATCAATGTTTCTTTGGGTGGATTCTTCTCCAGCGACAATTCCCGCAATCTGGCAAAGACTTCATCTGACTTGCCTAAAGCAGTTGTCAGCAGGACACATTCATTTATCGTAGATGCGGAAGCGGCGCATACAGCGTGCACTATGGCCTGCATAAGCTTCTGTTCATTTACCAAGATCAGCAGCTTAAGCAATAGAGCCAGCGTCTTGGCAGGCACAGAGTCAGCCGCCTGGACAAATACCGCAGGCGTCATGACCCACTCCGCAGCACCCCGCAAGGATTCAGATGGCACAACAACCGTAGCACTGCCGGCAAGACTTAACAATCTGGCAAGCAATGCCGGATCCTTCCCCTTAACAACATCCACAGCATAGAGAAACTTCTCAACTATAAGCATCGCTGTTGCATCGCCGGAAGCCGTTCCTTCTCGATTAGACTTTTCGATGAAATCAAGAATTGCCTTTGGATCTCGCAATGCTTTAAACGCACTCAATTTTTCATCTGCCAGTTTGCCTGCATCTAATATCAACCTTAGCGGATCGTTGCGCGACGCTGGAATATCAACTTTCGCGCTCTTCTTCAGCTGAGGTCTGGCCTTGTCCCATAATTCCTTCCACTGTGATTCAGGGAGAATCCCGCTCTTTGCCAACATCTGTTTTGTCTGTTCAATATTGAGAGGCCCGAAGCTATTGAGAAGCATCACTACAATCTGTGCGGGATCTTCCTTTATCAGCCTGGCGATCTCATCCGGTTTTTCATGCTTTACAACAAGGATATGGTCCTTTCCTAGAACAGTGAGCTTTTCTCCCGCATAAGCAAAGACAAGCAGGTGATCCTTTTTGACGCTGAAATCCACAGATATCTTTTGATAGAAGTCGTCCACCTTCTTTACAACTCCAAATCCCCATGCCTTATCGTAGCAATAGACACCGGCCGTAATGCTTTTCAGGACAGAAAACCTGCGGATACATTCGGACACTTCAACTCCATCGATAAATGCAGCCTTAAGCATATTCTGGCTTGGACGGTCTGGAAACAAAGATTCAAGTCGCCTTATCGTCTTTTCTCTTAAATCAGGCTTACCGTTATTTAAGCGTGCCCTGAAAGCCAGAACTGCCAGCAAATTTGCCTTATTTACGGTCACATTTGCGCTTCCTTCCAGCATTTCCGCAACAAAATCGGCCCTAGTTGCATCAGCCTTTGATTCAAATACAGGTAAAGCATGAATTAAATCGCCGAATTCAGTCGATTTATCTTCAATTGCCGCCAAAAGCGCAGATTCCATCGATTCTGCATTTTCCATGTTTAATATTTCTTTAATATGCACTATAGTCTCCAAGTTGAATATTGGGAGATAATATATGAAGCACAGAAAGCTCACAGTCAATCAAAAACATGATGGTAAAACCCTTCAGGATTACTTGGCTCTAATTCTGGACATCTCCCGCAACAGGGCCAAGGCGTTGATCGACTCACGCAGTGTCTTTGTAGAGAGGCGCCCGGTATGGATGGCAAAACACGTTCTTATCGCTGGCGACACGATCGACCTGCCTGAAGACCTTGACACAAAACAGCCGGCCCCATCTAAACTGTATATCCTGTTCGCCGACAGTAACTTTATCATCGTCGATAAACCGGCAGGCATGATTTCCAATGGAGCAAAGAGTGTTGAATCGCTTCTGAAGACACAATTAGAAACCGAGAAGGTCATGGCTGTTCACCGACTTGATAAGGACACAACTGGCTGTATGCTGTTCGCAAAAAGCAAGGAGGCTTTCGACTCGATGGTCGTATTATTCAAAGAACGAGACGTTAAAAAACGTTACGAGGCAATCGTATATGGCCGTATCCATGATCAGGCCAGGCGCATTAACAGCCCCATAGAAGGCTTATCAGCCGATACTTTTATTGAAAAAATCGACGCCAACGAATCGGCTACACATTTAAAGGTACTGATAGACACCGGACGGACACACCAGATAAGACTTCATATGGTGGCCATACGTCATCCTATTCTGGGCGATCGCGAATACGGTTTAAAGCAGCTTAATGATCCCAGAGCCATGACCATCCCCCGACAAATGCTGCATTCGGTCTCATTATCATTCAAAAGTCCGATAGATGACAAAATCATCAAAGTTCGCGCACCGCTACCCGCCGATTTCAGAAAATGCCTAACGATGTATGGATTGCGGTAGAAAAGATCGATTACTGAGTCACGCAATCAACTCATTGCATATTTTGTGCTGAACTTAATATTGCAACTGTCAGAGTGGACGTGAACTATTTTATCGGCGTGACGCCCTTCTTGAGGATAATGTTGCCGTATTTAGCGGTCTCACCTGTCATTACGACAGCAAATGCCTTCTTGGCCCTGTCATAAAAATCAAAACGGTCTATTCTCTCAGGTGCTTGCGCCTTGGGAACGGTTAGCCTAATAGCCCTCATATAGGACTTTTCGACAATAGGATCCAGCTTATCGCCTTTTACCGCCGCCATCATTATCAGAGGGTTCTCAACATACTGATCAAGCTCAAAAAGAGGAATAATTCCCGATAGAAGATCCGGGATTCTCAAACCATCAGCCCTTAATACCTTGGCATTCATCGTATGACCTGGAAAATGTGCATCTGCGAGAACAATCTCATCCCCATGCCCCATTTCAGAAAGGACTTTCAAAAGATCAGGACCAACAACCGGCGATATTCCCTTCAACATAAGAACCTCCTTAATTTAAAACGAATGCATGCATCTTATAAACCCAATGAACAAAGGCAATGATAATCTACTGTTGATACTGGCAAAATCACAATTGATTAAGAGCAGGCTTTTTGTATAATGAAAACGAATGCGGCATAGTGCCAGCGTTCTTAATTGATACAGGAGTACCAAACATGTCAAAATCAAACGATGCAAAGCGTGACACAAAGAAAGCACCAAAGATGACACTGGAAGAAAAGAGGAAGGCCAAGAGAGAGAAGAAAAACAAAATTTAACTCTGCGAAGCGCGGCGATTTCTGCAAGGCAGGAGTCGCCGCACTCCACGCTACGCACAACTACACTCAAAAACCCTTGGCTATTCGCAGAACGCGTACAAGTCATCTTGTCAGCTATATCCAAGCCCGCGCTATACTGAACGTTGAATCAAGCCTGATCCTAACTTGTATATTTTCTTGCAGGATGCCGCTATCTTGTCGCTGTGAGTGACTAGAACCAGCGTAGCACCTTTCTGTTTTACCAGATTCTGAAGAACGGACATCACCCCACCACCGGTCTGCTCATCGAGGTTCCCCGTCGGCTCGTCGGCAAGTATAATCGTCGGATCATTCATAAGTGCACGCGCAATTGCGACCCGCTGCTGTTCCCCACCGGATAACTCGAGCGGAGTATGGTTGTAGCGCTCTTTCAGCCCTACTGACTCCAGCAAGGACATTGCACGGCTTCTGAGGGCCTTTCCGGTCATCCCAGCAACCCTGCCGGCCATGGCGGGAAGCATAACATTCTCCAAAACATCCATTTCCAGCATAAGATGATATGACTGGAAGACAAAACCTATTGTCTTTGACCTTATCTCACTACGCCTGGATTCGCGGACTGCGTACAGTTTCTCGCCGCTGATCGATACAGATCCGGCATCCGGCCTGTCCAATCCGCCAAGTATATGCATAAGCGTGCTTTTCCCTGCCCCACTCAAACCAATTATCGCCACCGTATCCCCCTGATCAACTGATAGCGAAGCACCTTTAAGCACCACAATCTCTTTTTTCTTTATTGTGTACTTTTTATCTAAACCTTCAGCTTTAATCAGTTCGCCCATTACTCGTACCTCAGTGCCTGTACCGGATCAAGCCGTGCCGCCCTGTATGCCGGCAGAATGCATGAGACTGTGCAGAACACCATAACAAAGCCAGCGACCCTGACAACTTCACCGGCCGATAACGCCCAGGGAATCTTGTCTAACCCATATATACCCTTTGGAAAGACCTCCACGTTTATAGATGTGAGCCAACTCACAATTGCCTCTAGATTGTTGAGAATAAGCAATGCGGCGATCACACCTGATAGCGTGCCAACGAAGCACTGTATAAGGCCATGCCAGACAAATGCTGCCATTATTTTGCGGGAAGGAAATCCAAGCGCCTTCATGAGGCCGATCTCATTAGTTTTCTGAACGGTGATCACAATAAGAGTGTTAGTGACACAGAAGATCGCTACTATTGTTATAAAGACCAGGAGTATAAACATCATTGTCTTTTCGTGACTCAGAGCTGCGAACAACATGCTATCTATTTCCTTCCAGGTTCGGACTTGATAATCCACGCCCAGAACACTTCTGACCCCGCCCGCGTATTCCTCGAATCTATAGGGATTATCTGTCATCACGTAAACAGATTGTGCTCCGCTTTCCATTCCCACCAAGTTACGGGCAACTTCAAGCGATGTAATCATAAACCCGGAATCAAAGTCGCGCATACCCATGTCGAATATACCCGACACCAGCAATTCCTCAGGCAAAAACATCTCATTTGTTGATGAAGCGCACAGCGGCGTGTAGATAAGCAGCTTATCTCCAATAGTGATATTCATCGCTCTGGCGATATCAATACCGATGATCGCGTTATCACCCTCAACATCAAATCTGCCATATGCGATTGAACTGGGGATCTTGCTGACCTTGCCAGCCCTGTCAGGATCGATCCCTATAACAATCGGAGACCACATCTTCCCCCTGAACTGCATCAGCACGCGGGTTTCTATTACCGGTGCACAGCCAGTTACTCCTTTTACCTTCTCGATCTGCCTGCAAACCTGCTCTTCACCCTGTATCTCACCATAGCTATCAATCACGGCTAGATGCGGCTTGAAGCTGAGGATCTTTTCTCGCCACATGTTATCGAATCCGGACATCACAGAAAGGACTATCAGAAGAATCGCAACGCCCAGCATGACGCCGACAATGGAAATGACTGTAACTACCGATATAAATGAACGTTTCGGTTTCAAGTATTTCAGCGCAAGAAACAGTGAAAAAGGCATCATCATCAATCTTTCATCGGCCTGAGCTGGGGAAATAATATCACATCCCTAATCGCATCACAGCCGGACAAGATCATTATCAGCCGGTCAATTCCTATACCCATTCCGCCTGCAGGCGGCATCCCATGCTCGAGAGCATCTAGAAAATCTTCATCTACCTTTTCCGCATCTGCCCCGGCCTGATGCTCGAAACGCGCCCTTTGCTCGATTGGATTGTTCATCTCAGAATAGGCAGGCGCAACCTCCTGCCCCGATATAACAAGCTCGAATACATCTACGACCGTCTGGTCATCATCGCATTTCTTTGCGAGAGGCACCAGCTCAGCCGGTAGCCTCGTAACAAACGTCGGCTGAATCAAACTCTTTTCGATAGATTTCTCATAGACCTCATGTGTCACCATGGTCTTGTCCCACGCAGGATCGACCTTCAGCCCCATAGCCTCGACCTTTTTAATCATATCTTCCTTGGAAAGGCTATACCAGTCTGCGCCCATTTTATCACATATAAGCTGCTTATAAGGAACTTCCCGCCATGGAAGAGCCAGATTGATCTTGTTCTCGGCAGAACCGACCTCGAGGGTCCCATAAACACTTTGCGCCACATGACATATCAAGCCTTCGACTATTTCCTTCATGCCGCGCAGGTCTGAAAATGCCTCGTATATCTCAAGCATCGTGAATTCGGGGTTATGGGTCCGAGAGAGCCCTTCATTCCTGAAATTCCTGTTCAGCTCGAATACCTTGTCAAATCCGCCGACGAGAAGGCGCTTGAGATACAGCTCAGGTGCAATGCGCAGGGACATATCAGTCGCAAGTGCATGATAATGCGTCTTGAAAGGCCGGGCCGCGGCTCCCCCTGCCTGTATCTGCATCATTGGCGTTTCGACCTCGAGGAAGCCCCTATCAAAAAGGAAACTGCGAATTTCCTTTACCGCATTGATCCGCTTGTTGAACACCTCCCTCGATTCTTGATTTGCGACCAGATCAAGGTATCTCTGACGGTAGCGGGCCTCGACATCCTTCAATCCATGCCACTTTTCAGGCAGAGGAAGCAAAGCCTTGGAGAGCATGACCCACCTTTCGATCTTAATGGTCTTTTCGCCTGTCCTTGTCACAAAATACGTACCCTCTATTCCGATATGGTCGCCAGCATCTAGATACTGGAATGCCTCATACGGCTGCTCACCCATGGCATTCTTCTGTGCATAAATCTGGATCCTGCCGGTTCCATCACGCAGGTCGGCAAAAATGCTCTTCCCCATAGACCTGATGGTCATAAGCCGGCCGGCCGCAGTTATCTTTTCCTCCTCTTTAAACCCCGCGACAAGGTCACTTATTTTGCCTGTACGCTTAAATGCATGTCCGAACGGCTTATAACCAAGCGCTTCGAGCTTATGCATATTGACTATCCGCTGATCCCTATACTCGTTATTTTCTATGTTTGACATACCTGTATTTCCTCTTAAAAGTGCCATAGAATGCAATAAATCGACTGAAATTGCATTATTTATTTTTTTTGTGTATCTTATCCTTAATGAACATAGGTGAAAAACGTTTAAAGCTTAGATTACCTGCGGAATGGGAGCAACAGACCGCGGTTCTCCTGTCCTGGCCTCATGCCCGTACAGATTGGAAACCAATACTGCCCACTATTGACAAGGTATACATCAACCTCGCCACTGCCATAAGCCAGCACGCCGTTTGTCTGATTGTCACCCCGACACCAGAACGTATAAAGAAACTTCTTCACAGCACTGAAGCCAGACTCAGTCATATTAAGTTCATTAAAATACGCCCAGACGGCATCTGGATAAGGGACTATGGCCCCATCACGATCATAGAAAACGGCAGACCAGTTCATCTCGATGCCGGTTTCAACGGATGGGGCAACAAGTACAAGCACAAGATGGATGACAAGGTCAACCGCCGATTGTATGACTCTGGCATCTTCAAAAGAAATAAATTCCGCAACATAAGCATGATTCTAGAAGGCGGCAGTATCGAATGCGATGGGCAAGGAACGCTGCTTGTTACCTCACGATGCCTGTTAAATCCTAATCGCAACCCACAATTGTCCAAAGCGGATATTGAAGCAAAGCTTAGATGTGCGTTCGGAATCCGAAGGATATTATGGCTGGATCACGGGGGAATCAAAGGAGATGATACGGATTCCCATATTGATACTCTTGCCCGATTTGCAGCTGACGATACAATTGTCTATTCTGCCTGCAAAGACAGAAAAGACTGTAATTTCAATGACCTACATCGAATGCAGCAGCAATTACAGTCTTTCAGGACAGCAACCAATAAACCATATAAGCTCATTCCCCTGCCATGGCCTAAACCAAAGTACGACCGGAAGGGAAACCGTATGCCTGCGACATACGCGAATTTCCTTGTGATAAATGACGCTGTACTCGTACCGTGCTACAACGACAATGCCGATATTGCGGCCATGAACGTGATTGCACAATCATTCCCCGGCCGGAAAGTTTACGGAATCGACTGCCTGCCTCTGCTTATACAGCACGGCTCACTGCATTGCGCGACCATGCAGGTAAAATTATGATCACACTGTGACTTCATACAAACAACGGTCATGACAAAAATTGCAATAATCCAGAATAAGTATTCCAAAGACATCTCAGTCAACCGGGAGAAGAATGCTGACGCAGTGTTGAAAGCTGCGGGAAAGGGCGCCAAACTGGTAGTCCTTCCTGAACTCCACGACAGCCTGTATTTCTGCCAAACAGAGAATGCCGAATGTTTTGATCTTGCTCAGACAATCCCAGGACCTGCCACCGATTTCTACTCAGATCTGGCAAAAAAGAACAAAGTCGTACTCGTTACATCAAACTTTGAGAAAAGAGCTAAAGGCCTGTATCACAATACAGCGATAGTCTTCGAAAAGAACGGACGAATCGCAGGCAAATACAGAAAAATGCA
>CAMCYG010000038.1 GCA_945883775.1 Victivallis vadensis
TATAATTATATAGCAGTTGCAAGCACAAAATGAAAAAATCTTTCAATGCGAATTTGATCGGATTATCAGAAATGAGAAGAATGCCGACTCGGTGAGCCGCCTGCCGCGCTATTCCGCCGCCCCGCCTCGTGAGCTTTCGGAATTACTGATCATCCCTCATACGTCATCATTCATACTTCGCTCTCGCTGCTTGGAATTATTTATAGGCGGTAGATTAGGCTTGAGATGATTAATGTAGAAAGCTATTTTCGTGCTATACTAGGAATTTTGCTTTACCAAACAAATCCACAGATAGATTATGGTGAATGGGATATATCGAATGAATATAAAAACATTGCTAGGTGTGCTCGTTGTTGCTATTGCAGGTGCTTTATTTGCAATCTATTGTAATATGCGTATCAAGCAAGCGTTGATTGATGTTCCGGCAAAGGTTCGTCCTGTTGCAGCAGTCACTGAGGCTGATAAGCGAATAGTCGATGTGAAAGAACACTCAATTAAGCCTACACCATCGCAGAGATTACCGAATCTGATAGTGTCAGAATCTGTCAGAAAGGTTACGGTAGGCGGGCTTGGCAAGACGCCGAAAGAAGATCACATGCTCAGGATGAATGCATTGAAAACATTGGGCAAGGATTTAGCTGGAGGTGATATAGATGAGATTTACCGCTTTATTCGCAGCAAGCCAGAAGATCATCCCATTCTTGAGTATCTCATGCTGAATTCAATGAAGAATGAGCTGATGGATTTGATCCTGAGTCAAGCTAACCCGCCGCTAGACGTGTGTAATTTACTTGTAGAGATTGCTAATGATCCCGAACAGGATGAGGTAAATAGGGACTACTGCATACAGCATTTTAGGAATTGTTATGATGTCTTTTGTGCAACGAATAGACCTGGGATAGTAAATCCTGAACAGCAAATGCTAATGGACGCTTATTGGAAAGCAATTGATGGCAAGGAAAAATGTTTGCCAGCAACAGCATTGTTAGGTGTTGAGTATTTGTCAAGAGAGCACAATGAAATAGATCGCAAGGTTGTCGGCGAAAAGGCATTGAATATGGCAAAAGACTATTCAATGTCTGGCAATGCTCGGGCAACCGCTCTTCAGGTGTGCACGCAGATGGGATTGTTTGATGCGTTACCTTTGGCTAGGGTGGAGTCACAGTCGGGGGATGTAATTACGCTTAGAATGGCGGCAATAGCATCATTAGGTGATATGGGAAATAATGAGGATGTAAAACTCCTGGAAACCTTATCTGCAGATACGGATGAAAGAATAAAGATATCCGCACAATCTGCACTAAAAAGACTGGGCAAAAGCCAAACAGCCAAATGAGTATGAAAAGTGGTTTGATTATTGTAATGCTGATTCTCGCATCTCCGGTGACGCTAATACTTGCTGAGGATGTTCCGGAAATTTCCTGTAACAACGCCGAGTACAGGTTTGAAGACGTTCCTGCAAATAGAATAAAGCATACATTTCGGTTGCTTAATAAAGGCAGGGCAGAGCTTAAAATATCTGATATTAGAGCCTGCTGTGGTAGCATGGCTAAAATAGATAAAAAGAATATTGTCCCTGGTGGTGAAGCGCAACTGGAGCTGGAGCTGTTTCTTGAGGGTAGATCTGGAGAAATCAAGAAGACTTGCTATGTAATATCAAACGACCCCAAGCAGCCGTATTTCCCTATATTGATTACAGGAAATGTTGAAATTACAAAAAAAGCACCTAGCTTGATTGTGACAGACCCTGATGAATTGGATCTGGGCATGATACGCAACGACGCCTCTATAACAAGACACGTAAGGCTTGTCGCCTCAACAAATGTTAACTTTAATATTTCGGATATAATACATGATAAAGCCAAATATGATTTGACTGTCACCACGCAAGCAGTAGGGAGGGCTTACGACATTTTGTTCGCAATGAAGCCTTTTTGCGCGGATGGTGCCAAGGATGATTTGCTAATTGTCCATACGGATTTGCCTGCTATGAAAGAAATCAAGATACCAGTGCGATATTATATATTCAAAGATTTAGTTGTTGTGCCTGGTGAAGTGTTGCTGTCAAGCGATCTGAAAAATACACCATTAATCAGATACATGTCGGTCAAGTCAAGAACCCGCCAAAAGTTTAAAATACTTGAAGTCAAGACGCTGGATCCTAAAATTACTACATCGGTTACTGAAATGGGGGACTTTGGGTACAGGATAGAGCTAGGGAATATAATGCCTTTTGCTGAGATCAATTCATCAATGATAATTATAAAGACCAATCACAATATTGACAGGGAATTAAGCGTTCCTTTCCGTGTTGTGAATGTCTCCTCAAACCGGTGATATTATGTCTATGTATAGGATAATCTTGATCGCGTTGCTGGCTTTCATCCCAATATTGATTTGGGCTGGTGAAGTCCCGGTCCTTGAATGTATTGATCCAATTTTCAATTTTGGGCAGTCGAATGGCGAAAGACCCATAGAGCACATATTTAACATAAGCAACAAAGGGTCAGGTGCACTTGAAATCAGGGAAGTCCGAGCTTGTTGTGGGGCGTCGTATATTCTTGGCACCAATAACATAATATCAGGGAAGAGCGCTGATCTCAAGGTGATGCTTTCTCTGAGTGGTCGCTCAGGAGAGCAACGGAAAAGTTTCTATCTTATTACCAACGATCCTGCGCAACCTGTTTATCAATTAAGGATTGATGGTAAAGTGGCGCCGTTAATCAAATGTGAACCAGCAGTAATGGATTTTGGTTTTGTGAGTACCAATACTGTGACGGGAATGACTTGCAGGGTAACTGTATGTCCTGACCTTTCGTTATCGATAACAAATTCTGTAATAAGCAGCAAAGTATTCAGGATATCAGAGGTTCTGAAACTTGCGAAGAATATCTATGAAGTCAAAATTGTCATTGCCGCAAATCTTGACCAAGGAGTAAGCAGGGGTAAGGTGACTTTATTTACAGATAACCTGAAATATGGTGTAGTTGAATTGCCGATTATGGCAACGGTTTCGGGGGAAGTGGTTGTTGTCCCTAAGGAGATCAGGCTGGATGGTAAGGCGAAGCAGCCTGCAACTATATATATAGCTATTCGGTCTCGGACTGGCAGTAACTTTACGGTGAATGATATTGAATTGCCCGATAAGGCGATGAAAATATCAATCGATCGCATGGGCAACACAGGGTATAGGCTGAAGCTGTCAAATGTATTACCCTTTGATGATCTTGGCGGAAAACCTCTTGTTATCCACACAGATAACCTTAACACAAGGTCTATACAAGTGCCGATTATAGTGATGCCATGAAAAAACTACTGTTATCCATATTCCTTGCTGTAAATATACAGGCCGGTGATATTTCGCCGGTGGTTATAGATTATTTCTATGAGCCTGGTTGCGTGGATTGCTTTAGGGTGCAGGATTACATCATGCCTGAGCTGAAAGATAAGTATGAAGGGTTCTATGTGCTGAATTCACACGATGTGGGTATTCAGTCGAATGTGGTGCGACTCATAGAATATCAGAAGCATATGGGGATAACCAAAAGCGAATCCGTTTCCATGTATGTAGATTATGAATATGCCTGTAACGGGTATGGCCAGATAAAGACCAATCTCTTCCGTAGAATTGATGAGTGCTTTGCTAAAAGAATGGCCCCAGGGTGGAAAGGTCTTAAGCCCTTAACAATTCCGGAGCTTCCTGTGCATGAAATGGCTAAATCAAGGATGCAAGAATTTACAGTATGGGCTGTGATAATAAGTGGTCTGGCAGATGGCATAAATCCCTGTGCGATAGCAACTCTTGTTTTCTTCATGAGCCTGTTAAGTGTGTCACATATTCATGGGCGCAAGCTTTTGCTGGTCGGGATCTCATTTTGCGCAGCTTCATTTGCAACATATGTCCTGATAGGGTTTGGTGTTTTGCGGGTATTCCATGTGCTAAAGGATTTTAGGTATTTGCGCGATGCTGTTGATTTGTCCATGATGACCTTTCTTTGTGTGGCATCAATATTGTCTTTCAGGGATGCGTATAGATATTCCAAAAGCCGGAATCCGAATGATGTTATTCTTAAATTGCCCGGCAGGATTACTACGCTCATGCATATTATAATGAAAAAAGGACTGGGTATGGGCAGTCTGATGATAGGCGGGGTGAGCATAGGTATATTTGTCACGGCCCTTGAAAGCGTATGTACGGGGCAGGTATATGTTCCAACGCTTCTGCTGATTATTAAAAGTGGCGGATTCTCGGCAACCGCATGGAATTATTTATTGCTGTACAATGTTATGTTCATAGTTCCTCTTGTTTTGGTCTTGTCCTTGGCGTATCTGGGACTAAGTTCTCAGAGACTTCTGGCACTTAGCCGTAGGAACGTAGTAGTAAGCAAGATGCTGCTTGGTGTATTATTTGTCCTGCTGTTGGCAATATTGGTTGCAATAAAGTTCTTGCCGTAGTCATTGGTGATGCCGTGGTAGATATAATATCATGAATTGCCATTTGATTTCAGCCAGCAGGTCATTCCTTCAGTATTCTTATCCTCCTGTGTCAGATGGACATCTCATGCGACAAGGGCCCGTTGCGCTACGCAAATCTCATTTGCTTTTTTTGTGTATTTTGTGCGCTTACGTGGCTATTCTTTCCCTTTCGCATCATAAGTTTGGAAAGGACTATAAATGAGCGTTAGAGTTCGATTCGCACCAAGCCCGACAGGGCAGGTGCATATAGGTAATATCAGGGCGGCCATTTTTAACTGGCTGTTTGCCCGGCACGAGGGCGGTAAATTCCTTTTGCGTATCGAGGATACTGACCGCGAAAGATCTACTCCTGAGGCTGTCAAGACTGTTTTGGGAGCGCTGGCATGGCTTGGGTTGGATTATGATGAAGAGCCGCTATATCAATCCACCCAGAAGGATGCGCATGTAGCCGCCGCCGAAGAGCTGGTAAAAAAAGGGCTGGCATATAAAGAAGACAAAGGTGGCACAGGCAAGGGTGAGTGCATCATCTTCAGGATGCCGGAGCGAGAAGCTTTCTTTCATGATGAGGTCAAGGGTGACCTTAGAAAAGAATCTAAAGACGTCAAGGATATGGTGATTGTGCGCTCGGATGGGAATCCGGTTTTCCATCTGGCAAATGTCGTCGACGATATTAAGATGGGTATTACGCATATCATCAGGGGTGACGATCACGTTGAGAACACATTCAGGCACATAGCCTTGTTCGAGGCGCTTGGCGCCAAGCCGCCGAAGTATGCGCATCTCCCGATGATCGTCAACCAGCACGGTAAGCCGTATTCTAAGCGCGATGGCGCGGCATTCGTTGGTGATTTCCGTGAAAGAGGCTTTCTTGCAGACACATTGTTCAACTATCTTGCTCTGCTGGGCTGGTCGCCAGGCGAGGACCGGGAGAAGATGACAAAGCAGGAGATGATCTCCTTCTTTACGCTGGATCGTGTGAAGAGTGCGCCGGCCCAGATGGATGAGAAGAAGCTCCTGCATATGAATGGCTTGTATCTGGCCGATATGCAGTTGGCCGACTTCGTTGAGCAGGTTAAGTTTGTTATATCCAAAGAACCCTGGGGTTCTTCCATTGACGATGGTTATCTGTCTTCGGTTTGCAGGCTGATGCAGTCGCGGACGACTTTATTTGTTAATGCCGCTACATGGAAATATTTCTTTGTGGATATCCCGGATTATGATGTCAAGGCCGTAGAGAAAACACTCAAGAAGGATGGTGCGAAGAAATGTCTTGAGGTGCTGTCGGAAAAACTGAAAATAAACAGTTTTGAGGTTAAGGATGTGGAGGCGGCTATACGCGAGACTGAGCGCGAATGCGGATTGCAGGAGGGTAAGCTCAACCAGACGGTCAGGATAGCAGTCACTGGTACCAATATCGGGGCAGGGGTTTATGAGACTATAAATGTGTTCGGCCGGGAAAAGACCCTGGCTCGTCTCGCTCATGCAGTCAGCTTGATTTGATGATGTAGCGGCGCATGTGTCATGCGCCGATGAGAACTGAGCTTGACACAAGCTCAGCTATAGTAAGGATTATAACGGTATTTTTTGTGAGGTTAAATGTTATGAGTACTGAAGAAAAAAAAGAATTCGCTCTGGATTTTATTAGAGAAATCGTTGCTGACGATATCAAGACAGGCAAGCATACAAATATTATTACACGGTTCCCTCCTGAGCCCAACGGCTATATTCACATCGGGCACGCCAAGGCTATATGCCTGGATTTCGGCATTGCCTTGGAGAATAACGGTGAGTGCCATCTGCGGATGGATGACACCAATCCAGAAAAAGAGAATACAGAGTATGAGCAGTCAATCATCGGTGATGTAAGATGGCTTGGCTTTGACTTTGGAAAGCATCTCTACTACGCCTCGGACTATTTTGAACGGATGTACGAATATGCGGTGCAGCTAATAAAGGATGGCAAGGCATATGTGTGCGACCTTAGTCAGGAGGCGTTTAAGGAGTATCGCGGGGTTCCGACGCGGCCAGGTAAAGAAAGCCCTTGGCGGAACAGGCCGGTTGCCGACAGCCTTGATCTGTTTGCCAGGATGCGTAAGGGAGAGTTCCCGGATGGCAGTCTGGTTGTCCGTGCCAAGATAGATATGGCGTCACCGAATATACATATGCGTGACCCGGCTCTCTATCGAATAAAGAGGATGCACCATTACAGACATGGCGACAAGTGGTGTATATATCCAACTTATGACTTTGCGCATTGCATAGAGGATTCGATTGAGAAAGTCACACATTCGCTGTGTACGCTGGAGTTTGAGGTGCATAGGCCGTTGTATGACTGGATTCTTGAAAATCTCGGGATGTACCGTTCGAGGCAGATTGAGTTCTCCAGACTGAGCCTCAGCTACACAGTCATGAGTAAGCGGAAACTTCTGGAGCTTGTTCAGGACGGCATAGTGGATGGCTGGGATGATCCGAGAATGCCTACAATTGCCGGGCTTAGAAGGCGAGGGTATACGCCGTCGTCGATACGTGAGTTCTGCCGATCAGTCGGAATCACGAAATATGACGGGGTGACTGATGTCGGAGTGCTGGAGCATTCTATAAGGACCGAGCTTAACAAGACAGCCCCGCGCTTTTTAGCCGTGCTGAATCCTGTGAAGCTGGTTGTGACTAATTATCCAGAAGGCACTGTAGAAAAGATACAATGTGTCAATAATCCGGAAGATCCTGCGGCAGGGACCAGGGTCGTTCCCTTCACCAAAGAGCTGTATATAGAGCGTGATGATTTCAAAGAAGAGGCTGTAAAGGGCTATTTCAGGATGGCGCCTGGTGCTGAGGTCCGTTTGCGCTATGCGTATATCGTCAAATGTACCGGATGCGTGAAAGATCCTGTGACGGGCGAAGTCACGGAAGTGCATTGCACATATGATCCTGTGACGACTGGCGGTAATACGCCTGACGGCAGAAAAATAAAGGGAACGATTCACTGGGTGTCTGCAACTGAGTCGATTGAGGCGGAGGTGCGGCTTTATGACAGACTGTTCTCGGTGGAGCGTTTGGATGATATCGAAGACGGCAAGGACTTTAAAGACTTTGTCAATAAGACCTCAAAGGTGGTGATCAAGGCCAGAGTTGAGCCGAGTCTTGCAGGTGCTGAGTCTGGGTCGCATTGCCAGTTCGAACGCCAAGGCTATTTCTTTATTGACCCTGTCGATTCAGTCAAGGGCAAGCCGGTCTTTAACCGGATAGTCTCACTGAAAGATGCCTGGTCGAAACAGGAACCAAAAGGCGCAGGGCAGGGGAAGAAGGCTTAGACTGCATTTCGTCTAATGTAGCCTATGAGGGCCACAACCCATGCTTCGCTAAGAAGCTTCCTTCTTCGCACAGAAGCTCCGGCGGGACAAGTCGCAGGGCAAGCCTACGAGTTTTTGACAGAATTAACAGAATGTACAGAATGGGAAAATGATATTTTGTTAATTTTGTTCATTCTGTCAAAACTCTTCGATTCTATTCCACTGAAAACGGGCGAAGCACCCATTTTTCTCACTTCCTCATGCTTTTCTTGGCGGACTTGATGAAGCGACCGAAGGATTTGTCCTTATTCCTCTTGTCGACGTAGGAGAGATCATGGAATTCGGTTTCTTTCTTGAGTTTGAGGTAGCTCTGGTGCCGTTCGTCACTGATGGTCCCGTTCTTTATGGCCAGGAGGACTGAGCATCCAGGCTCTTCTGTGTGCGTGCAGTCACTGAATCGACAGTTGGCCGAGTGCTCGTGGATATCGGCGAAGGTATCATCCATCCCGTTGCCAGCTCCAATAATGCCCAGTTCGCGCATCCCTGGCGTGTCGATCAGCATGGCGCCGCTATCCAGCATAAGCAGCTGGCGGCGGGAGGTGGTATGTACACCTTCACCCGATTCGCTGAGAGATCTTGTGTCAAATGCGTCGTGTCCAATCAACCGGTTGATGAGAGTAGTCTTTCCGACTCCCGAGGAGCCAAGCAGGCAATATGTTTGTTTTGGGGCGAGCAGAGAACGCAGCTCGTTCAAGCCCTCGCCGGTTATGTTGCTGAGAGCAAGAACGTGGCCGGAGACGGACCTGAGTTTTACTTGCTCGATTATACGATTGAGTTCCTCAGGAGATACGAGATCTGTCTTGGTCAGTAGTATCCACGGTAGAATCGAGCCTTCATTTGCAATCGCAAGGTATCGGTCAAGCCTCGCCAGGTTGAAATCGTAGCCACAGGCCTGCATGATGATGGCGACATCGATGTTAGTCGCAATCATCTGGAAGTCTGTGGTCTTGCCGGAGCACTTGCGGCGCAGGAATGTCTTCCTTGGGAAGGTGCTGTGAATAATGGCTGGGCCAGTTGATGAGTGGAACTGCGCACACACCCAGTCGCCCACACATGGCCGGTCCATGGCTGATTCAATTCCGAAACGGAACTTGCCAGAGAGTTGCGCATAAGTTTCGGCTTCCTGATTGCGGACGACGAACGCACCCCTGTCGACGGCAGTGACGCGCGCAATGCTCTGTCCCGGCTGTAGCAGGTTGGCGCAATGTTGCTCAAACCAGTTGTCAAATCCTAGATCAGTAAGTTCCATCGCTTTATTGTTTTCAGTCTGAACTGTTAAGGTTGTTATAGCTTCCTTCTATATTTTTTCAAATTAATCTACTTCAGGTGTAAGAGCAATTCATTTCCTGCACACACCTGCCCTGCGAAATATAAATATTTTTCTAAGCTGACACGGCTTCTAAGTCTATATTTCGTAATGAAACAGCTTCCTCGCAACTTCCAGTTGAATAGAATCTAAGAATTTTGACAGAGTTTACGATGTTTACAAAATGTTCAGATGCTGGATGTAGTTCCGGTGCTTGCCGGGCGAAGCCTTTCGGCGAAGACTGGTCCACACCGGACTCTTTGCCTCAGCCTGACAAGCACCGGGACTACATTGCGGGTATCGATTAGTGTGTCGACGAGATGTACCGGACCGAAACATGGGGTGGATCCAAAAATGCCATTCCACTGGAAGTAGCGATGAAACTGAGTCCCGCTATTAGCATATTGCTCCGCAACAACTAGCAGCGATTTGGAAAAAATGGCTGGGGCTTGTCGAACGCCTAGGGATGCGCTATTACAATTATGTGATGAATATTGCCCGCTTGACATGCAATGTTCAGGTCGTAATTAAGGAGTGACTAATGAAGCAGTTGTATTCAGTGCTAGTGTTGGCATTGTGCACCGGTGCAGCTTTTGCGCAGGAGCAAAATATTTTCAACGGAAAAGACCTGACCGGCTGGGATGCTGCGCCCGGCTGGTGGAAGGTGGAAGATGGCGCGTTGACCGCGGAAAGTACACCTGATAAACCCTGCAAGAAATGCAACTATCTCATTTGGAAAGGCGGGCAGCCGGCCAACTTCGAGATCAGTGTGGATTTCAAGCTGAGCGAGAGTGCAAACTCGGGGATACAGATTAGATCTGAAGCCAAGCCTGAATGGGACACCTGCGGGTATCAGGCGGATATGTCAGGCGACGGTGGGCTGATTGGTTTTGTATACCACCACAAGCGTGGCTTGATTGCTGGCCGTGGTAAGAAAGTGACTATTGATGCTGCCGGCAAGAAAGTCGAAGAGAATATTGGTAATCCGGCAGAGTTGTTGAAAAACTTCAAGAAAGGTGCCTGGAATACCTACCGGGTTATCTGTCAGGGGCCGGAGCTCACCATCTATCTTAATGATGTCAAGATGTGCCAGTTCACGGATAACGACGCAAAGACGGCTATGTCCAGCGGCGTCATTGCGCTGCAGATGCATCCAGGTCCGCCGATGAAGATACAGTTCAAGAATATTGTGTTGAAGGCTTTAAAATGGATGTGAATTCACCAATATCACGCAGGAAGTTTTTGAAGAGGGCTGCAGCGGCCAGCAGCGTTTTTGCTGTTCCGTATATTATTCCCGCCTCGGCCCTGGGGCTCAATGGCTTCGTTGCACCGAGCGAGCGCATTCTGATGGGCGGAATTGGCATCAACAGGCGCGGAACCGGAGATTTGACATGGATGATGGGTGAGCCCGATATTCAGTTTGTCGCGATCTGTGATGTGCGAAAAGACCGTCGTGAGACTGTCAAACGGATAATCGATAACCAGTATGGTACCAAGGATTGCACGATGCACAGGGATATCCGCGAGTTCCTGGCGGAGCGGACAGATATTGACGGCATGTTAATCGCAACCGGTGACCACTGGCATGCGCTGGCAGCGGTGCTGGCAATGAAAGCGGGCAAGGATGTGTATTGCGAGAAGCCGTCATGCATGACGATTGCCGAAGGGCAGATGGTTGTGGAGACAGCGAAGAAGTATGGGCGCGTTTACCAAACAGGCACCCAGCGGCTCAGCGAGCCCAACCATGTCTTCGCCATAGAGATGGCGCGCACGGGTCGGCTTGGCAAGGTGCATACCGCGTATGCGCAAATTGCGCCATGGGATGCGGCGGTAATGAGCCATGAATGGCGGCCAGCGGAACCGGAACCTTCTAAGGATGAAGTCGACTGGGATACGTGGCTTGGTCCGTGCCCGTGGCGGCCTTACAATGCAAGCTATGTTCAAGGCCAATGGCGCGGTTTCTATGATTTCCATACGAGCTGTATCGGTGAATGGGGGGCTCATACATTCGCGCAGGCGCAGGCCGGGCTGGGTATGCTGGATACATCTCCGGTTTCGTATGAATACGTGGACAATCCTACCGGGGATGGGATGGTTACAACGTTTGCCAGTGGAGCGAAAATGATCCTGTCCAGGGGCGATAAGTACTGGCACGGCTCATGTGGCGAACGGTTTGACGGAACTGAGGGCTGGGTTGCTGCTGCCGACGGGTATGCAAAAACGGATGTCTCGTCGCCCTCCATGCTGGCTGACTTCAAGAAGGTTGTCGGTGAGTATTCGGCACGTACCCAGTGCTCGTTAAGTCACGTCAGAAACTTCTTTGACTGCATGAGGTCGCGGCGGCAGACTGTGGCAAATGCCGAGGTGATGTACCGGTCAATGACAACCGTGCATGCGGCCAATATATGTATGTGGCTCAAACGGAATCTGAAGTTTGATCCGGTGAAAGCGGAGTTTGTTAACGATCCCGAAGCGAACAGGCTGCGCGCTCGGGCAATGAGAGGTCCATGGAAATTTTAATATTAAAGGAACAAGAAATGACAAAGATTAAAATGAATGGTGTGGTCGGGTTGGCGCTGATTGTAAGTATGATGCTTCCTTTTGAGCTGAAGGCGGAGACTTCGGCGGAAGCAAAGGCAAAGTATCTTGCGGTTCTGAAGTCGGATGCTCCTTATGAGCAGAAGTCCGGGGCGTGCAGGGAGCTGGTACGGGTTGGAGACAAAGAGTGTGTCCCGGTGTTGGCGGCAATGCTGGGCGATGAGAAGCTTTCGCACATGGCAAGGTATGCACTGGAGCCGATTCCTGGTGCTGAAGCGGATGCGGCTTTCCGGGCAGCTCTCGACAAGCTTGACGGTAAGCTCCTCTCTGGCGTTATCGGATCGATAGGCGCCAGGCAAGATGCTGGTTCAGTTGATGCACTGGAAAAATTCCTGACAAATGCGGATCCTGATGTGGTAAGGACAACTGCAATGGCACTAGGAATGATCGGAACGGTGCCGGCCGGAAAGAAATTGAAGAGCGCCTTGAAGGATGCCAAGGGCGATGCAGCCGTCAGAATTTGTGACGGGATGCTGACGTGCGCGGCCAATCTGCTTGCGGCAGGAAAGGCAGGCAAGGCAAAGGATTTATACGATACAATGCGACTCAGTGACGTGCCTCCGAGAATCAAGGCGGCGGCTATCCGCGGCGCGATTTTGTGCAATAAGTCAGACAGCCGTGAGCTGATGGTCCAGTTGCTGGAGGATGAGGAACCCTGCCTGTTCGGGATGGCTCTCAGGGTGGCGATTGAATCCAGTGACAAGAAAATGACAAAGGTTCTGGTAGCGGAACTTGGCAAGCTTCCTGCCGAGAGAGTTGTTCTCCTGGTCCAGGTTCTTGGCGAACGGGGCGACCAGGCGGCGGTGGTGGACCTTGTGCCTCTGGCAAAGAAGGGCGAAAAGACTGTCCGTATCAGTGCAATCAAGGCTATCACTGAAATAGGTGATGCGGCGGTGTTGCCGGTGCTGGTCGAATTGATGAAGGACGCCGATGAGGAGGTTGCGGAGACTGCCTTGACGGGATTGGCGGGTCTGCCAGGAACCTCGGTTGACGAGGCCATTGTGAAGATGCTGGACGATGCCGACAAGACGGTGCGTATCAAAATGATAGATATTGCAGGTCAGCGCAGAATTGCCAAGGCTATGCCTGCTCTGTTGAAGGACATGTCGAACAGTGATGCTCGAGTCAGGCAGGCTGCTATCAAGAGCTATGGCGGGCTCGCAGGCCCTGCGGAGATTCCGGTACTAATCGATCTGCTTTCGAAGGCTACTGGTGGTGGAGAAATAGGCGCGCATGAGAGAGTTTTGAATTCAGCTTGTTCCTTGCTAAACGACAAGGATGCATGCACAAAATTGCTGATAGCAGCGCAGGCTAAGGCAGGGTCATCTGCCAAATCCGCGCTGTTGAGGATTCTCAGCGGCATCGGCGGCGCTGATGCGCTTAAGGCTGTGCGGGCTGCCGTGAGTGATGCTGATCAGGAAGTGCATTCTGCTGCGATCATGGTGCTGTGCGAGTGGAAGACGGCAGATGCCGGGCCGGTACTTCTCGATATGGCCAAAAGCCTGGCGAATGCCAATGACAAGTTGCTGAGTCTGCGCGGCTACCTCGGAATGGCAATGAGGCGTGAAATACCTGAGCAGGTCAGGCTGGAAATGTGCAGGCAGGCAGCAGGTTTGATCCAGCGTGACGACGAGAAGAAAATGCTCCTCGGCGCACTTGGTTCATTGAAAAAGGCGGAGTCGTTGAAGCTGGTTATTCCTTGCCTTGACAACCAGGGAACCAGGGAAGATGCAATGAATACGGTTCTTGCAATTGTCGAAAAGCATGAGCAGGGGAAGGACCTGGCAGTTACCAGAGAGGCGCTGCAGAAAGTGACAGCAGTGGGTGGTGATTCGGCTTATGCGAAGAAGGCCGCGGAATTGTTGAAGGGTATGGAAGGCGAGAAAGAGTGAGAATTCAGAAATAATGAGTTGCATAAAAACATACCAAGCAGGGATCTGATGAGTAAAAATATATTGAGTCGCAGGCAGTTTATAAAAAAGGCAGTGGCGGTCAGCAGCGTTTTTGCCGTTCCGCACATTATTCCGGCTTCGGCACTTGGGCGAGGTGGCGCTGTGGCGCCCAGTGAGCGTATTCTTCTCGGTGGCATCGGACTTGGCGGCAGAGGTACATCTGATTTGAAGTGGATGATTGGCGAAGCCGATGTGCAGTTTGTCGCTATCTGTGATGTGAGAAAGAACAGGCGCGAAGAGATCAAGCGTATTGTGGACGTCAAAAACGGCAATACAGATTGCGCGATGTATGGCGATATCCGCCAGTTTCTGGCCGAGCGATCCGACGTCGACGCGGTGCTGATTGCCACGGGTGATCGCTGGCACGCGCTGGCTTCCGTCATGGCGATGCAGGCCGGGAAGGATGTATACTGCGAGAAGCCGTCGTGCTTTACCATGGCACAGGGGCAGATGGTTGTTGATTCAGCGCGTAAGCATGGGCGTGTTTACCAGACAGGGACTCAGCGGCTCAGCGAGCCGAATCATGTGTTTGCCATCGAAATGGCCCGTTCAGGGCGGCTGGGCAAAGTGCATACCGCATATGCTGATATCCGGTATCGCGGGGGCGCTCGCGTAGATTTTCTGCCGGCGGAACCGGAGCCTTCGAAGGATGAGCTTAACTGGGAAGCATGGCTGGGGCCCTGTCCGTGGCGGCCGTACAACGGCGGGTATCTCGGCGGCGGCTGGTACCACTTTTATGATTTCGCCACCGATGTGGCGATGTGGGGCGCGCATACAATCGCGCAGGCCATGGCCGGTATAGATGTGCCGCACGAGTCGCCAATCGATTTCGAGTATACTACTGCCGATGGCAATATGATTGCCAGTTTTGCCAACGGAGTGAAGATGGTTCTTGTACGTGGCGGCGATGGCTGGAATGGGAATGCTTACTGGCACGGTGCCTGTGGCGAGCGGTTTGACGGGTCGGAAGGCTGGGCGGCAGCGGCCGATGGATATTCGAAGCCTGATGTCTCCTCGCCGGCACTGCTTGCTGAATACAGGAAAGTGATTGGTGAATACACGGCCAGGACACAGCGGCCGATGAACCATGTGCGTGACTTCCTTGACTGTGTTAAGTCACGACGGCTGACGGTTGCGAATCCTGACGTGATGAATCATTCCATGCGAATATCGCTCGCTTGCGATATTTGTGGACAGCTTAAACGCAACCTGAGATTTGATCCTATCAAGGCTGAATTCATCGGCGATCCTGAGGCCAACAGGCTGCGGTCCCGGGCCATGCGCGAATCGTGGTGTGTTTAAGATATGGAGATGCGGAGGCGAGAAAGATTTGTTTTAGAAAAGATTTATGACAGAATTAACAGAATGGACAAAATGGATCCTATGGATCCAGAGGACAGAACAATCAGGGATTAGCAATTTCCTGAATGTAGTCCCGGTGCTTGCAGTCCTAAGCAATGGGCATACAGGGGCGTAGGCTGATCTCACCGGGGTCGTTGCTGGTTAGGCCGTCTTCATCTGTTTCTGGCCCGAATGAGGTATGTTCAGTGGCAGGGTGCGGTACATCTGCGGAGTGTATCCTGTGTTTTTTCGGAAGCGCTTGGAGAAGTAGAGTGGATCGCCGTAACCCACGTCATGGGCAATTTCCTTAATGCTCCGGTTCGAGAAATTCATTAACCGCTTTGCCATATCCATGCGGCAGTGTTCGATATATTGCTGTGGTGTTGTGTGGAGCTGCTGCCGGAACAATGTGGAAAGATACGATATGGAAAGGCGGCTTTCTCCAGCAAGTTGGTCCAGAGAGAGGCTTTTGGTCAAGTTATTGTGAATATACGTTCGTATATTGTCGAGTTCCGGGTGTATCGCAGACTTGCTGGTTCCCGCCAGCGTGTGACAGCGGATCAGGATTGTTTCCAGAATATTTGTTGAAAGCCAGTTGCGCAGTGGTATTGAACTGACTGAGACCTTATGCATCTCCATGAAAAGTTCAGTGATTTTCTTTCGTTCCTGCGTTCTGCCTGGAAGATCAAGCAGTCGGAGGCCGGGCGCGATCACCGGCCAGTCAAGAAGCTGGAGCCAGTTGGACATTGGATGGAAATGGACCCAGAGCAGTTCCCAGCGGCCTGTGTCGGGATTGGTCATGTAATTGTGCGGAGTTTCTGGCATAAAAGCAGCAAGCTGGCCTGGCTTCAAAACCAGGTCACCGCCTGCATGACGGATGCGTCCTTTTCCTGAGCGGGTGAGTATCAGCAGCCAGTCGTGTGTGCCGGCCGGCCGCTTGATGTGGTAGTTTCCGTTCATTCGGTAGTGGCCGGCAACGAGAGTGGAGTATTGATGTGACCGTATCGATTCAGCATTATAAGGACTGACTTTATGCGTTGGTTTTGCCATAAGACCTGCTATACATGACAGTAAGATATTCCATGTCACCAACATAATATTCCATATCGCAGATATTGCAAGAAAATGAGGCTGGATATATCTTTTGCATAAAGCAGGAGGTTTTAATGATGAAGTTTGTTAAAAGTGCGCTGGTTATGGTTTGTGTTTTGTGTGGTGGCGTATTCACGGTGGCGTTTGGTGCAACGAATATAGTGCTGGATGCTGGATCGACCGGGCGCACATTTGAGGGCATTGGCGCCTTGAGCGCAGGGGCGTCGTCGCGCCTGCTTGCCGATTACCCGAAACGCCAGAAGAAAGAGATACTGAATCTCCTCTTTAAGCCGAATTATGGCGCCGCGCTTCATCATCTTAAGGTTGAAATCGGCGGTGATGTCAATTCAACCGACGGCTGCGAGCCGAGCCACATGCATGTTCGTGACAGCGAAGATTATTCGCGCGGGTATGAGTGGTGGCTGATGAAGGAGGCTAAAAAGCGGAATCCGAAGATTATGCTCGACTGTCTGGAGTGGGGCACCCCTGCGTGGATTGGCGACGGGAAGTTCTATTCGCAGGACAATGCAGACTATATCGTAAAATTCATCAAGGGCAACAAACGTGTGCACAGCCTTGATATCGATTATGTCGGCATCTGGAACGAGAGAGCGTATGATATTCCATGGATCAAGCTGCTCCGGAGAACCCTGGATGATAACAATTTGAAGCAGGTACAAATTGTGGCGGCTGACGAAATTAATGCCTGGAAAATAGCTGATGACATTGCTGCTGACCCGGAGCTGGCAAAGGCCGTGCAGGTTGTTGGAACGCATTATGCCGGGTTTAAAAGCACGCCTGTGGCGATGAAACTTGACAAGCCGATCTGGGCCAATGAGGACGGGCCCTGGGACGGCTCCTGGCGCGGAGCACAACAGCTTGCCCGGTTATACAATCGCAACTATGTCATAGGCAGAATGACCAAGACGATTATCTGGAGTCTCATCTCATCCTATTACGATATTCTTCCTTTGCCCGGCTCAGGCTTGATGAAGGCCAACACGCCGTGGTCCGGCTATTATGATGTCCAGTCGGGAATCTGGGTTACTGCCCACACAACCCAGTTTGCCCAGCCCGGCTGGAAGTATCTCGACAGCGGTTGTGTTCTGGTCGAAGGCGGCAGTGTCGTAACGCTTATGTCGCCCACGGGCAAAGATTACAGCGTAATAATTGAAACCATGGATGCAAAGATTCCTCAGCAGATTGAGTTCAAAATCGCAGGGGGGGTACCGGAAAATCAGCTCTATGTCTGGCGTACAAACGCAAAGGAGCAGTTTGTTCGTGTGGAAGATATTAAACCAGTGAATGGAGTATTTGCTATTACAGCCGACCCAGAAAGCGTGTATTCGCTTACCACCACAAGCGGGCAGAAGAAAGGAATAACTGAGCCGCCTCGGAATGATCCTTTCCCGGTAACTTATAATGACGACTTTGAAAGTTACGAAACCGGCGCAACGGCCAGGTATTCTTCTGAACAGGCCGGGATATTTGAGGTGGTAAAGCGCGCGGATGGTAAAGGTCAGGCGCTCCGTCAGGTGGTTCCAAAGAAAGGTATTGAGTGGCAACCGAATCCATATCCGGAGACACTGCTTGGTTCTGTACAATGGGAGGATTATAGTGTCTCTGCGGACGTGCTGATAGAGCAGGCAGGCTTTGTTTCTCTATTTGGTCATGTCACAAATATCAAGCAGGATACTAATCCGCCTCAGGGCTACTGGCTTAAGGTTTATGATGCCGGCAAGTGGGAGTTGTCAGTTACCCTGTGGGCAGATGCACCGGATAAAAAAGGGAAGGTATCGGTTACGACAAATCTGATAACGGGAAACGTGCCTTTTTCGACCGACACATGGCATAACCTGCAGTTGCAGTTTTCTGGCAATGCAATCAAAGTTACGATTGACGGGAATCAGGTCGGCAAGGCGGAAGACAAGACATGGGCAACAGGCATGGCTGGTATCGGTTGTGGCTGGCATGGCGCCCAGTTCGACAATCTTTCAATTCAGGTTATACCGTCGCCCGTTAACCTTGCGCTTGGCAAAGTTGCCACAGCTTCAAGCCAGTGGAGCAGTGATTATGCGGCAGGTAAAGCCAGTGATGGAGATGGTGCTACCCGTTGGAATGCACAGCATGGCAAGACTGCTGGTGAATGGGTGGAAATAGATCTTGGCGGGAAAACATCGTTTAATGGAACCTTGCTTCGCCAGTTTGAAAACCGCATTACCGCGTACAAGATCCAGTACTGGGATGAGAATCAATGGAAAGATGCCTATACCGGTGGGATAATGAAGACGGTGCAGAATGATTCATTCCCTAAGGTCAATGCCGCGAAGATCCGGTTGCTTGTGCTGGATACGAAAGACAGGGAGACCCCTTCCGTATTAGAACTGGAAGTATTCTGTAGGGAATAATCATAGAGCTCTGCTTCATCACGCGATCTGAATGTAGTCCCGGTGCTTGTCAGTCCGAAGTTTCGCCACCGGTTCCACATTTCTCAATATTAATGCCTTAGCTTGATAGGTATGGGCTTCGTCTTACCTTTCCGGAATTGAGGTAGGGAGAGGCCTCCGGCCGAGCCGTCTTCATTTGTTTGCGACCCTGTTGGTGTGGCGCATCTGCGATTAGGTGCAATCCCTATAAGATCGGCTCAGCCAGCCTTCTTCGCTCAAGTGCTTTGCAGGCCAAGGAGGCTTCGCCCTACCTTTTAGGAATGAGGGAAGAAAGAGGCCGCCTGTTGAGTCGCACCTAATCACAGATATGCCCTCCGCCCGTTGGTTGGATTGACAGAAGCATCGGCCTTATGTATGGTTTAATAAGTAAGATGCTAAACATTGAAAATCTGTTCTTCTGTCACTCGGAAAGTTGCGGGAATTCGAAGAAAAATTGGAAAATATGGCCTGACATGATTTCTCATTGTGGAATACTTGCCTCTGCCCCAGAGTCCATCCAAGTGGGCATTACGGGCTTGCAACTTGTGCAATGGAGTGCATGGGTAGAAAGCTATTCATGTTCAACCTGAAAGCCAATTTCGTGCCGGCTGGCGATCAACAGCAGGCTATTGACTCGCTGATTCAGGGATTATCTGCCGGTCATAAATATCAGACGTTGGAAGGGGTTACCGGCTCCGGTAAGACTTTTACCATGGCCAACGTCATTCAGAAGGTCAATAAGCCTACGCTGATCATCTCACACAACAAGACTCTAGCCGCTCAGCTTTATTCAGAGTTCAAGAGCTTCTTTCCCGATAACGCCGTTGAATATTTTGTCAGCTACTATGACTATTACCAACCTGAGGCCTACATCCCGCAGACTGACACTTTTATTGAGAAGGACTCTGCGATTAACAGCGAAATAGAACGCCTGAGGCTGTCGGCGACAAATTCTCTTCTTTCGCGCGAAGATGTAATAATAGTGGCGTCAGTGTCTTGTATATACGGCCTTGGTTCCCCGGAGGATTATATCGGGATGCTTGTCGCAGTGGAAGAAGGGCAGGAGGCGGAGCGCGACGATATTCTGCGCCGGCTGGTCGATATCCAGTACAGCAGGAATGATTACGAAATAAAGCCAGGCGTGTTCAGGGTGAGAGGCGATAGCGTGGATATATTCCTGTCTTACGCCAACAAGGGAGTGCGGCTGGACTTCCTGGGTGACACTATTGAGTCAATCAAGCAGATAGACAATGTAAGCGGCAAGGTGGAAGGGCGGCTGAAGAAGACGGTAATATCACCGGCAAAGCATTTTGTCATGCCTGAGTCAAAGATTGCACCGGCAACAAAAAGAGTGCTTGCTGAATTGGAGGACCGCATAAAGTGGTTTGAGCAGAATGGCAAGCTCATCGAGGCTCAGCGTATCAAACAGAGGACAATGTATGATATGGCGATGCTCAGGGAGATCGGTTTCTGTTCCGGCATAGAGAACTATTCACGGCACCTGAGCGGACGTGCCGCAGGCGAGGCGCCGGCGACGCTGATCAATTACTTTCCACCCGATTTTTTGACAGTAATCGATGAGTCGCATGTGTCACTGCCGCAGATCCGTGGCATGTATAACGGTGATCAGGCGCGTAAGAGTGTGCTGATTGATCATGGGTTCAGGCTTCCTTCGGCAAAAGATAACCGGCCTCTGAACTTTGAAGAGTTTATTGGCAGGACAAAACAGATAATATGCACGACCGCTACGCCTGGTCCATATGAACTGCAGATGTCTCAGAATGTTGTTAAGCAGATAATAAGGCCGACTTTCCTGATCGATCCGCCGGTCACTGTCAGGCCGCTGCAGAACCAGATCGATGACGTCATGGGCGAGATCAGGGTGCATGCCGCAAGGAACGAGAGGATACTGGTCACTACGTTGACAAAGAAGACGGCGGAAGACCTGTCGGCATATTTGCGCGAGGCCGGGATCAGAACTGAATACCTGCACTCCGATATCGATGCAGTTGAGCGCGTTGAGATACTGAATCGTCTGCGGAAAGCAGATTTTGACTGTCTCATCGGCATCAATCTTTTACGGGAGGGTCTTGATTTACCCGAAGTTACTTTGGTGGCCATACTGGATGCTGACAAAGAAGGCTTTTTGCGGTCTAATACGGCGTTGATTCAGGTGGCGGGCAGGGCATCGCGTAATATCGACGGGAAGGTCATACTCTATGCTGACAAAATTACCGATTCGATGAGGAAGATGATGGAGATCACTGAAGAGCGGCGCGCCAGGCAAATGGAATATAACAAGCGATATAACGCTCAGCCTAAAAGTGTCGTTAGGTCCATAGGGGACGGCCTTTCAGCCTCAAAAGAATATGGTGAGGGTCAGATTGAAGACCGGATTGTCAAGGAGAGTGGTGCCCCATATGACGTCTACCAGATGATAAACGAATTGCAGAAGGAGATGCTGGAGGCTGCTGATGCTCTGGAATTCGAGCGGGCGGCAGTACTTCGTGATGAGCTTATGGAATTGAAACATTCAATCAAG
>CAMCYG010000039.1 GCA_945883775.1 Victivallis vadensis
TATGTGGCTTGATTTCTCGAAGACCTGTGCCTCTACGGTGCCGTTTGACATAATGCTCAGCAAGGCGAAGATAGCGATGAGCAAAGGGGAACAATACGATTCCATGGATCACCAACACCTGCGCCTTAACTTCGGATGTCAGCGCAGTATTCTTGAGGCGGCGCTGAAGCGGGTTAAAGCGGCACTGCGGGAATAGAGCGCCCAGGTTTGGTGCAGTCCCCGTAAGAGCGGCTCACCGAGACAGTTCGCCCTACCATGCCAAGCTTCTGTTTCTTGAGCGAAGAATGCTGGCTGAGTCGCACTTAATTGCAGATGCGCTCTTCATCTGCAGATAAATGAGATCCGGATTGTATGCGGGTGTGCGTGGTGCTATATTACTGGCTTCACAAAGGAGAGTGCTTCGGATGACTGAGCAAGCGGACTATATATCCGGGAAAAATATGGCAAAAGGAGTTTTGTGCTTCTGCGCGGCGTCCTTGCTGGTGTTTCTTTTGATGCCTTCAGCTCCTTATCTCGGCTTGAATCCGGCGGATGCTGTATTGAAAGCAGGAGCGGGGCATGTTGGATTCAAGGGCTATCAGATTCCGGTCAATGGCAAATATACCTCTCTGGTCATGGCTCAGCCATTTGCCGAGATGCCTACAGGCGGCGGATTGGATAAGAAGGCGCTCGACGAAATGGCCGGCAAGGGGTATGAGCGCTCATATTCATCAGATCCATTGGCGGATATAGGAACGCAAGAGGAGTTGATAGCGGGCGGTAATAAAAGTGCTCGTCGATCCGTCAGCAAAGAATCCGATGCCGCAGGGTCGTGGCTAAGCAGCAGTCTGGAAAATCAAAATTCCGCTGGCTGGCTGGTGAAAGGTTTCAATGAGTATGATGAGTCGGCTCCAGAAGCGGTCAAGATACGGGACGGCCTGCATACACGCGGCCTGCAAGATCGCGGCGACCTGATGGATGGCGAAAAACGCGAGAGCAGTGGATTATATGGAGACAGAGAGCCCGGCTCCTATTAATTCAACATCACTACGTCTTTACGGCCCTTGATTACGAATCCTATCTTCTTAGCTTTGCAGCCGGATTTACGCAGCGTCTTTATCGTCTGCTCGCAATCTTTCTCTCTTACGATGACGACGTAGCCGATGCCCATGTTGAAAACGCGGTACATTTCGTCGCGGTCTACATTGCCTTTCTGGCGGATGAAGTTGTAGACTTCCGGTATATTCCAGGAACTGCGGTCAATCAGCACGGAAACATCAGCCGGGAGTACCCTTGGAATATTGTCGAAGAAGCCGCCGCCGGTGATATGTGCCATGCCGTGTATGCGGACGGATTTCATCAGTGCTGTCACGGGCTTGAGGAAACTGCCGTGAACGGCGAGCAGGATTTCGGCAACGGTCTTGTTTGTGCCTGGAAGCCTGTCTTTTGGTTTTAATCCCGCTTTCTCAAGTATGACTCTTCTGGCAAGTGAGTACCCGTTTGTTTGAAGGCCGGTTGACGGGAGGCCGATGACTGCGTCGCCTGGCTTTATCGTTTTGCCGGCGATCAAGTTCTTTCTGTCTACGACTCCAACTATTGTTCCGACCAGGTCGTATTCATTGGGCGGATAAAGGCCGGGCATCTCGGCGGTCTCGCCGCCTAACAGAGCGCAGTTGTTTTCTCTGCAAGCCTTGCACATGCCCTTTACCACATCGCCGAATATTTTGCCGTTGAAAACTGAGGTTCCGATGTAATCCAGAAAGAACAGGGGAGTCGCTCCCTGGACAAGGATATCGTTTACGCAGTGGTTGACTATATCCTGGCCGACAGTGTCATGTCTGCCTGCGATGGCGGCGACTTTGAGCTTTGTGCCGACGCCGTCAGTGCTTGCGACGAGTATCTTGCCTGTTCCGGGTGATTCGAAAAGTCCGCCAAAAAGGCCTATGTCGCTGATGACCGAACGGGTCGCTGTTTTCTTGACCATTTTCTTTATCGAGGCTATACCGGACATCTTCTTGTCGATATCTACACCGGCCTGTGCATATGCTGACAATTTCTTTTTCATAGTTTTTTCTTTCTGAGTCAAAGTCCAACTGCCCTGAAAGTGCGGTTAACATCCTTGAAGTGAACGCCGAGGTCAAAAACCTTTGCGACCTTGGCTGCAGGAATCTTCGCGGTGATCTCCTTGTCGGCCAGCGCCAGGTCCTTCAGCTGTTCGCCGGTCTCCCAGGATCGCATCGCATGAGTTTGCACCATCTTGTAAGCGCTTTCTCTGCTGATCCCGCTGTCAGTCAGAAAAAGAAGAAGCTGTTGTGAGTGGATGAGCCCGCTGGTCAAATTCAGGTTTTTCAGCATATTCTTCGGGTATACCCGCATATTGGTCACCAGCTTGTTTAACTGTGTGAGCATGTGGTCAAGTGCTATGGTGCTGTCGGGCATTATTATACGTTCCACTGATGAATGTGAGATGTCTCGCTCGTGCCAAAGGGCGACGTTCTCGAAAGCGGCTACCATGTTGCCGCGGATGACCCGTGCCAGTCCGCAGAGCTTTTCGCCAGTGATAGGGTTCTTCTTGTGCGGCATGGCCGAGGAGCCTTTCTGGCCTTTCCCGAAGAATTCCTCGATCTCGTGGACCTCTGTCCTCTGCAGATGTCTGAACTCCTGTGCCCATCTTTCGACGGATGCGGCTACCAGCGCCAGAGCCGCCATGTAATGCGCATGCCTGTCTCTCTGCAGGATCTGGGTGGAGATCGCGGCTGGCTTGAGTTTCAATTTCAAACATACATATTTCTCAACGAACGGGTCGAGGTGCGCATGGGTTCCTACCGCTCCGGAGAGTTGTCCGATGGCGATCATCTTCCGTGCTTCTTCCAGCCGCTCCAGTGCACGTCCAAATTCGTCGTACATCAGCGCCATCTTCAGTCCGAATGTTATGGGTTCGGCGTGAACTCCGTGAGATCGGCCTATCATAGGCGTGAATTTATATTTCTTTGCTTTTGCGGCGGCGGCTTTCTTTACGGCTTTGACGTCCTTGATGATTATGTCAAGTGCCTGGACCATCTGGACTGAAAGGCTGGTGTCCAGGATGTCAGAGCTGGTGAGTCCGCGATGAATGAAGCGAGCTGAAGGGCCGACGTGTTCTGCGACACAGGTCAGGAAGGCGATCACATCATGGTTGGTCTTCTTTTCGATGGTATTGATCCGTTTGACGGAGAAGCCGGCTTTTTGCTTAATGTTGTTGAGGTCTTTGGTCGGAACCAGTCCGAGTTTGTTCATTGCTTCGCAGGCAAGTATCTCAATATCGAGCCAGATTCTGAACCTATTCTCGTCAGTCCATATGGCTCCCATTTCCCTGCCGGTATATCTTGGTATCATTTAGAATCTCCTTAGTATGTTCGTGTGTAGGGCATTACAGGATTTCTATTGGCGATTCTGTTGAATAATCACTTGCCGCTTTTCTGTTCCTGTTGAGGTGCCGTATTGAGAATCGGGAGTGGCAGGGAGACGGGCTTTACAGGGCGCTTCGTCTTCATTTTTGCAAGATCCAGAGCTTCTTCTGCGCGTGGGGCCCAACCGCCTTTTGGGTCAGCGGCGATTATTTCCTCATAGACGGTTCTTGCATCGTCGAACTTGCCAAGCTGCTCCATGCAGCGTGCTTTGCCGAACAATGCTTCCGGCCTTAGATAATGCCCGGGTTTGCTGTCGGCAAACAAAGAGAAAGCGTCAAGCGCTTCCTGGATCTGGCCTCTTGCTTCGATACAGTGGATCCTGCCGTTTTCTGCAACATCTACGAACTCGTGCTTGGGGTATTTGTCCTTGAATTCGGTGAACTTGGATAGCGCCATGTCATAATTGCCGCTCTGGTAGGTCATTTTCGCTATTTGGAGCAGGGCGAGGGGTGCGGCGGCCGACTTCGGATATTTGCCTACGATGCTTTCAACATCCTGAATGGATTTGGCCTTTGAAAGCTGTTCCATGGATGCATTCTGGTTGGTCTTGCTGTAAGTTGTATAAGCCATATAGCCAAGGATGAGTGCGGCGGCTGCTGCGATGTTGATAAGCAGCCGCAGTCCGTTGGTCTTCATGTACTCGATGAACTCCACGAGCTCTGGGGGATGATTACTGACGACTGCCGGCTGAGCGGCAGGCGTTGTTTCCTGCTGTTGAGCGGGTTTGCTTTCTACGGTCTGCTTATCGTTCTGGTTTTCCATTTTTGTACATCCTGAATTAATAATATTTAAACGATGATTTATATTCCATCATGAGCTACAAGAGCAAGGTTTATTTATGGCTTGATTACCATTCACGCCTGTGGATAATCACCTTAAATCAATTGGAGGGATAGATGTTTAACTCAGGAGTCGCTATGATGATGGGACCTACAGAATGGATACTTATCGTTCTTGTTGTATTGCTTTTCTTCGGTGCAAAGAAACTTCCTGAATTGGCGCGTTCCCTCGGCAAGAGCCTTAACGAGTTCAAAAGAGGCAAGGAAGAGAGTGCGGCTGAAATCAAAAAACTTCAGAACGAGCCCAATAAGTCCGAATCCGAAGACAAGAAATAGTATCTAGGTGGTCGCGGCATAATCGTTCCTGAGTGTTATCATCGCTGACATCACACGCGCCTCATTTCTTTTGACAAATTGTTCTGCTGTAGTAAATTGGGCCTTGTGAATGTTGTTTTCGTAAAACGTCTTTTTAAGGTTACCTGCGGCCATTTCGCACTGATATTGATCGTGTTTATAGCCAGCGGGTGGAAATACTATTTCCGCGAAGATAATAATATTGTTGCCCCTGTCGAGTTCTTCGTCCAGGTCGATACCGGTCCCTTGAACAAAGTGATAGAACAGAAGACTGAGTCGGTCGAAGATGAGAAGGACAAGGAACCTGACATTATAGACCCGATTATCATCAAGAAGAAGACGCCTAAGGCCAAAGACAAGGCGAAAGATGACAAGAAGAAGGCAGAACAAGCCAAGAACAAGCTCCCCGTTCTTCCAGGCCCTCCCAAGAAATCGCCTCTTTCGGCAAAGGAGATAGAGCGATTGCTTGCGATGGGCGCCACGCCGGATGCCTATAGGACGGTTATCCCTGATGAAGAGTCTCTGAATATGGAAATGATTCGCCGCCGGTTCTATGATGCGTGGACCCAGCCCAGCGGCGAGGAGGCTGGCAGAAGCGTGGCAGAGGGCACGATATGGTTCAATGCTAATGGGACGATCGCTCGCGCAGAGCTTACGCGTGAGACCGGAATATCTGCTATGGATGCCTCTGTGAATTTTGCGTTGAACAGCGTCAAGGAGGTTCCGGGCTTGTCCGCGGAGTTCCTGAAGACTTACAGAAAAATAACCATCGAATTTAAAATAGGAGATCAGTAAGCAATGACAAAATGGAGTTCCGTCAGCGTTCTGTCTTTAATAATGGCGTTAGCATCAACACATGCGGCCGATATATCGATTGTGAAATCCGGGGCGCCGAAGACCCCGATAGATATATCCGGTATTATCGCGAGTGGAGGTCAGAATGCCGCGACTTTTAAATTGGCATTGGAGAATGATCTTGTTAAGTCGGGCTGGTTCGTCATCGCTTCGCCGGGCAGGGGTGCGGTGGTTGTTAGCGGCCCGTGTCAGGACTCAGGCCGCTCAATAAGTTTTTCTTGCGCAGTCAAGAACACAAGTGGAGGCGTATTTCTGAGCAAGGCGTACGACGACAACGTAAACCGGGCGAGGTCGCTGGCTCATGTGGTTTCGGATGATATCGTAATGGCTGTCAAGAAAGTCAAAGGTATCGCTTCCATGCGGATTGCATTGATCGGTAAACGCAGTGGTAGCAAGGACTTGTACATGTGCGACTATGACGGCGGCAATCTGCGGTCGTTGACGTCTTTCAGGACTATATGCATGGCTCCCTACTGGGCCCCGGATGGGTCAGCCGTGACGTACACTTCTTTTAAATCGGGTTTTCCTGAAGTCTATAAAATAGATGTGTCGGCGAGAACGCATCAGAAGATGTCGCACTATCCCGGGCTCAGTACAGGCGGGGCGATATCGCCTGACGGCTCCAGTATGGCGCTGATACTCTCCAAGGACGGCAATCCCGAGTTGTATGTTCTCAACATGCGCAGCAGTAGGCTGACGAGGCTGACAGTGACGCGCAGTGTTGTCGAATCGAGTCCGGTCTGGTCGCCGGACGGCAAAGAGATTGCCTTTGTATCCAACAAGGCCAGGACGCCACAGATATACACGATGAGTCGTGGCGGAGGGATGGAGAAGAGAATGTCATTTGTGGGGTCCGAAAATGTCGCACCGGACTGGGGGCCGGACGGCAGGTTGACCTGGTGCAGTCGCAGGGGTGGAAATTACCAGATAGTGGTGCGTCAGACCGGCGGTGACGAGGTTCAGATTTCCAAGGAATCTGCTGATTTTGAGGATCCTTCGTGGGCGCCTGACGGGCGCCATGTGGTGTGCTCAAAAAGATCAGGTTATCAGGGTGGCGCTGGCATTTACATGCTTGACACTCTCGGAGACCCTCCTGTATGTTTGACCAATATTGCTGGCGACTGGCTTTCACCGGCCTGCTCTCCATAGCGATTATTTATTAAGTTGTCTTGAGTATATAAAAAGAAGGAGTGGTTAAGTTACATGAATAACGTGTTAAGATTAATGTTGGTTGCCGTGATGTTGGTCGCCGTGTTCTCAGCTGCCGGATGCCGATCAAAGAAAAAGCCTGCAACAACCGGAGAAATTATTGGTGGGGATACGACACTTGCCGGTGACACTCCTCTGTCTGACGGAGCAAGGTTTGATGATGGGTCGATGACTCGTGTAACTGATGTGACATTCGACAATGTGCTCTTTGATTATGACAGTTATCAGATTAAGGGATCAGAGGCGGCAAAGGTCGATAAGGTTGCTGCATACATGAAGAGCAATGCCAGCGTGCGCCTTGTTGCTGAAGGTAACTGCGATGAGCGCGGGACGATTGAATACAATCTTGCACTTGGCGATAACCGTGCGGCGGCCGTAAGGGCCCAGTTGATCAGCCTTGGAATACCAGCTGAAAACATCCAGACCAAGAGCTATGGTGAGGAAAAGCCGATTGAGGCTGGTCATAGCGAGACCTCGTGGCGCGTGAACAGACGTGCCGAGTTCGCTCTCTATAAGTGATCAAGGTCGGGAATTGATTGAAATGTAATAGCCGCCAGCATCTCACATGAGGTATTGGCGGCTATTAATTTGATGATGAACTTGATGTTACAAACTGCGTTCTTCAGTGGACTGGGCGGCCCGGAGCTCATAGTCGTTTTTGTCGTGGTCTTGATCCTGTTTGGTCCCAAGCGGCTTCCGGAAATTGCAAAAATGTTTGGCAAGACCATGGATACGCTCCGCAAGTCCGCCAATGATTTTAAGGGCGAGATCATGAAGATAGAACACGAGCCGACGTCAGAACAGCCGTATGCAATGCCGCCGAACAGTGGCGAGCAGGGATATATCGATACTGAAGCGCTGCCTTCAGGTGGACTGCCTTCGGAGCAGGAGTCTGGTTTTGGTGAGCCGGTCGCTTTGCACGACGGCGAGGCGCCTGTACATGTCGATGAGTTGATTAAAGCGCCTGATGCCGAACTGCCCGCTCATTCCAGTGATGCAGAGGGCATGTCCTCAGATGGCGGATCAGTCCAGCCCAGCACAGCAAATTCTGAACCGGAGACACGATCTAATGACCGCGCTGGATGATGAAAACAACGGCGACGAGAAGGGTAATAAATCCTTCCTTGATCATCTGGATGATCTGCGCAGCATGCTTCTATGGAGCCTTGTATCGGTGATTGTCGGCATGCTTATTGCCATACCGCTGTCACCCTTTATCTTTAAACTGCTGAGCATTCCTCTTATCCATGCGCTTAAAGATCCTGCCATGAAGTATGCCAAGGATCCCGAAAGCATCCTGCAGGGTGGCGATTTCATGGGGCTTCTGACTATGGCGTTGAGTACAATCTTCTGGACCGGGCTGATAATCAGCATGCCGTTTGTGCTATACTTCGTGTCTCGCTTTGTTTTTCCCGGCTTGAAGAAGAAGGAGAGGGATGCCGTTCTGGGATCTCTCGGTTTTGCAACGATTCTGTTCGTGATTGGAATCGCCGTGGGATGCCAGCTGTTGGGAGTCACTATAAAGTGGATGTTCCTGATAGGGAGCATTTATGGAATAAAGATGGATTTCATCCTGGCGTCTGCATACGTCGGGTTTGTTCTCAAGTTTTTGCTGGCTCTGGGGCTTGCATTTGAATACCCCGTGGTAGTCATTGCCTTGTGGAAGATAGGTCTTATTACCTTTGATTTCATTAAGAGCAAAAGACGGCACATGTTTGTGATAATGCTCATTGTATCGGGCCTGATAACTCCTACGGTCGATCCTGCGACCCAGTTCATGCTTGCCATCCCTCTGTATGTTCTCTATGAGATATGTATCGCAATCATCTGGCTGATGGAGCGAGGCACGGCTTCCAAAGCCTGAAATATCCATTGACGGCGTTGCGGCAGTCTGCGCCCTATAATGAGATGCATTGCTCGTTGTAATAGAATCTAACAAATCCGGCTTATGTCAATAGGCGCCGCGGTGCGCCTGCTCAGATCAGGATTGCAGTTCAGTCTTCAATTGTATACAATCTCCTACATGAACAAAATCTTGTTCTCTTTATTGCTGGTGTCGCTGGTTTGGCTTACTGGGTGTGAGGATGATCATGATCATCACGTTCCGCCTGCCGGACAGGGCAGTCTTATAATAGATAATCATACCGATGATCTTGAGGTCTATATAGACGGCGAATATCTGGATAAAGTTGGCGATTATTCTGACCGGGCTTTCGATCTCGCTCCTGGCACGTACCGGTTGACGCTTACTGCGCAGAATAGCGACAGATATTTCAGCGGATTTATGGACGTTCTGAATGGCCGGCTCACGGTGGTGGATGTCAATGTCGGCGTTGCCTATAACGAATATAACATAAATATTGAGTTTGAATAGGATCCCTGCCGAATCTACTTCGAAAAACAATACAATAATATATAACTATGTTCGTTATATATGCTGTGTGCTGGATGTAATAACAAATAAACAGAGGAGGTCTAGATGAAGAAGTTAGTTTGGCTGGTGGTGGCGTGTTTCGCGGCGGTGCTGGTTCAGGCGGGTGATGAAGAGGCAGCAAAGTGCGATGTACAAGGCAAGGGTAAGTGCGGGCCAGGCATGGGCAATCCGGAACACCATAAGAAGATGCTCGAGAAGTTTGATGCTGACAAGGACGGTAAGCTTTCCGATTCTGAGAAGGCGGCGGCCAAGGCTGAGTTTGAGAAGAAGCGTGCAGGCATGGAGGCAAAGGCGCTTGAGAAGTTTGATGCGGACAAGGACGGTAAGCTTTCCGACGAAGAGCGTGCAGTTATGAAAAAGGAAAGGGCGGAAATGCACGGCAAGATGAAGGCCAAGAAGGATGCCATTCTTAAGAAGTATGACAAAGATGCAGATGGCAAGCTTAACGATGAAGAGAAAGAAGCTGGCAAGGAAGAGATCAAGGCCATGCATGAAGAAATGGAAGCAATGGGTGGCCCTGGAAAAGGACGCGGCCTGATGGGTAAGAAAGGCGAGGGTTGCAAAGACAGTAAAGAAGGCGACGAGAAGAAGTAAGGGCTGATCTGTCGAATACTATGCCGGCATGGGAAACCATGCCGGCTTTTTATTTGTTGTACAACGCAAAGTCTATACTCTTGAATCCTTCTGATCGGAGTTTGTCATAAAGAGTATCAAATGCTTTCTGTGAGGACTTTTCGTGGACGTGGATGGTAATCTGGGTGTTGTTGGTGATAAGCCGTCTGATAAGTTCGCTCTTAATGTCTTTGTAGTCGATGTAATCATTTTCTATTTTAAGGTGATTATCTGCGGTGATTACTATGTTTCGTCTGGAATCATTCAGGTTTAGCGGTTTCACAGAAGAACATCCTGCAAGAAGCACTGCAACCGCAATGCATAATAAAGGCGTTAGTTTGAAATGTAATCTCATGATTCTTTAATATTAGCAGGACTAGCTTCCTGCGGCAACAAGAAGGTTCTTATTAATGGTGTTCTACGCTTATTATCAGGGTCGAGGCTGGGTGCCGGCGGCTAAATATTCTGCTCTTTGTCCTGCCATCCTCAGCAAAGAAGTTTTGGCGCACCCTTCCTTCTTCGCTTAAGAGCTTTGCAGGTCAAGGAGGGTTCGCCCTGTTTTTCCGGCATTGGGGTGGGGCGAGGCCTTCCGCCTATGCCAAGAAGCTCCGGCGAGACAAGCTGGCCGAGCCGTCTTTGTTTTGTTGTGACCCTCATGGGCTGCTTTATGTGTCTTGCGAGATATATCATTCGGGTATTGATCAGAACGAATTTTTTCGTTTGCGGATTTCGGCGAAGACTTCGGTGGAATTCCTGTCGGACAAGCCAACTGCTTTCTTGAAATCAGTATCGTCACAGCGGAGGAACGGATTGGTGATCTTTTCTAGTGCCATTGTTGTCGGAATGGTTGCAGTCCCGTGTTTCTGCCGCTTTCTCTCCTCTGTCAGCCTATGAGCTATAGTATTGTTATGGGGTTCGATGCTGATAGCGAATTCGAGGTTCGCGACGGTGTATTCATGTCCGCAATATATGAGAGTGTCATTTGGCAGATTACGTAAGATCTGCAGCGAGTTCCACATCTGTTCTGCACTGCCGCCGAATATGCGACCACAGCCGGCGCCAAACAACGTGTCACCGGTAAAGATAACGCTTGCTTCGGCGGAATAGTAAGCGACATCATTTGACGTGTGACCTGGGACTGAAATCACTGAGAAGGCAGTGATTCCTATATGGATAACCTGTCCATTCTTCACCGGACAATCCTGTGAGGGTCCGTAGACCATGCAATTGGTATGGTTTCTGAGCGATTTTACTCCTGCGGTATGATCATGGTGATCGTGCGTTATAAGGATCGTGCTTAAGTCCAGTCCGGCGTTTCTGACAATAGTCAGTACGTTTTCTGCTTCAGACGGATCGACGACAGCGGCAGACGAACCGTCAATGATGAGGTAGATGTAATTGTCACCAGACTTTATGATCTCAATTTGCATGCTGGTCATTATATTCTCAGAATCGTGCTTCGTAAATACGAAACAAACTGCCTTAGAGATTGTAATGAAATGCCAATATATAATTATTGTATTGATGTTTGAGCTGATATAACTATAAATAACCCAGTTTTGATGGCGAATGTAGCTCAATGGTTAGAGCATCAGATTGTGATTCTGAGGGTTACGGGTTCGAGTCCCGCCATTCGCCCCAGACAATTATGGTCGAGCCGATATATCGGCTCGACCTTTTTTTGTGCTATGTTGCCGCACGTAAAACGGTTGTGCAACAAGATGCGGCTCGATCGTCATGAAATAACGTTTTCAGTCCAGGTGCTTACCGGCGAGAGCAAAGAAATATTATTCGCATTTTGTTGTTTTGGTCAGGGAATGTGTCAATATGTACCAGATATGCATAATACGACACAACAACCCAATGCCGTCAGCTTAGCTGCTCAAGCAGAAGATAATCTGACTCTTGATGAGAAGGTGGCTAAGCTTCTGAAAGAGAACCCTAAAATCAAATATGGGTATTTCATGGTGCTCTGTCGTAAATCAACAGGAGCTGGCAAAAAAGAGTTAAAAGAGGCTATTGCGAGGTTGTCCGACCCTAAGCATCCTGATAATCATGGGAAACCGGTTATAGTAGATGATAATGGCTACTTGTATCTGCGTGAAGACTTTCAGCTCCTGCGAATAGAAAAGTTTCATAAGGCGATCAGGGCCTAATCCGCGGTTCTTACGTGTTACTTCTTGTCGCTCTTATTCAGAAGTGAGTCCAGGTTTTCAAACGCCGAAAAGACTGAAGGCGCCGTTTTTTTACTTGTGGCGACTGCACTGCCAGGTTCGTAATATCCTGTAAGCAGGCTTTTTTCGTGCTCGTGGTCATGACAGTATAAACACAGAAGTTCCCAGTTGCTTCCGTCAGGCGGATTATTGTTATGGTTGTGATCCTTGTGGTGGACTGTCAGTTCTTTCAGGCGCTTGCCCTCGAATTCGCGTCCGCAGCTTACGCAGAAATGGGGCAGGATGCTTAATGCGCGCATCCGGTATCCGTTTCGCCTGGCCTCAACGTCCCTGCGCAGTCCAGCCAGTACTTCCGATGCTTTCTCTCTGTCTAATGGTTTATTAATCGCTGCCATTACATATCTCCGTCCCTTGTAATATGTCTATTCATAAGAATATCTGCTGCGCTTTGCGTGGGCAAGTATTTTCAAGCGCATGCACTATAGGGTAAGGCAGAATTCTGTTACGTACAGTGTCCCCTTGCAGTCAGACTCGTTATGTTTAAGCAGAAAGGATTATTTTCTAGCCGGTTTGCCATGGATGACAGCCAGTGTTCCGTCGAAGAATTCAATGATGTGTCCGCGCTCAATCAGCCAGGTTAGAGGAGAAAGTATTTCTTTTGCTTCGGCAGAGTCAATCGCTGAGCCTGGTCGGAGCACCTCTACCAGGGTGGCTCTTGTACAGCCGGGATGGTCCTTCAGGTACAACAGTACGTCCCTTATTGAGGGGATGGCTGTTTCCGGATCGATCGGGCAGGGTTTTATATCGGAAATAAATATTGCGCCTCTGCCTGCCTTGAAATGCTGGAGGTCCATGCTGCGGAAAGCGCCGCGGAGTGATCCCACCAGTGATGCCGGAAACCGGCTTTCCTGCTGCCAGGCATCGCGCACTGCCATAGCCAGACCCGGATCCTGAATGTCGCGTGCTATTTTGCCTGACAATGAGACCTTCTTTGACTTTACGCACTGTGACGGGGCGATTGAGGTCTTAAAGAAAGTCTCGGCCCCGGCCCAATTCATGGCCTTATCGCCTTCGGCTGCGGTTTTCAGGCGGTAAGATGTCTCTTTCCGGCTGAGCTGTTTCCATTGCTCGATCTTTTCGGCGTCATGAAAAGTACGAAGATGCGATTTGTATTCATCTTCCGACATGCCCTTGTAATGGGTGGTGCGTATCTCTTTGATTTTGTCCGCTGTGCTGTGATGGTTTGGCGGTCCGATCAGCTGATTGGTTAGTCCGCACTGAAGAATGCAGTTGAATTTGCCCTTGGGTTCCGGCCCTTCCTTTTCTTCTTTGGTGAAAAAGTTCTCAAGGTGGGTCTGTGTTATGTGGCTGAACAGAGTATCTTCGCGCATTGCTACCATGCCGCACACTTTGCATTGGTAGATGTTTACATTCTTTGCTTCGTAATCTACTTCAATCCTGACCTCGCAGGAGCCCGGGTTGGCGATGAAGAGTTCCGCCACCTGTAGAAGCGGATGTGCTCTTTTGCTCAACTTGATTCTGCGGATTACTTCCGTAAGGTAGTTGCGATGGGGGAGAAAGCGGATACAGACCTGCGGTCTCTCGATCCGTTCGAAGGGTTCACGATCCTGGCTTCTGCGTCGGTCGGTGTTGCGTGGTCCTTCTTCTCGTCTGCGTTCAGGACGCGGTCCGCGGTCACGGCTTCTGGAGTCGGATCTTCTGTCGCCAAAGTCCCTGCGTCGCTCGGGTCTTTCGGTATGACTGCCTCGGTTGCTGTCGAAATAGTTCGCTTCCGGTGCTTTGCGTGCCCAATCTGGAACAAAATTCAAGTCCAGAATCAGGTCCTTGGTTATCGTTCCTGATTCTTCTGTCGCTGGCTTTGTGCTATCATCCATAATATATCCGTATTGTCCGTCGTGGCATCAGATTCCTCATCTGGCGCAAACGGGATATAATAGACTATTTCTCCAGCTACTCAAGCATGAGTTTTGGGGTCATTGGTTTGGGCGCATCTGTGATTAGGTGCAGACGGCTCAGCCGGAGGCTTCGCCCTGCCTATGAAAGATTGGAAAATGGTAGGGCGAGGCGTCTGCATTTGATTGTGCCGGGGTAAGCAAGCCGAGCCGGAGCCCCGGCTTGCCTGCCCTTGCAAGGCTTCGGCTTGGTGCTTATAGTCTACAACAATTCGCCTTTGCGGACCGGTGTGTTCAGTCCAAAGCGTTTGTATGCCAGCTCGGTTACCATCCGTCCCTTGGAGGTCCTGTTCAGATAACCTTCCTGGATAAGATAAGGTTCATAGACTTCTTCTATGGTGTCGGATTCTTCGGAGACTGATACTGCCAGCGAATTCAGTCCGACCGGGCCGCCTGAGAACTTGTCAATGATGGTCAGGATTATTTTCTTATCCATCTCGTCGAGGCCGCACTTGTCGATATCAAGCATTTCCAGCGCCTTGTCGGCCGCGTCCTTTGTTATCACATTGTCAGCCCTGATCTGCGCATAATCCCGCACCCGTCTGAGTAAGTTGTTGGCTATACGGGCGGTTCCTCGTGATCGTGAAGCGATTTCCATTGCACCAGCGCTGTCGATATCAACGTTAAGTATTCTGGCAGACCGTTCGATGATCTTTTTGAGGTCGTCGTGTGTGTAATAATCCAGTCTGTTGGCTATTCCGAATCTTGAGCGCAGAGGTGCGGATATCAGGCCGCTTCTGGTCGTAGCGCCTATGAGCGTGAAATGTTTCAGATCCAGCCGTACCGATCTGGCGTTTGGGCCCTGATCGATCATGATGTCTATCATAAAATCTTCCATTGCAGCATAGAGGTATTCTTCAACGGCCTTCTGTAGGCGGTGTATTTCGTCGATGAAAAGTATGTCGCCTTTTTCCAGGCTGGTAAGCAGACCTGCGAGGTCGCCCGGCTTGTTGATGACCGGCCCGGAGGTGACCTTTATGTTAACGCCCATTTCTTTGGCCAGTATGAATGCCATTGTGGTCTTCCCGAGGCCGGGCGGACCGAACAGCAGGACATGATCCAGCACGTCCTGGCGCTTGGTTGCGGCTTTGACTGCAAGCTCCAGTCTTTCCTTGACCTTGTCTTGGCCGACGTAGTCCTGAAATCTAGTTGGGCGGAGTCCGACGTCAAGGTCCTTGTCCGGTCTGTTTAAATCCACTCTTATGTTGGTGCTCATATTATTTTCAGGAGTATAAAGTATAATGTGAAAAGTGTAATTCCTGCTAAAGCAAGGATTCTTTCTTTATACCTTTAACCTTTCACTTTGTGCCGTCTTTCAAGTTGCGAGCGATTTACGTACGATCTCATCTGCCGTCCACGTTGAATGATCCTTGCCTGCCACCAGGTCTAAGACCATTTTTCGTGCTGTTTCCTGTTTATAGCCTAGTGCGACCAGTGCCAGAATAGCATCGCGCATGCGCATGTCCATATTCGATGCGGGCCCGGCAATGGCTTCCAGGGCATCGCTTTGGCTTATCTTGTCTTTCAGTTCAACTATCATCCGCTCGGCCAGTTTCTTGCCCACGCCGGATATCGAGTTGAGTCTTTTGACGTCACCGTTTACAAGTGCTGTCTTGATGTCACGTACAGAAAGGCCGCTTAAGCATGCCAGAGCTGTCTTGGGACCTATGCCGCTGGCACTGAGGAGCATGCTGAACATTTCCAGTTCCTGATTGGTGAAAAAACCGAAAAGCTGGTGAGAATCTTCCCGGACGCAGTCATACACAAGCAGTTTGCATTGACTCCCGGTTGACGGCAATTTCTCGAAGCTGCTTAAAGGAATGAGCAATTCATATCCGACTCCTGCCACGTCGATAATGGCCGAGGTTGGGTGTTTCTCCTCCAATGTGCCTTTCAGATAAGCAATCATCAGATCCTTTCCGGCATCAATTCCTTAATGCTTGTGTTATTATGCATATGGCATACAGCTATTGCAAGAGCATCTCCCGCGTCTTCCTGGGGGAGTTCGGCGATGCCCAATATGGTCATCAGCATCTTGTGGACCTGCTGTTTTTCAGCGGCACCGTTGCCGGTGACAGCTTGTTTGATCTTGCGGGGTGCGTACTCGTATACCGGTATTCCTAGTGATTCAAGCGACGTTAATGCTGCGCCTCTTGCTTCGCCAAGGGTTATTGCTGTTCTGACATTTTTGCAGAAGAAGATATCCTCGATTGACGCAATCTGCGCTCCGGTTCTTTTTGCCACTTCCGTGATGCCTGAAGATATCCTCAGCAAGGCTTCTGAGCGCCTCACTGATTGCGGGACTTTTATGTTGCCGTATTCTACGGGGACGACCTTGTTGCCGATCTGCTCTATAACGCCATACCCGGTGGATCGCAGGGAAGTGTCTATTCCCAGGATCCTGATGCCCGCTTGTTGTTTTCTGTCGGCCATCTTCGGAGCACAGAAATCAGCCCTGAGGTGATTTCTGATTATTCCTTCTCGAGCTCTTTGAGTATTTCATCCGAGACGTCCATGTTGGTGTATACATTCTGGACGTCATCGTTGTCTTCGAGATCGGAAACAAACTTCATGTTAGATGTAGCGATCTGTTTGTCTGATATAGGCACATATGTCTGGGGGACCTGTGAGATTCCGGATTCATCTGTCTTTATGCCTGCCTTTTCCAGTGCCTCCATCACTGCTGTGAACTTGGCGGGATCTGTGAGTATCTCGAATTCGTCGCCATCCCGGCTCATGTCGTCGGCGCCAGCTTCTAGCACGATGTCCATCAGCTTGTCTTCGTTGATTGATGACGCATCTACGAATATCTGGCCTTTTCTGTCAAATCCACGGGTGACTGCGCCCTGGCCGGCGAAACTCGTTCCATGTTTGGAGAAGATATGCCGGATCTCGGCTGCCGCACGGTTTTTATTGTCGGTCAGAACTTTGACGATTAATCCGACGCCGCCTCCGATGTAGCCTTCGTAAACAACTTCTTCGAATGTCACTCCTTCAAGTTCGCCGGTTCCTTTTTTGATGGCGCGTTCAATGTTCTCGCCGGGCATGTTTACGCTCTTGGCTTTCTGAAGAAGAGCTCGCAGGGAAGGATTCTTGCCTGGGTCGCCGCCGCCCTGTTTTGCCACAACCATCATTTCCTTGCTCAGCTTGCTGAAGATTTTTCCGCGCTTGGCGTCTGCCGCGCCCTTCTTATGCTTAATCGTTGCCCATTTACTATGACCGCTCATTTTTCTAATCTCCTGTAGTTTTAAGTTTTTTAACGGGTCCGGCGCCTTCTTTCATGTGGAATCCTGCCATATCCCTGTCAACTTCAGCTTCCCACTCCTGAATCCATCCGTTCTCAAACCCGAGGTCATTCATTACATCGCAGACTTTCCTGTATTCGTCCGCCTGTACCCTCTGGTCCCACCCATTAATGTCGCGTGCTTTGTACACCGGATGGTACTGTGCCATCAAGCTCAAAGATATGTCCGTGCCGATATCTTTTGCGATCCAGCGCAGATTGTCTATCGCCTCATCCGCCCGGCCAGGCAGTACGAGGATCCTGCATATGGTTCCATGAACCGCTATTCCGGCATCGTCAGTCTCTATGGCTCCGGTCAGATCCCACATTTTTTTTAGCGCCACCCTGGCAGTCTCGACATAGATGGGCGCGTCAGATCCTTCAGCCGCTGAGCTGCTCTTTGCATATCGCAGATCGGTCAAATATATGTCTGCCAATGACTTATATCTCTCAAGCGACTCCGGTCTCTCAAATCCACTGGTGTTATACACAAAAGGTAGTATATGGCCTTTCTTTCGTACAGCATCAGCCGCTTCCTCTATCATAGGGAGCCATGGGGTAGGGCTTACCAGGTTCCAGTTGTGGCAGCCTTCTGCCTTAAGATGCTCCAAAATGCCTGAAAGTCCGTCCTTATCGTATTTCTTTCCGCTGTCGTTTTGGCTCCAATTAAAGTTCTGGCAGTAGATACAGCGCATGGTGCATCTGCTAAAAAATACCGTCCCGGAGCCTTTACTTCCCGATATGGGGGGTTCCTCGCCAAAATGAGGTCCGAACCTGAATACCTGCGCTTGTATGCCTGCGCCGCAGTAGCCGGTCTTGCCGCTTATCCTGTCAGTTCCGCATTTTCTTGGACACAGTTCGCATTTATCCAGCATCTGTCCCCGGTCTGTTAATCTTCTTCTTCCTTATGCTTCACCGCGGAGGCTATAACCTTCTGTGCTATGTTTGAAGGGACGACATCGTATCTGCAGAATTCTGTCTCAAATGTGCCCTGACCGGCAGTAATACTGCGCAGTTCTGCGACATAATGGAAAAGCTCTGCCTGCGGAACTACGGCTGTAATAATGTGTATGCCTCCGGCTGTCTCCATGCCCATAATCCTGCCGCGCTTGTGATTCAAGTCGCCGTTAATGTCACCGAGATATTGTTCCGGTATGGAAACCTTGATGGTCATCAGCGGCTCCTGAAGGACTGGCTTTGCTTTCATCATCGCGTCCTTGAACGCTCTGCCGGCTGCGATCTTGAACGCTATTTCCGAGGAGTCAACGTCGTGGTATGATCCGTCGTAAACCGAGACCTTTACGTGTGTAACTGTATAACTGGCCAGCGGGCCGTGGATCATGGCCTCTGCCGCGCCCTTCTGACAGGCTGGCACGAAGTTGCCTGGAATGACGCCGCCTACGATATCGTCGACGAACCAGTCAGGCGAATCATCATGCTTGGGCGAGACCTTTAGATAGACTTCAGCATATTGGCCTCTGCCTCCGGACTGTTTCTTGTGTTTGCAGTGGCCTTCGCCTGTGCCGGTTATGGTTTCGCGGTAGGGTACCTTAGGCGTAGAGAGCACGACTTCTACGTGGCTTCGAATCTTCATCTTCTCTGCTGCAAGGTCTATGTGCACGTCCCCGAGTCCTGAGATTATGGTTTCCTTGGTCTCGGTATTTCTGAAGACTTTCATGGTCGGGTCTTCCTCTGTGATCTTTGCCAATGCGACGCCGATCTTGTCCTCGTCTGTCTGGCTTTTCGCCACAACAGCCATGAACATTACCTGGCCGGGGAAGGTCATGGGAGGGCATATGACTTTCTTTCCAATGTCGCAAAGCGTATCGTTCATACTCGTCAGCTTGAGTTTTGGTAAGGCTACGATATCGCCGGCGGTGGCGCTGGTGACATTTTGAGTCTTCTTGCCGTTGACGATCACCAGGTTGCCTATTTTTTCCTTCTGATCTTTTGTTGCATTGTAGATTTCGCTATCGGCTTTTAGCGTTCCGCCGAGGACTCTCACAAAAGCAAGATGGCCAACAAATGGATCGTTGATGGTTCTCCATACGAATGCGCTCATTGGCCCATCCGCGTCGGTTGGGATAGCTTTCCCTTCCGCATCTTTTGCCGGCAAGTCAGCCGGGCTGGGCAGATAATTTGCGATGCCTTCCAATAGTTCGTTAAGTCCTATGGATTTCAGCGGCATGCATACGAATATCGGGACAAGGGTGCCTTTCTTGACGGCATTCTTGATGCCGCTGGATAGTTCCTCTGCGGTCAGCGGCTGGCCTGCTAGGAATTCCTCGATCATCTTGTCGTCGGTCTCTGCCGCCAGTTCAGACACCTGATTTTTAATGCTCTCAGCCTCTGGTCCGGCTTTGGGGTCGAACACGTCGATGACATTTTTGCCGTCGCTGGTGGGTATAGTTACCGGGACGCATTTCGATCCCAAATTCTGTTGTATGGCATCGATCGTCTTCTGGAAAGATGTGTTTTCCTTATCGAGGCCGGTGATGATAATAGCTTTGGGCATGCCCTGTTTTTCGGCGTATTTCCATGTGCGATGTGTGCCTACCTGTAAGCCTGCGGAAGCATCAATGACTATTACTGCGGTCTCAGTCGACCGGCAGGCGCTGATCACCTGGCCGTAGAAATCCATGAAGCCGGGAGTGTCAGTACAGCAAAGACCGAATTTTTTTCCGGCTGCCGACTTGAAGTTTGCCATAAAAGGTTTGGCGTAGGCGGTGATTTTACGGTGCTTCTCTTCGTCAGTGTAATCGGCCATGCTGGATCCGGCTGATACAGAGCCCTGCCTGTCGTTAAGTCCCAGTTTGAATAGCAATGCATCGATTAGTGTAGTCTTGCCGCAGCCGGTGTGTCCCATCAAGGTGATATTTCTGAAGTCAGAAACTGCAATACCGTTCATGATTCCTCCGATCTTATGCTAATAGTTGCAACGTGATGCCCTTGTGAAGGGCAGTTATAACGTATCCAAGACCAAAAGTTGGCGCCCCCACTGGGAGTCGAACCCAGCTTACCGGGTTGAAAACCCGATGTCCTAACCGATAGACGATGGGGGCCCAGAAAACTTCGTCAAATTAGCAGTTATCTGTTTGATTTCAAGTTTTAAAAACGGAAATGTCAGATTCTTTCAAAATCCACGGGCATAAAGTGGCGAAGCATTTGGTTATGGCTCCTATGGGCTACGTTGAGCGAACATCAGGCTGGTAACCTGTCTGGCTTTCAGCCCTGTTGACTATGGCGTCGGCTTCCTTAAGAATTTCGAGTTCGACGTAATCATAGCGGGAACGGGAGTGGTGGTTTCCTATGATCTCAATGACCTTTGCGGTTTTAGTTTCAGGGAACCCCATTTCGTCAAGTAGGCGTTTTGCTTCCGGCGGGCCGTATTTCTCCTGCAGGGGGCCATTGTTATAGCCGTAAAGTTCCTCGGCCGGCTTGATTCCGACATCATGCAGAAGTGCAGCTGCGGTCAGCACATCAGGATCTGCTTCAATCCTTGTGCCGGCAATTTGTTGGGCATGCCTGAGGACGTCTAGGGTATGTGCGATACGGCGCTGATCCTTGCCGAAGAATTTGACAAGCGCTTCAGTAATGCGGTCCTGGTAGTCTGAAATAGAGTTGGGAGTCATAGTTTTTTTCGTGGCTCTGTCATTTCCCCTTGTCAAAGAGCATGTATGCAATGTAGCCGGCTATGGGTGGGAAGATGAACGTGCTGGCTATGCGCGCCAGGGTAAGTTTCCAGCCGAGTATGCCGACTTCCAGAGGCAGGCGGGCGAATGCCCAGAGCGACCAAGCTGTTATGAAGCCGACCATTGTGCCGGTTCCGGCCCCGGTTTTCGCCAGCGCAGCGGCGATCGGCATGC
>CAMCYG010000040.1 GCA_945883775.1 Victivallis vadensis
GAAATAGTTGTTATCAGTGGCAAAGGCGGGACAGGAAAAACCAGTATAGTGGCTTCCTTCGCCGCAATAGCTGGGAATGCCGTGCTGGCTGACTGTGATGTTGATGCGGCTGATCTTCATCTCCTGCTTGCGCCGGAAAGTCGCCGGCAGGAGGAATTCAGATCCGGTAATGAGGCCCTTATCCGGCAGGCAGATTGCATTGGATGCGGAGTATGCCTGGCGCGATGCCGGTACGGTGCGATATCTCGCATGGGTGGTGAGAATGATGTTAATGATTATTCTTTCTTTGTGGATCCAACGGCTTGCGAAGGCTGCGGTGTATGTGTGTGGTCCTGCCCGGTAAAGGCTATAGATTTTCCCGAACGTATTGCCGGAGTTTGGTGCGTATCCGATACGAAGTACGGACCTATGGCGCACGCCAGGCTTGAACCGGGTGGCGAAAATTCCGGGAAACTGGTGAGTAAGGTCAAGGAGGTGGCTAGGAAGCTGGCTCAGGATCAGAAGAAAGATCTTATTCTCGTCGATGGCCCGCCTGGTATAGGGTGCCCCGTTATCGCCTCAATCAGCGGCGCGTCGGCTGTGCTAGTGGTCACTGAACCCACAATGTCGGGTTCACATGACATGAAACGAGTGCTGCAATTGACAAAACATTTCAATATCCCTGCCTATATATGTGTGAATAAGTACGATTTGAACAGGAATATGGCTGCTCAAATAGAGGATGAGGCGGTAAAGGCCGGTGCCGTTGCTGCAGGTCTGATCCGGTACGACCGCTCTTTCACCGACGCGCAGATCGCAGGCCGATCCGTGATCGAATACCAAGCGAGCCCCGCTGCGGCCGATATCATATCAATATGGGAGGCAATTAAAATATGAAGAGTGGCATAAGAATATCTGTTCTGGCTGATAATAACGTACTGGCGGGAAATGCCATCGGTGAGCATGGCCTTTCGTTCTGCATTGATACTGGCGACAAATGTATCTTGTTCGATACTGGGCAGGGGCGGGCATTGAGTACAAATGCGGAGCTTCTGGGTATCGGATTGGACGCTGTTGATACCGTTGTTCTGAGTCACGGTCATTACGACCATACCGGTGGGCTGGGGAAGGTCATCAGGTTTGCGAATAAATCTGTCAATGTCTTTGCTCATCCCGACGCTATTCTGCTCCGTTACTATAGAGGAGATAACGGTATGCGTGATATCGGCATGCCACTAGATAGCAAATCAAGCCTGCTGAGTGAACGAAGCAAATTAGTGACGTCGCGACAGCCTTTGGAAATTGCCGCAGATATCTGGACAACCGGCGAGATACCGCGCAAACACATGGAAGAGGCGATATCCGAACCGTTTTTCCTTGATCCTGATGGGACAACACCCGATCCGATCATGGATGATCAGGCGATGTACATATTGACCGATCAGGGTACTGTCGTTCTGCTTGGCTGTGCGCATTCAGGTGTTGTGAATATTCTGGATCACATAAGCAGCCTCACCGGGGATAAGCCCTTCCGTGCGGTAATCGGCGGGATGCATCTGAGGGCTTCAAATGAAGTTAGGCTGAAGTGGACGCTAAAGCAGTTCCAGCGCTTTGACATCAGGTCGATATCTCCAATGCATTGCACCGGACATAAAGCTTTTTCAGCAATATTTACGGCGTTTCCGGATATCTGCAGGCCTTGCGGCGCCGGTCTGGTTATGAATTTTTAAAAGGAATAACATGAAGAAAAAAGAAAAATGCGGATGCGGAACAAATGACAAGGCAACTAGTCAGGGCGGCTGCTCAGCGGCAGCAGGGCAGAGCCCGGAAGACTTTGATCAGCTTCTCGAAGAACAGATGCTCAAGGAGCGGATGGGGCGGATCAAACACAAGATAATCGTGATGTCGGGCAAGGGTGGCGTCGGCAAAAGCACGATAGCCGTTAACATGGCAATATCCCTGTCTCTCGCTGGCAGGAAAGTAGGACTGCTTGATGTTGATATCCACGGGCCGAGTATTCCGAAAATGCTGAAGATTGAAGATGCAACTGTACAAAGCCTGAACGATGTTATTTTGCCGGTCGAGAAAGCGGGGCTGAAGGTTATGTCCATCGGCTTTATGCTTAGAGACAGGGATGATGCACTTATATGGAGAGGCCCTATGAAAATGGGCGTCATAAAGCAGTTCCTGAAAGATGTTGAATGGGGCGATCTTGACTATCTTATAATTGATTCGCCGCCAGGGACTGGTGACGAGCCGCTGTCTGTCTGCCAACTGGCTCAGCCTGTTGATGGTGCTGTCATAGTGACCACTCCCCAGGACGTGGCAATAGTCGATGTCAGGAAGTCGGTTAATTTTTGTCAACGGATGAATATGCCAGTGCTGGGAGTAGTTGAGAATATGAGCGGCTTCGTGTGCCCGAAATGCGGCGAGCTGACCGAGATTTTTAAGTCAGGCGGCGGCGAACGTATGGCGCTGGATATGGGAGTTCCCTTCCTCGGTAAAGTCCCTATCGATCCGGCTGTAGGCGAGGCGTGCGATAGCGGAACAGCATTTGTCTATCATTACAGCCAGACGGAGACAGCAAAGGCTATTGAGCGGCTGATAACGCCGATATTGGCACTTTCGGCTGAAAAATCAGTGACTGGAAATATTGAAACAATCAGTAATAACAAAACAGAGGGAGGAACTATGAAGATAGCGATACCGTTGGCGGATGGGAAGTTGTGCATACATTTTGGGCATTGTGAGCAGTTTGCGCTGGTCGAGGCAGATGAAAAGGCGAAGAAAGTCATTGGAACAATAATGTTGACCCCGCCACCACATGAACCTGGGGTACTGCCGAAATGGCTGCACGAGCAGGGTGCGAACTTGATAATTGCGGGAGGGATGGGACAGAGGGCCCAGTCATTGTTTGCTGATAACGGAATCAAGGTTTTGGTCGGGGCTCCGGCAGAAACACCGGAGGTCTTAGTGAAGGCCTACATGTCTGGAACTTTGCGGACCGGCGCCAATAGCTGTGATCATTAAAGGATGTTATCATGTCTAAAAGTAGCCGCAGAAAATTTATTGTCGGTACGGCAGTGGCCGGGACTGGGGCCTGTATTTGCGGTCTGAGCAGCTGTGCGACTTTCACCAAGAAGGGCAGTACGAAATCTTTGGACAAAGGCGCGTATGTCATAGAAAATAATGTCATGAAAATAAATATTTCGAAGGTGCCGATTCTCGGAAAGGTGGGTGGGGCGATAAAAGCGTCGGATACAAGACTTCCTCGGGAGATAATTATTGCGCGGACTGGTGACGCGGAATATTCCGTGGTTTCTCTCAGCTGTCCGCATCGTGGTGTCGAGGTAGAATACCGTCATGATGAGAAACAGTTTCGATGCGCCAGTCTGGGTCGCTCGACGTTTGGGGTCGATGGCGTCTATAAAAAGGGGTTGGCAAAGAAATCGTTGAGTAGATTCGAGACAGCCATAGACTCTTCAGATAAAGACAGCCTGTTGATACGGTTCGGGTGATAATGGCAAATGCAAATAATAACAATTGCTTTGGATTGCTAATAATGCATTGATTGCCTAAGTATCCAACAGGGCAAGGCATTACCGTTTTGCGTGCAGATCTTGCTGGTAGATAAGCGATTTTAGCGGTGAGGCACTGGACTGGCTGTCAGTTCCGCGTGAGGCGGCCGAGATAGGAAGAGTTGAAGAATTCCATCTTGAGTTCAGGGGACTGTGCAAAAAGTGTTAAACAGGTCGGACTGGCAGGAAAATAAGAAAAAACAACGGGAGGTTGAAATGAGCGGTGAAATGAAATGTCCGGTAACAGGTAAAACTCGCGGAGAAATGTTAGGCAAGTGGACTTCCAATAAAGACTGGTGGCCAAATCAGCTCAACCTCGATATCCTGCATCAGCAGTCTTGCAAGAGCAATCCGATGGGTAAAGTCTTCAATTACGCAGAAGAATTCAAGAAGCTTGACCTCAAAGCGGTGAAAAAAGACCTTTATGCTCTTATGACAGATTCGCAGGACTGGTGGCCTGCCGACTGGGGGCACTATGGTCCGCTGTTTATCAGGATGGCCTGGCACAGTGCAGGCACCTACAGGATGGGCGACGGACGCGGTGGGGCAGGATCTGGTTCACAGCGTCTGGCTCCTTTGAACAGCTGGCCGGATAATGTCAACCTCGATAAGGCTCGCCGGCTTCTCTGGCCGATTAAGCAGAAATACGGGTGTAAGATATCATGGGCTGACTTGATGATACTTGCCGGAAACTGCGCGCTCGAGTCAATGGGCTTCAAAACTTTCGGTTTTGCCGGAGGCCGTGTCGATGTCTGGGAGCCGGAAAAAGACATTTACTGGGGCTCTGAGGACAAGTGGTTGGGCGGTAAGCGTTATTCCGGTGACCGCGAGTTGGATAATCCTCTTGCAGCCGTACAGATGGGGCTGATCTATGTCAACCCGGAGGGACCTAATGGTAATCCGGATCCTGTTGCTTCAGGTCGGGATATACGGGAAACTTTCGCCCGTATGGCGATGAATGATGAAGAGACCGTTGCTCTTGTCGCAGGCGGCCACACGTTCGGCAAGTGCCATGGAGCCGGTCCGGCTACCCACGTCGGTCCGGAGCCGGAAGCTGCGCCAGTTGAGCAGCAGGGGCTTGGGTGGAAGAGCAGTTACCTTAGCGGCAAGGGCGGAGACACGATCAGCAGCGGACTGGAAGGGGCATGGAAACCTAATCCAACAAAATGGGATTCGGGCTATCTTAAGGTGCTGTTCAAGTATGAGTGGGAACTCGTCAAGAGTCCTGCCGGTGCGAATCAGTGGCTTGCGAAAAATGTTGCTGATGAGGATATGGTTGCTGATGCACATGATCCATCCAGGAAGCTCCGGCCAATGATGACCACAGCTGATCTGGCACTCAGATTCGACCCGGTCTATGGACCGATTGCGCGGCGCTATCTGGAAAATCCAGCACAGTTTGCGGATGCATTCGCGAGGGCATGGTTTAAGCTGACTCACCGTGATATGGGGCCTAAGTCTCGCTATCTTGGACCTGAGGTTCCGGCTGAAACGCTCATTTGGCAGGATTCGATACCAGCAGTAAATCACAAGCTGATTGACGTGCAGGATATTGTTTCCATTAAAAGCAAAATCATGGCTTCAGGACTGACGGTGTCAGACTTAGTCTCAACCGCATGGGCTTCGGCAGCAACGTTCCGCGGTTCCGACAAACGGGGTGGCGCTAACGGAGCGCGCATTCGTCTTGCACCGCAGAAAGACTGGAAGGTCAATCAGCCGGAACAGCTGGCGAAGGTTCTCAAGTCGCTTGGATCTATACAGAAGGCGTTCAATGATTCTCAATCCGGCGGCAAAAAGGTTTCGCTGGCAGACCTGATAGTCCTCGGCGGCTGTGCGGCAGTAGAGGCGGCGGCGAAAAAGGCTGGAAATGATGTGACCGTGCCGTTCGCGCCCGGGCGCACGGATGCTTCGCAGGATCAGACTGATGCCGAATCGTTCTCGGTTCTCGAGCCGGTTGCTGATGGGTTCCGTAACTATCTCAAATCCAAGTTCTCTGTCTCAGCAGAAGAACTGCTGGTTGATAAGGCTCAGTTGCTTACCCTGACGGCACCTGAGATGACAGTGCTTATTGGTGGAATGCGCGTCTTGAATGCCAATTACGGCCAGACTATGCACGGGGTGTTCACAAAGAGGATGGGTGTTCTATCGAACGACTTCTTTGTTAACCTGCTCGATATGAGTACGACATGGAAGCCGGCTTCTGAAGCCGGTGATGTGTTTGAGGGGCGTAACCGCAAATCAGGCGAACTTAAATGGACTGGGACCCGTATAGATCTTGTCTTCGGTTCAAACTCCCAGTTAAGGGCTGTTGCGGAAGTGTATGCCTGCGAAGATTCACAGAAGAAATTCGTTACTGACTTTGTGTCGGCATGGGCAAAGGTGATGAACCTGGACAGATTCGACCTTGATTGATTGTATTGTCCCTATGGACGATACTGCAATTAGTGCCTTAAACAAAGATAACCGCGGAGAAAAACAAGGTGTTTCTCGCGGAGCGCACGGAGGGCACAGAGAAATTCTAATTATGTTTGATATTGAGTGTGAAAAACTAACTTGTTAGAAACGAAATGTGAGATTTAGAACTGGAACTTTAAGCGAATGTTTTGTTGTTGCGGCCCTTTTGTGGGTGCTGCTTATTCTGCCTGTGTTGCATACGGCCGAGTGCGATTCGCATGGTGGTCATGTCGTTGATAGTTGCACTGTCTGTCAGTGTGTTCATGCTCCTGTCGATATAGTGTCACTGGACGCTTTGCCGGTTTACTGCACCCCTTCGGTTAATCAAATTGTTTTTCTTAGAATATCTAGTCTATCTGCTTATGTAAATGGTCCCCATTCTGCCAGAGCTCCTCCTGTCGGCTGATATACTTCAGTCGTTTTGTAAGTATCCTCACAGGTACACGCCTGTGCAGGTTTTCTAACATTATTTAACAGGAGAGTTCTCTATGCGGTATATCAGAATCAATCTTTTTACAGCTTTCATGGCTTTGGCCGTGATAGCAGTTGCGCCAAGCCTTGGTCAGCAGAATGATGACCGGACGCCTGTCCGCTCTGCCCAATCGTTCAACCCGGATCTGTCGGTGATAGTGGATATGTTTTATCACGCCGACGATTCGGAAGAGGGGATTAGTCATGTTTTGGGCGAAATGTCGGGTTTTGGGCATAGCCACGCTGAGGGTGAGCATCATCACCACGGTGTTGAAGAAGGTTTCAATCTAAGACATCTGGAGTTACAGCTTTCGGCAAGTATAGATCCATATTTCAAAGGTTCTGCCATTGCGGCTGTGTCTGAGGACGGCGCTGAACTGGAAACAGCAGAAATGGAAACGACGTGCCTGCCGTACGGTCTAAAACTGCGCGGCGGCAAGTTCTTCAGCGACTTCGGATACATCAATGCCCAGCATTCGCATCAGTGGGATTTCACCGATCAGCCTCTGATATATAACCTTTGCCTAGGTGAGCACGGTCTAAATGATAAAGGAGTACAGCTGTCATGGCTTGCTCCAACTCCATTCTATATGCTCGCAGGCATCGAAGCTTTCCAGGGCGACAATGAAAACATGTTCGCGTATCATGGGGAAGCGCCTCTGCCTGATCATCCCGGGCCGAGGGTAAAGGTCGCATGGCTGAAGTACAGTCCGGATTTACCTGGCAATCATGCCCTTCAGGCTGGCATCTCCGGGGCGCTGGGTTCTCACCAGGAAGCGCATGACGGTGATTCTGACGGCGTGGAGGACCACTGGCTGGATGGTGACAGTTCCTTCTGGGGTATTGATATGATCTATAAGTTCAATGCCCCGCAGGCACACGGCAAAGGCGATGTCATACTCCAGTCCGAATATATGTTCCGCAAAAAGGACATGGACGTGGCAGGTCACGAGCTAATGCCTGAGCTTATCGGCAGCAGCAGAGTCGACGAACAGGACGGCTATTATGTGCAGGCGCTTTATGGATTCGCCGAGCGCTGGCGCGGTGGGCTTCGCTGGGATCAGGTTGGATTAACAAATCAGTCAGAACTGCCTGACGGGTCGTGCGAGGAATACGGCTGCAGCGGTCGTGTAGGAGTGATGCTGGATTTTACACCATCCGAATTTTCGAGGATACGTCTGCAGGTCAACGACGGATCATACGAAACTCCGGACGGTAAAGAGGATGTGGTCGAAGTCTATGTTCAGTGGATGGTTTCAATCGGAGCACATGCTGCTCATAAATTCTAATCGGAGGACTTATAATGAATCAGAGTATTTTGAAGATTTGTTTGTTGATATGTGTTTTCTGTCTGCCGGCAATGGCAGCTGATAATAAGTTGAGGGTTGTTGCGACAACACCTGATTTTGGTGCTATCGCCAGGGAAATCGGCAGTAATATGGTTGAAGTGACCGTGCTGGCCAAACCTGTGGAGGATGTCCATTTTGTGTCACCTAAGCCGAGCTACATCACGAAACTGGCCAGGGCTGATGTGTTGATTGAGGGCGGAGCGGAGCTGGAGATAGGATGGTTGCCGCCTTTGCTGGATGGGGCACGCAATCCGAAGCTGACATACGGACAGCCCTGCCATGTGGCCTGCTCAGAAGGTTTGGCGCTTCTGGAGGTTCCTTCCGTTGCGGACAGGGCTCAGGGTGACATACATGGCAAAGGCAATCCGCATTTTATGACTGATCCTTTGAATGCGGTTCATACTGCTAAGCTGATCTGCGATGCGTTCATTCAAGCCGACGGGAAAAATGCTGATGCGTACCGCAACCAGCTCAACTCCTTCACAAACCGCCTTAACGAGAAGATGGTCCTGTGGCAGAAACAGCTCGAACCATTCAAGGGAAGAAGGATAGTGGCTTATCATAACTCTTGGCCGTACTTCGCGGCCAGATTCGGGTTGAAGATGGATATCTTTCTTGAGCCTAAGCCTGGAATTCCACCGACTCCGGCGCATTTATCGAAAGTTATCTCAACCGTGAAGGTTGAGAAGATAGGGGTTATAGTGGTGGAACCATACCAGAATAGAAAAACGGCGAAAGTCGTAGCGGATAAGACAGGAGCCGTCATTGCCGACTTTACGCAGTATCCTGGTGGGGTCGCATGTTCCGGGGATGGATATATTGAACTGCTCGATTATCTGGTCAACACGCTGGCTGAAGCATTGAAGAAGAATTAAACGGAGGCGCAATGAATGAAGCACTTGAGATGATGAAGTGGCCCTTGGTGGCGTGTGTACTTCTGCCGGGGATACTGGTTTATTTCGGCCTGCACATAGTCAGGCGTGAAATTATATTCGTTGACCTTGCTTTAGCGCAAGTAGCCGCATTAGGTATATGCATGGCCATATTGCTTGGGTACGACGCTCATGACTGGCAGACAAAGGCCTGGTCTGGTTCTTTCACTCTTGCAGGAGCTATAGTCCTTACGCTTATTCGTCCCAGCGGTAAACGTATTCCTCATGAGGCCTTGATCGGGATAGTCTATGTTGTCGCCGCTGCAGCGGGGTTCCTGCTGTTAAGCAAGAATCCGGGTGGTGATGAAGAGTTGAGGAAGACGATGGTAGGTGAGATTCTTCTGGTTCAGTCCAGGGAAGTATTTGTCACATTCTCTGTTTTTGTGGGCGTGGCACTTTTTCACCTGGTATTCAGGCGGAAATTTCACCTTCTTTCATTCGCGCCGGATAGTGGCAGGGAACAGGGAATGCGAATATGGTTATGGGATTTCCTTTTCTATGTCTCGTTCGGGGTTGTGGTTACCAGCTTTGTCAGCATGGCTGGGGTACTGCTCGTCTTTTCCTATCTCATCATACCAGCCGTATGTGCCAGCTTATTTGCTAAGTCATTCAGGGTACGGATCGTTACAGGATGGGTGATCTCCGTATTATTCAGCATATTGGGTTTATACTGTGCATATGTGCTGGATTTGCCCACAGGTGCAGCAATAATCTGTGCGCTTGGGATAGCTCTCTTGCTTTCCACGGTTGCAAGTAAATGTTTCATCAGGGGGTGATTTGATCGGGCTTATCTGCATGCGGTGTGCTCGGCCGGCATGTCTCGCCGAAGTAAAGCCTCTTTGCTCAGGTGGAAGGCCTCGCGCTATCTTAAGTCAGAAAAGGGCGAAGCTCTGTGTGAGTCGCTCTATGCCCCAGATTTAGAGATTGGCGGTTGACAATTTCTGCAAAATGCATCAGAGAGAGGTTCATGAAGGCAATTGGATTATTCTCGGGTGGATTGGACAGTTTACTTTCCGTAAAAGTCATGCAGGAGCAGGGGATTGAGATAGAGGCTCTTAATCTCAATATACTGTTCCATCCCAGAACCCCTGAGGTGTGTGTCGTTTCTATGGCGGAAAAGCTTGGGGTCCCGTTGAAGGTGATTGATGCCGGACAGGATCTCATCGATATAGTCAAACGCCCCAGACACGGATTCGGGCGGAACATGAATCCTTGTATCGATTGCCGGATTATGAAGTTCAGAAAAGCTCGCGAATATATGGCCGAAAGCGGGGCATCATTCATCTTCACCGGAGAGGTCCTTGGCGAGAGACCCATGTCGCAGACCATGGAAGCGATGAAGCTTATTGAGCGTGAATCCGGACTTGAAGGGTTGGTTCTACGCCCGCTTTGCGCGAAGCTTATGGAGCCTACAATACCTGAGATAAAGGGTTGGGTAAATCGAGAGAAACTGCTTGATATACAGGGGCGGGGGCGGAAGCCGCAAATAGCACTTGCAAGGCATTACGGCATTACTGACTATCCGAGCCCGGCGGGAGGCTGCAAGTTGACTGAGCCTAACTTTGCCAACAGACTGCGCGAGCTTATGGCGCATGATCCAGGATTTACGATCAATGATGTCACCCTGCTGATGGTTGGCCGGCATTTCCGGCTTTCCGATAAAGTGAAGGCAGTTGTGGGGCGCGATGCACAGGACAACTTGCGGCTAGTTGCTTGCGCGACACCTGATGACCTGCTTATCGAGATGATCGACACGCCCGGGCCTACGACGCTTATCCGCGGCGTGGATGTTGAATCCTATCTTGAAAAGGCAGGGATACTCACCGTATCTTTTGCAAAGAGCGCCGGAATAGGCTTGGTGAAGACCAGGGTCTCTGACGGCGCAGGGAGAAAGTCTGTGGACATGTATTTCAAGCCTGATGATAAGGATGGCTTCCGTGTGATGATGCTTGCTCAGAACGCATAAGTCTGCGTAATTATTTGCCAGATAGGTTGGGCTTATTTAATGACGTTTTCTCAGTTGTATCTAGGGTAGGGCGAGGCCTCCGGCCAGTTCTTATGCCGGATTGTTCATTCTTGATAAATTCAGGGGTTTTGTTACACATCTCCCGTGAACTCTTCGTATTTTCATAAACAGCTTGTTGATAATGGATCTTATACGACGCCTGCCGATCTGAAGCGTCCGTTGTTTTACCGGCTTCTGGGCTGGACTTCTTTTGCTTTTTATTGCGGTCTGTTTAGGGTGGTTTTTCACGGCAGCAGGGTCGGGAAAAGTGGGAAATATACATCTGACTTCTGGTCAGAGCAGTCTGTTGATATAACCAGCGTTGCTGAATATTGCGGCGGTCGCATCAGTATCGAAGGAACCGAGAATCTGAAGGGGCTTGGTCCGGTTGTCTATGTGGCAAATCATATGAGTATGCTGGAAACATTCATGCTTCCTGGGATACTTCTTGCGTTTAACAGTCTTTCAGTCGTTGTTAAGGAGAGTCTGCTTACTTACCCGGTTTTCGGCTATATCATGAGTGCGGTGGAACCAATTGCTGTGTCGCGCAAGGACCCACGGCAGGATCTGAAGACGGTAATGGACAAAGGTCTGGAATATCTCAAGAAAGGTAAATCAGTCCTCATCTTTCCGCAAGCGACGCGCCGTTTTGATTTCGTAAAGGATGATTTTAACTCGCTGGGCGTTAAGTTAGCAAAGCTGGCTGGAGTTAAAGTTGTACCCATGGCGCTCAAGACGGATTTCATGAGGAATGGAAAATGGATCAAGGATTTCGGAAGGTTAGACAGATCGAAGCCGATATACTATGCTTTCGGCCGTCCAATGGATATAGTTGGAAACGGCAAGACACAGCAGGAGCAGGCGGTCGAGTTTATATCGGCGAAGCTGAAATCATGGGAATGAAGAGAAACAAGAAGCCGGAAACTAGAAATCTGAAACTAAAAACTGGAAATTGCAAAACAGGAGAGGATTCTAAAATGGATATTCAAATTTCGTATTTCATGTTTCATATTTCAGGTTTATATTTATGACACCGGATCTGCAATCAAGTATAATATGCGATGACGTCCGGCAGGAGCGAAATGGGAAATTCATCCTGATAGGTATTTATGACGTCATCGGGGTGCCCAGCTATCCGGCAATGTTTCAGCGCGTCTGCATCGTTAATCGCTGGTGCTGTGGAGTGGGTGAGTTTAATCAGCGGACAAGAATTATCTCGCCTGATGGAAAGGCTGTTACAGAGTCAGGCGGACCCATAAGGTTCACTATGCCCGATGACAGCGCTACGGTAACGAACATAGAGCTTTTCATGAATGTGAAATTTGAGCGTGAGGGCACTTACTGGATAGAGGTGCTTGTCGATGATCAGATGAAATTGCGGTATCCACTGAAAGCGGTACGCGTTTCGCCACCAGCTCATGAAAGGGAAGGATGAACAACTGTTCCGTTGAACTCGACATTCAGGCTTTGAATGAGAATATCAAGATAGTGAAGGGCCTGGTTCCTGCCGGCACGGAGATTATTCTGGTGTCGAAGGCAAATGCTTATGGACACGGAATGCAGATTATTGCACCTGAAGCATGGTCGGCCGGTATCAAGTGGTTCGCAGTTGCCCATTTTGAGGAGGCAATGGAGCTCAGGGAATTACTGCCGGAGGCAAATATTATCATTCTAGGCGCTATGAGTCCGCAATCGGCAGCGCATGTTGCGGCGGCAGATATAGTTACAGTGCTGATAGACGAGGCCCATGCCAGGTCTCTTGATGAAGCGGCGGCTGATTCAGGGCATGTCCTGCGTTGTCATGCTAAGATAGACACAGGAATGGGGAGGTTGGGTTTCGTTTGGAAGGACGCAGCGGAGCAGATAGCGGCGCTGTCAGCACTGAAACATTTGCACATCGAAGGGCTTTGCTCGCATTTCTCATCTGTTTCTGAGGATGATATGTCGTTTGCTCAAATTCAAGCAGAGCGATTTCAGCATGTAATAGATTCCTGCAGAAAACTGGGAGTCGAGCCAGGGTTTACTCACATAGCCAACAGCAGTGCTGTAATCAATTTCAGGAGTTGTGTCGCATCCGGTGTAAGACCGGGAATTCTTGTCTATGGCTATACTCCGTCAGGCCGGATATTCAGCGGGCCGCTTGCGGGCATAAAGCCGGTCCTGAGCTGGAAGACTTCTGTCATACAGGTCAAGGATGTTCCTGCCGGTTTCCCGGTGGGATACGACAGAACATATACGACCAAGCGGGCTACACGGATTGCCACGCTGGATGTCGGGTATTCGGATGGATATCCTCGACATGCGAGTAATCGGGGAATGGTGCTCATTAACGGAATCAGACACCGTATTGCCGGGCGGGTTACTATGAATTTCATCACGGTGGATTGCGGCCCTGACTCTGATGTCAAGGTCGGGGATGAAGTTGTTCTTATAGGCCGGCAGAGAGAAGAGAAAATATGGGCTGATGAACTCGCGTCTGTCTGTGAAACTGTCCATTATGAGATTCTCACCGGCATTCAGACTGTTAACAGGAGGCTTAAAGAATGAATCCCATCGAAAAACATTTTCATGATAAACAGCCTCTGCTTATTTATTTTGTGCGCCATGGTCAGGCTGAATCAGGGGAGGTCGATGACCCTGCCGGACCTGCATTGACCAAGCTGGGGAGGATACAATGTAAGGCCATATCCAAGCGACTGGCTGACGAAAAGTTCAATATGATCTACTGCAGTACACTAAAGCGGGCACTTGAGACTGCGAAGACAATCAGAGAGCATCATGAATCGACCCCGTTTTTTATAACGCCTGATCTGCGGGAGGTGATGAGCTGTCATTTTACCGGTACCGAAGCATCTGAGAAAAAAGAAATGGCGAAGCATATTGCCGAGGAACGTCAGACGATAGATAGGTTTATTGCCCAGATAAAGGCGGATCACAAGCCCGGCGAGAAGATTTTAATGGTGTGTCATGGAAATATCATCCGGACTATGATGCCGTTGTTTGGTGGGCGAGAGCCTGGTAAGTCTGTGCTTATGGATATCTATAATACCGGGTTAAGTGTCCTGGACGTTTGGAGATCCGGCGAGGCTGTTCTCAAGATGATGAATTGTGTGAAGCACCTTTCTGATGACCAGACTTCGTGACGAGTTCAGGAAGAGCGGTAACGATGACTCCGAATGACAGGAAATATACAAAAACTCATGAGTGGCTCAAGATAGAGGGCAATCTGGCTATTGTGGGTATTACTGACCATGCCCAGTCTACGCTGGGTGACGTGACTTATATCGATGTGAAGGCTGTAGGGACTTTTGTTGAACAGGGCGGTGAATGCGGAGTTATCGAGTCGGTCAAAGCGGCCAGCGACATCTTTGCGCCTGTTGACGGTGAAATAGCGGAAAAGAACCAGATGCTTGAGCTTTCCCCCGAACTTCTGAATACCGATCCTTATGGTAAGGGCTGGATCCTTAAATTTAAGAATACAAATTCAAGCCAGCTTGCCTCTCTTCTTAGTTCATCTGATTACGACGTAGAATCAAAATCTTCTTGATACCAGCCGGCCTCCGTATGTATTATCTTCATCCTTATGAACTTAAAGAAAGAATTGCAGCAGAGTACTATCCTGCTTGATATACAGGCGGATTCAAAAAAGGGTGTGATTCAGGAGATGGTTGCGGCGCTAGTCGAGGCAGGCAAAATAACTGATTACGATAAGGTTCTTGCCGCGATACTGGAGCGTGAGGATAAGATGTCGACCGGCATGCAGAACGGAATCGCTATCCCGCATGCTAGATCTGAGCTGGTTGCTGATATGATTGTGGCACTCGGATTTAAGAAGAATGGTGTGGATTTTAATGCGCATGACGGACAGCCTTCCACGATTTTCATAATGATCATAACCCCGCTGAGCAATGCAGGCATCCATATGAAATTCATGTCAGCCATTAGCAAGGCGTTTATGGTTGATGCCGTACGCAACAAGGTGCTTGAAGCCAAGACGCCTGAGGATGTCATTAACGCATTCTGATACCAGATGAGGATACCAATTGAAACCAGCTATATTTGAGGGCGGAAAGGCATTTTCAGATTTCAGGATAGCCGGCCTTATAGAGCGTATAGCCAAAGCGGAAAAGTCACTTGCTATAAGTTCTGTTCATGCGAATTTCATCTATCTGCTGGAGACTGATTGCGAGATAGCCGGTGAGACTCTGGTAAAGGTCAAGTCTCTACTTGCCTGCGGTGAAAAGTACGAGCATCATGATGGTTTCTTTGTCACCCCGCGTTTCGGGACGATATCGCCATGGTCTTCCAAAGCGACCGATATCTTTCATAATTGCGGCCTGACCGGCATCAAAAGAGTCGAACGCGGTATACATTTCAGGCTGATGTTTGCGGATGGCCGGACCGCCAGGATCGATGAGGTCATGCCTGCAATGGGACTGCTTCACGACAGGATGACAGAAGGTGTTTACATTGATCTTTCTGATGTGTTTCTCCATATCCCGCCGGCACAGATGAAGACGGTCGACATTCTCAAAGGTGGCAGGGATGCACTGCGTAAGGCCAATATAGAGTGGGGACTTGCCCTCAGTGACGATGAGATTGATTACCTTTATCACGCTTTCAGCACCATAAAGCGCAATCCGACCGACGTGGAGCTTGTGATGTTCGGGCAGGTAAACTCCGAGCACTGTCGCCATAAGATATTCAATGCCGACTGGATCGTGGACGGTGTGAAATCCCCAAAATCGCTCTTTGGCATGATCCGCAATACGCATGATAAGAATCACGACGGAGTTGTGGTTGCTTACAATGACAATGCCAGCATCGTAGAAGGCTTCATGGATGAATGGCTGCTTGTCGACCCTCGGACGAAGCAGTACAGGTATGAGAAGGGGATGGTCGACATGATAATGAAGGTCGAGACCCATAATCATCCTACAGCCATCTCTCCTTATCCAGGCGCTGCCACCGGCGTAGGAGGTGAGATACGCGACGAAACTGCTACAGGGATCGGCGGCAGGAGCAAAGCAGGCTTGTCTGCTTTCATGGTCTCCAATCTGAGAGTGCCGGATTATCTCATGCCTTGGGAAAAGGATTATTCCGAGTTCCCTGACAGGCTTGCTACACCCCTTCAAATCATGACAGAAGGGCCAATCGGCGGTGCAGGGTTTGGAAACGAGTTCGGACGACCTCAGCTATGCGGCATTTTCCGGACTTACGAGGAAAGCTATTTGGGCAAGTATATCGGGTACCATAAGCCGATAATGGTCGCTGGCGGCATGGGCAATATTCGCAGGGAGCACGATTTTAAGAAGGAGTTCGGCAAAGGCACAAAGATAATCCAGCTGGGTGGTCCGGCGATGCGTATCGGGCTGGGCGGTGGGGCTGCGTCATCTATGGCAGTCGGTAGTAATGCCTCAGAATTGGATTTTAATTCGGTCCAGCGCGGGAATGCTGAGATGCAGAGGCGCTGTCAGGAGGTCGTCCATGAATGTATAGCGATGGGCGCCAAGAATCCTATTTTGAGCATCCATGATATTGGTGCGGGCGGGCTCTCTAACGGCTGTCCTGAACTCGTAAGTGAGACAGGCGGTAAATTCTGGCTTAGAAATATCCATAATGAAGAGACGTCGATGAGCCCTATGGAGATATGGTGCTGTGAGGCGCAGGAGCGTTATGTTCTGGCCGTGAGCGCAGAATCTCTCGATGATTTTCTGAGGATCTGTGAGCGGGAGCGCTGCCCTGTGGCTGTGCTTGGCGAAACAACTGGCGACAGCCATCTCACCCTGGAGGATGAGCACTTCAAGAATAAACCTATCGATATCGATATGTCGGTCATTCTTGGAAAGCCGCCGAAAATGACGCGTGATGTTAAACGTCGCAAGGTATCGCATCCCAAACTCGATATGGCCGGGATCACTGTAAAGGATGCCGCTGAACGAGTCCTTCAGTTACCAGCCGTTGCTAATAAGACATTTCTTATTACCATTGCAGACAGATCTATTACCGGGCAGGTGGCGAGGGATCAGATGGCAGGCCCATACCAGACGCCGGTGGCTGATGTTGCCGTTACTACTACGTCACTGAAATCCTACAATGGCGAATGTATGGCAATGGGTGAACGTACGAACCTGGCTGTGGTAAATGCGCCTGCTTCGGGACGCATGGGCATCGGTGAGGCCCTGACCAATATTGCTGCGGCTAACATAGGCAGAATATCGAATGTAAAGCTTTCTGCAAACTGGATGTGTGCGTGCGGTGAGGATGATGAGGATGCCAAGCTGTTCGATACAGTCCAGGCTGTTGGTATGGAGCTTTGTCCCAAACTGGGCATATGCATTCCTGTCGGCAAAGATTCTATGTCGATGCGGACTGTGTGGAAGACGTCGAGTGGCGAAAGCAGGAAGATGACAGCTCCGCTGAGTCTTATTGTAAGTTCCTTCGCACCAGTGGCAGATGTCCGCAAAACCTTGACGCCGGATCTAAAACAGACCGATAGTGTTTTGATGCAGTTTGACCTCGGCCTGGGAAAGAATCGGCTGGGATCATCGGCTTTGGCGCAGGTCTATAATAAAGTTGGCGATGAGCCAGCTGATCTTGATGATACAGCCCTGTTTGTAAGATTTTTTAATGCTGTCCAGGAGTTGGTTGAGAAAGGCCTTGTCCTCTCATATCACGATAGGTCTGACGGCGGCCTGTTCGTAACGCTTGCCGAAATGGCTTTTTCAGGAAGAAAGGGTGTCGAGATTGTTCTCAAAACAGCCGGACAGAATCCGTTGCGTCCTCTTTTCTCCGAGGAGCTGGGAGCGGTCATCGAGGTTGATCGAAGTGGACTGGACAAAGTCAGGGCTGTCATTGAAAGGCACGATATTGGTGCTATCAGTTCTGTCATCGGCACTACCGTTGCCGGCCAGAAGTTCAGTATCACGGTTGATAATATTGCTGTCTTCTCTGACAATATTTCAGCGATGAATCGGAAGTGGTCTGAGCTTACATATAGGATGCAGGCTATGCGCGACAATCCGGAATGCGCCAGACAGGAATTTGATTCCATTCTCGACGAGAAGAATCCTGGCATGACATTCAACCTTTCCTATGATCCCGATGCCTCATTCAATATAGGGGGCAGTCATCCCCGTATGGCTATTTTTAGGGAGCAGGGCATTAATGGCGAGATAGAGATGGGCGCCGCCTTTGATAAAGCAGGCTTTACGTCCATAGATGTTCACATGACTGACTTATTGTCTGGTCGAGTTGATCTCAAAGATTTTCAGGGCATTGTCGCTTGCGGCGGTTTTTCTTACGGTGATGTTCTGGGAGCTGGTTCCGGCTGGGCAAAATCCATCCTTTTCATAGACCGGATGAAGGAGATGTTCGCCAAGTTTTTCGAGCGTAAGGATACTTTCGGGCTTGGTATATGTAATGGCTGTCAGATGGTTTCTCAGTTGAAAGGGATTATCCCTGGCGCTGAACACTGGCCTGAATTCACACGCAACAAGAGTGAACAATTCGAAGCGCGTTATGTCACAGTTGAGATACTCAAGTCGCCTTCTATATTCTTCAAAGGGATGGAAGGTTCCCGCCTGCCGATTCCTGTTGCTCATGGCGAAGGATTTGCAAACTTCTCTGCCACAGGATCATATGCCAAGCTCAAGGCAAATAGTCTTCTGACCGCGCGGTACGTCGACAATTACGGCCAGCCGGCTGTGAATTATCCATTGAATCCGAATGGTTCCATTGACGGAATCACAGGAATGACCAATTCTGACGGCAGGGTGATGGTGCTGATGCCTCATCCGGAACGCGCTTTCCGATCAGTACAGATGTCATACCGGCCCCGCAATATGTTCAGAGGTGAGAATGGTCCGTTAATGCGTATGTTCCAGAACGCGTATGATTTTACGCGGTAGCATCTTTAGGGCTCAGATCCGCATACAATACGAGGAATAATGGCCACAACAGAGTATTAAAAATGTAGTCCCGGTGTCTCACCGGGAGTCAGACGGAAAAGTACCGGTGTGGACACCGGTGCTACATTTAAGAATAGTTATATTTGCGTCCAACCAAGAATTATGCCAATCAAGAAAATATTATCAGGCGTGGTAGTTCTGCTCTTGCTCGCTTGCGGCTTTCTTTACTGCCAAAAACACAGAACAATTACCGTACCTGTACTGATGTATCATAAATTCGGTTCTGCCGGTTCCGATGTCTGGACAATGGACCTGAAAGAATTCCGCAGGGATCTGGCATCGTTTAGCGCTCAGGGCTATAAAACTATACTGCCAAAAGACCTCGCCGCTAATAAGAAATGGGGCAGGCCTTTGCCGTCCAAGCCCATGATCATTACAATGGACGATGGTCATATCGGTGTCACAAATGCTGAGGTTCTTCTCAAGGAGTACGGGTATAAAGCAATCGTCTATCTGATAACTGATATGACTGCGTCAAATGATGCTGCACGTTTCAGTTGGAACGGCGCGCCTTGCCTTATTTGGGATGAAGTGAAAGCAATTGAATCCCGCGGTGTCCTTTCCTTTGGCGGGCATTCGGCAAGCCATGCCAATCTGGCGTCGCTGGCTGATCCTTCAGAAGAGATCAGGCGATGCTTCAATGACCTGCGTCGTAATTTGGGGCACAAGCCTGATTCGTTTTGTTACCCTTTCAACCAGTACAATCCGAGAGTTGTCGCGGCTATGACGGGTTCTAGGTTTACGACGGGCATGGCGGGTTCGGACACTGTCGCCGTGATAAGTGCCGCCGATGACATGTTCAAGATAGCACGGGTTTCCGTGTTTGGTGGTGATAAATCGTTCCGCTTGTCTAAGGTTTCAGAGGGTGTTAAGCCTGAAAAAGTGTTGCTTCATTATAAGGGGCCGCCGATGGATGTAAGCGTTCGGATCAAAGCCGACGGATTTTTTCTCAGGATGCAATTTAGAAAACTAGCAGGGGATGGCGCTGAGCTGTTGGATACGGACCTGCCAGCTGGCATAAAAGAGCTGGAAGTCGAAGTCTGGGATAAACACGGAATCATCCATCATTACAGCGGATGCTTAAAGCTGGAAGCTTCTGAGATTGTGAAATAGAGCCTTGCCCGGGGCTACTCGCTGAAGCAAGACCGATGAGCGTCATTTGCTACGGGATATCTTACATGTGTTTTGAGATGGTCTGTTTGTGCCGGTAAACTATAATCGGGACTCCGTTCTTCGAGGCATCAGTAATCATCTCAAGATTTGCATCCAAAGCTGACCAGGCTGTTTTGCGGGGGTCTGTGTAGTTGCCATTGCCCCCGATGAATATTATTCTTTCGTAGCTTGCCACGTCCTTGATCATTTTTTCAACTGACTCAGGTGTCACCTTCATCTCCAGACTGGAATTGCCTGCAGGCACTTCGGTGTAATGACATGGCAATGCTATGCGCTTTGCATTGTTTTTAATCAGCTTGTCAAAGTAATGATCGAAAGCAATTTGAGCCACTGGGTTGCTAAATACAAAAACCGTATTATTGGTGTAATGTATCAGGGCTTGATCTGCCGCTCCCCTGTAATCAGTTTTGCTCATCGTTTTTCTTTCAATTCGCACTTGCGTTATATTTCGCTCTATTAATGCATGGACCAGGAACAGGCCCGCAATAATCTGAACAATATGGATGGTCTTACGGGTTAAGCTGTCATTCTTCTTGAATAGTGTAAAAAGCTGACTTGCGCATATGGTCAGAGGTATGCTGATGAACGATAGCATCCTGCCATGTAAAACAGGCGACCTGTAGATGCTGTATAAGAATGCCGCTGCTATAGGAATCAGGGACAGCAAAAGCAGTATCAGCGGTTTTGGTGTTCTAGCTCCGGCAATGGCGCTTAATGTGAAAATGCAGAGCATCGTTATCATGAGAGCATCTGCACTGCCGTTATAATGTCTTTGGAATGCCATGGCGTAGGAAATTACCGGCAGTGTATCGCCGAGTGCCGGGGCGGCCAGCCAGAATTGTTT
>CAMCYG010000041.1 GCA_945883775.1 Victivallis vadensis
AGAGTTCGGTTGGCGCCAAGTGAACTGTTGGCGGTGCAGGAGAACATAATATCGCCAACACCGCCAAAGCAGGTGTTGCCTGATATTGAGAGCGCGTTGGTGATGGTTCTGGTCGTAGCATCATTAGACTGGTTGGTGACAGTGCCCAGGGTCAATGTGCCACCGGCAAGAGGATTTGCGGAGGCATATACAAGCAGACCGGCTGCGGTTACGGTAGCTCCGATTCCGGAATTAGAGCCACTGACAACCAGAGTGCCGTTGGAAAGCGTTGTCGTGCCTCTATAGTTGTTGGCGCCTGAGAGTGTCAGTTGACCGGGGCCGGATTTGATAAACCCTGCTGAGTTTGTGAGCGATCCTGCGAAAACAGTGTCAGCCGAGTTGGATATGGTGATTGTTCTGGAAGTGGTGCCGAGGTTGACAGGGCCTGATAACGTTAGCTGGTTGGTGCCTGATATCATGAAGTTGCCAGCAACGGAGAGTGAGTTGGTAAGTAGTCTGGGTCCGTTTCTTGAATAGATTGCCCCGCCATTAATGGTTAAGGAACCGGTTCCAAGTGCATTAGCGTGGTCTATGGCAAGCAGGCCTGCGGCAATACGGACTCCTCCTGCGAATGAATTGCTGCCAGAGAGATATGTGGTGCCAGGACCGGCAAGAATTAAACCATGTGTGCCTGAAATTATTCCGGAAAAAGTCAGTGGATTGAAAAGCGAAGCGTTTGTGATAAGCATGCTGCTGGTCAGGGAAATATCTGCGGAGATTGTGTCTCCTGCGCTCGATGCGATTTGAGTGATTAATCCGGTATTTGATAAAGTGGCAATTTCTAGAGTTCCTCCGGTTGTCGCCAAGTCATAACAGGCATTGGTATCAGAGTCGCCAATTCTCAGAAATCCAATGGTAATCGGCTGATTTATGTTAATTACAATATTCGTGCTGATATTGGTCACCAGATTTGCGACACCTCCGGTCGCATTGGGGAATCCCGCAGGTGTCCAGTTCGTGCTGGTTTCCCAGTCCCATGGTCCGGAATCGGGCTGAACCCAGGAATTAGTTGCTGGAAAAACTGTCACTGTTAGTTGAAAAAATGCGATAAAATACACAATAATGGCTGCTGCTCTAGATCTTGGCGAGTACCGGCTTGATCCAGTTATGGTGCTTGATCTGTAAGGTTGATCCCAATTTGTGCTATTCTCGCCCATAATTTGCCAAACTAAATGTAAAATGAGCCAAAATCCTGTATTATTGCAAAAGAAACTACGATTCTTATAAACAACAATAATTCAGGGTCAGCAGCTTCTCATTATTTGCTACCCAGAGTTGGTATAGCTTTACTACTTTGAACGTATATTTTACTTTCTTATATATGCACTGACAAGCAAGTCTTAAGCCACCACTGCTGATATAAGCATGTCTGTCCTTGAGGTATCTGTATAACACGTTAATGGGAAGCATGTTGCGGGATGGCATAAATGCTGATGATTGCTGGTTACAGTGGCAAGAGATACACTAAGAATTTGATACTTTTCTACATACATGTGGGCAGGTAATGGCAGTGCAGGTTGAGACTACGATTTCAGGCTTAATGGGTGCTACGATACGGGGCTCAGAGCGATAAATGCACTCAATTGTCGGCAAATCTTAATTGACCACAAGCGGCATTAATAGAGTCACCTTTTGATAATCTCAACGTGGTGGTAATGCCTGATTCCACTAGCGATCCCAGGATGTTCCTGGCTCTTGTGATGTCTGATGGTGTTCCGCTGAATTCCTTAACGGCATTTAATGTAAGCAAGTTTATTTTGCATTTTAATGGGCTGAGCAGTTTGATGAGTTTATGGATGTCAGCCGCAGAGTCATTGACGTTGCTTATCAAGGTGTATTCAAAAGTGATTACCCTGTTTGTTGCTTCAGTATATTGTCCACATGCCCTGATAAGATCTTCCAGGGGGTAGACGCTGTTTACCGGCATGAGCTTGCTTCTGATCGCGTTATCTGCTGAATGAAGAGACACAGAAAGCTCAAACTGTATGCCTTCTGTAGCGAGACGCTTAATTCCTGCAATAACGCCGGATGTGCTTATGGTTATATGTCGGGCGCCAATGTTGAGACCGTCTTTTTGGTTCATGATCCTTGCCGCTTTCAGTACGGCATCATAATTATCAAAAGGTTCTCCCATGCCCATGAAAACTATATTTGATGGTTTTCCACCTATGATTCGAGCCGCCGCGACAACCTGCCCAACAATCTCGCCAACTTCAAGGTTTCTGCGGAAACCGGCCTGTCCACTTGCGCAGAATGCACATTTGAATTTGCAGCCAACCTGGCACGAAACGCATATGGTGCGGCGTTCTTTAGAAGGAATAATGACGGTTTCCACACTGTCACCATCAGGGAGTTTCATTAACAGCTTTGTGGTCTGCTTCCCGTCGAAAGTAATGGCTGGATTATTGTTTGGAAGAGCGGAATCTATTGAGAATGTAGAAGCAAGCTGATCTTGCAGTGTAAGAGGGATATTCTTCATGTCAGCCCATGAGGCTGCATATTTTCGATATAGCCAGTCCCATATCTGGGCGCTTCTGTATTTTGCCACGCCAATTTCAGCTGCTACTGCGCTGACTTCCTCGGGGAATAGACCATGAATCAAGGCCAGTTTATTACTCATGAGGTCCCAACCCTATTTAGCTGGTTGGTTGGTGGCGGCTGGAATGGCATCAGGTGCGGCTGGAATGGTGTTTGTAGCTGGAGCAGCCTCAGGTGAGCTTGCCGCTGGCGGTGGTGCAACTACTGGCGCCACCGGCTCAGCTGTTGACGCGCTCGATGCTGATAGAGCTGCAATCACGCCTGGCGCAGGAATTGCGTCATTGTAGAACTCGCTCTCCTGAAATTGCATAAAAAGTATAGCGATTCCGCAGACAATGGATGCTACGGCGCAGATTATTGCAAACACAGTAAAAATAAGGTTTAGTTTTGAAGGAGTTGGTGGCGCTGAAATCGTTTGTGCTGGCGCAGGAGTCGATTCCGCATCAGATGTCGCGGGTGAAGGTGACGAGCTGTCAGAGGACTGGCCTTCAGAGTTTTGCGAATCAACTGATTCTGCCTCGGATGCATCCGCAGGCTTCAGCTTCAGTGTCTTTATTGTAGCGCCTTTTTTTATCGTCAAAGCCATCATTCACCTCTAGTGAAAGGTAAAATATATAGTTTGATGTGGCATATCAAGTAAATGTTTCTTCTGTGCGGAAATAGAAATTGGAGCTACTTCCAAAGTCGACTTTTAGGCTGTGACAAAAGTAGTGAATGTGTTTGAGATATCAAATCCGGTATGCCAAGGCCCGAGGGACACAGGGGTTCGCATTTCCCGCATCTGGTGCATTTATCGGCCTTGTTTCCGGGAAACCAGTCATCGGCATGCTCAAGCAGGTTATACCGCATTATGCCGAATTCTATCATATCGAACGTTTGGCAAAGATTACGAAGTCTCAGGATTTCGGGTATATTGACTCCTTCTGGGCAGGGCATACATTTGTAACATATTGCGCATCGGTCTTTCCCTAGTTTTTCAATTTCCTTATTTGTCCATGATTCCAGCGCTAAGCTTTCCTCGGTGGTCAATGTGGCATTGTTCTGAAGCGCAGGCAAGTGAGCATCGAATTCGCCAGGATTTGAAGCCCCTATGGCGATTGTCGTGACGCCACGTTCAAACAGCCATTTATGTGTTAGAGCAAGCGGGGAGAAGGGCGCACATGCTTTCAGCAGGCTGTCTGTTGGTTTGAAAAGAAGGCCGCCTTTCTCGGCGGCTGAGAGTATCAGGATACCGATGTCCATATCTCTTGCTTTTTGGATTGCGGCTGAGTTCCGTTGGTTGGTCCACCAGTAAAGAATGCTGATTGCTGAGAAATAACCTGTCTCCATTCCTGCAATTATGACATCGGGACCAGCATGCGAAGAGAATCCTATATGTGAGACCAGTCCTTTCTTTTGTGCTTCAATAGCAGCCCTCAAACTTCCGTTTTTGCCTAAGGAGTTCTTCAGTGTGTCAAAAGTGTTGATGCCGTGAAGGTCAAGGATATCTATCCTGTCTATGCCCATTTGCCGCAGAGATTCTTCGATGCTTTTGCTGGTTTCATCGTATGACAAATCTGCCATGGCCTTTGTCGTTAGAATGAACTTCTCTCTGCCGAGCTCTCGCATTGCAACTCCGACAAGTCGCTCGCTGTTGTCATATCCGCGCGCCGTGTCGATATGATTGATGCCAAGCTCAAGAGCTCTTTTAATTGTGGCCACGGCATTTGCTTCCTTATCGCTCCAGTCTGCACGCAGGGTTTTCGATTCGTTAAAAGTTATGCGCATTGCCCCAAAAGTAAAGATCGACATCTCAATGCCAGTTTTTCCGTATGGTCTATATAGCATTTGTAATGCTCACTATTTTGATGTTTTCGTGTTCAGGGTTTAGCGTGAAATAATTGTTCATGCCGGGGGTCATAATGATGCTTACTGGTTTGCTGTCGGGTATAAAAAGAGCGTGGCTCCCTGGCACATTTATGATCATAGGCATTGCATTATCAGGGCCGGTTATGAAAAGAGGCTTGGATAGGCCCTCGGTTTCTGTAGCCGTCAGGCATAGTATGGTGACAGCTGCGATTCCGTGTGCTGGTCTGCCGGTCAGAGGATTCATTATGTGCGAATAGTTGGTGCCGTTAATAGTGACGAACTTCTCATAGTTGCCTGACGTGCCGACAGCCATCCCATCCTTTAATGTTATGGTGCCTAGAATATCCATGGGATCAAAAGGGCTTCTTACCGCTATGCGCCAGTCAGTTCCTTGTGGCGATAGGCCCGAACATCTGATATTTCCACCTAAGTTGACCAGGAAATTATTTGCCCCCATTGCCTTCAGCCTTTCGTAACACTTATCAACTGCATACCCTTTAGCAATTCCACCCAAGTCGACTTTAATCCCGTTCTTCCTGAGGATAACGCCTTCTTTTGTCAGAATCAGATTGGTGAAGCCGCACATTGGTCTGGCCTTATCGACTGCCTCAGCAGAAGGGAGCTCCTTTAGTGGCGTCTGGCTTCTAAATCCCCATAATCGCATCAAGGGTCCGACCGTTGGGTCAAATGTTCCTCCGCTGATCCTATAGAATCGTTCCGAGGCCGCCAAATTATTTCTGGCATGTTCGCCGACTGAAATGAGTACGCCCGTGGGTGAGTTGTTTATGGTGCTGATATCGCTTGTCGCTTTGAATATACTCAGCTGGCTTTCCACCTCGGCGAAAGTGTCCTTTGCGACTTTGAAATATGTTAATGCTGTTTTTTGGTTCTGGCAGGTGACAGTTGCGGAGGCAAAAGTTCCCATCGCAGTCCACGTCATTGTCTCAGTGTAAGGTTTTCGGATGACCGCGACTAAGACGACAACTACGAGCATCAGGGTTGTGAGAATGAATATTCGCATTACTTTAACATCTTAGAATCATTAACGGATATGTCATTGATGAACTGTTCATATGAACCTGAGATACTCTTGTCGATAGAGCAAAGCTTTGCATAAGCGTTCCTGGCCCGCACTGAATCACCGGTTTTCTCAAAAACAAGCATGCCATAAACCAAGATCGATTTGAAGGATGTTAGAAGTAGCTCATCCTTATTCTTTTGAAGAATTTCCTCATATTCCCGGATGCATGCATCGAAAATAGATGTGCATGGCGATGTCTGATAAATATCGGCTGATTTGTCATACAACAGGGTGCCTTTGATGAAGAGGTCGGTTAAAGACCTAGTTATCATATGGTTACACCTGAAGAGAGACAAATCGCGCGCATTGCGACGTCCCTTATAGGCCCAGTAAAGCGCATGTGCAGAAGGTAATCTCCAGTCTATATTGCCGTACTTATAAGTCAATTCAGTGATTATCAGCGGGTCCATTACGAGATCTGCTTTGATTCTTGATGCTCTTGCTTCGTCTCCTATGAGATTCATCGTGTCTTTTGGAGAATCACCGAAATATTCCTGTGCGATTGATGCCAGCTTCTTCTTGTAGAACATATGCATTTGGTCGGTCTTTCCTCCGATCTTATCCTCGAATATCCAGCCCAGATCAAAGTGCAATTCGGCGTCATTCGCATTGTATCGCATCCCTTCATTGCGAAGGAGGCTGATGCCGTTCTGTACCCATCGCCATCTGTCCTCTGGGTTGCCCATAATAACGCTTATATTATATGACATGTTCCATGCATGATATCCCCAAACGGCAGAATTACCGGGCTCGAGGCGCGTTATCCAGTCGGCAAGTGTGGCTATTTCGAAATACTGACCCATCTCCTGCAGATAGTTGATCCTAAGCCACAGCACATCAGCAATCACGCCTCTGAATCCGCCTAGCATCATAGTCGCCAGAGCCATGGAGGGAGGTGCATTCTCAATGGTGCTATAGGTGCTGATTCCGAGGGCTTGGCGTTCTATGGAAAGCAGGACTGCCTTCTCTTGAGCACTGCGGAAGCAGATGGCTGCCAAAATAATCAGAACATAGCCTGTAATCCTGTTTTTCATTGTCGCGTGGGTAGACCAAACTCCCTTCGCCTTAAAAAATATGAACCTATCGCTGCAAATCCAAGTGAATAACCGCAAATCTGTACAAGAAAAGCATGAAATGTGAATTGCCATGTCACTAAAATGCCGTCGGATACTAGAGAGATACTATCGTGGCTTACGGCAGGTGCAATCGCTCTGGACAAAAGCCCTGCTGTCCTTTCACAAGCTTTGTCAAACAGTGTTTTCTCTGTATGACTGCCATGGTCATGAGTGTGTTGCGGTGAGGACCATCTGTCGCTGGAAAGAAAAGCGAGTGACTGACCCAGAAGAGCAATGACAAGAATAGCAGAAGAGCAAAAGGTGGCAACTGGGAGCGATAAAAGAGATCCGCAGGTAATTCCAACTGCGGCAACCAATGCGGTGTTAAAGAGCATCACCAGCAAGCTCCGTACAAGGTTGCCTGCAAAGCCATCCGCCTTGATCGCAAGGTATAAAGGCTTGTGGGAATCCAGAATGAGCTGTCGTGACGAAAGGTTCTCGAGCGTTACTTTTAGCGTGCGCGAACCTGTCACTGCAGATGCAGGAAGCGGGATGTGAATATCTTCATTTAGATTGTTGGTTGTTATTATCGAATATACCGGGGTGTCAGAATTTCCATGGTCAATTGTCCATTTGCATTTCACGGGTATTATGTCCCTCGCAACGCTTTGGAATCTACAACCAATCCTTGGTGGACTTGCTGGCTGGCTTCCCAAAGCAGGTAAATCAATTGTCCATGACTTTACAGCGCCAGCGCTGACTATGGATCTTGAAGCCATCAGTTGCCTGATACATAAATCTTTTACTTTGTTCCGGTCTGTATGCTCATCTGCAAGGCCTTGCTTATACATATCATCTATCATCACATTAATCTCGGTGTTGTCGTTTTCGTTCCTTGGCGTCAGCATAATGTGTCCGGCAAGAATATCGTGCTTAATTGATTCGATCTGTTGCGCAGAGTGCTTTGAGGTGAATCCTGGGGTCTTGAACGACAACATTATCAGCGCGCCCAGGATCATGAGCAATATCAAGTTTATGGCAACAATGCCGGCCCATTTTCCGAGCCATACTCTGTACATGGGTACCGGTTTGACAGCGATCATATGTATTCTGCGACTGTCTATATCCGTAGCTATACCTGCCGAGACCCATAGAGTTGTAATGCAGATAATTGCAAATGTAATCCCAAGATAGTAGGTCAGAAAAACCCGCGCGGTTCCTGTCAGGGCACCGTCAGGCTGAATGTTACTGGTTAGCGCAAACATAAGCAATGCCATGAAGATAACAATCATGGTGAATAAACCTGACCGTATTACCGATTTTATTGTCAGGACAGCTATTGCGAGAATGCTAATCATGTGAAAGGTAATCCGCGATCTTTGGCCCATCGCCTTGGTCGGTTGACAATTTATTAGATCGGATATCCGCTTTTTTCACTTCGTCAATAAAAAATCTTTCCAGGTCGATCGAGGGCGAGTCTAGAATAGGTTCCTGCCCGCCAGAGATTTTGATTGCTGACAAAATAGGTGCAAGTCTCTCTTGCGCGAGGGCAGGGAACGTCAATCTGTTCATGTCTTTTCTGCTTAGGATTTCTGTGACTGTCCCAGAGGCGATGATTCTGCCCGCGAACATGATTGCCACCCTGTCGCAGACATCCTCCATATCTGCAAGTAAATGTGATGTCACGATAACTGTTTTGCCGCGCTTTGCGAGCGTTTTTAGAATATCCTTGATCTGTCTGCAGGCTATTGGGTCGAGGCCAGAAGTAGGTTCGTCTAGTATAAGGAGTTCAGGGTCATTTATCAGTGATTGAGCAAGGCCGATGCGGCGTGCCATACCCTTTGAGAATTCTCCGACGGGCCTATCGGAAGAAGATTCCAGATTTGTCATTTTGATGAGTTGTGCAATGCGATTATTTCTGTCCTGCCTGCTCATATTAAAGAGCTGTGAATAGAATGAAAGAGTCTCTCGGCCGGTAAGGTGTCCGTGAAGATAGGTCTCTTCCGGGAGATAGCCGATCTTTGCTTTTATGGCTACATTATCAGGTGAAGCCTTCATTACTGTTATAGAGCCAGACGTAGGATAAAGAAGGCCAAGCAACATCTTTATAGTGGTGCTTTTGCCTGAGCCGTTCGGCCCGAGCAAACCGAATATTTCACCCTTCCTGACTTCAAGATCCAAGTCATCCACGGCGCGTATCTTTGGTCTTTGCCAGAAGTCCTTGAATACCTTCGATACACCGTTTACTTCAACTATGTTTTCTTTGTTCATATATTATTTGAGGTCAATACTTCGGAATGAGAATATACCCAATATAAGCACGCCAGACGCATAATAAAAAGCATATGAAGCAGTATGCATAACGTAACTCCATGGCACTGTGCCGTTTGCTGTAAGAGCTTCGGATGTCCAGAAGGTCTGCCATCCTGGCAAAAATCGGTATGCTATCGACCAAATATCATGAGTGGCCTGGTTATCAGCAAAGACTTGTGGGGATACAAGCCCGGCAGTAAAAATCATAAAGGTCAAGATCGTCGAGAGAACCGGGCTGAGTCGTGTGGAAAGAGTGGTGGATATGGAGGCAAGTACTATAAGGCCGAGAGTGATGAGGATACTGACCGGGACAATACGCAGATCAAGGCGCATATCAAAGGAACCAGCATTACCGTTACGCTCAAAAAAAGAACAGATCAATATGGTGGCTAGGAGGGCGGCTGGAAGCAACCAGAATGCTATGGATGAGAATAAGGCTTTTGTTTTGTAATTTATTACGGAGGCCAAAAGCAGTGAAGCGCTAATGGCGCTCAATGCGATTTGAGCGGTTTGCCAGTCCGTTATGTATCCGAATGCCGTTGCCGACATCTGGAAATGCTCTGAAATGCGTTCGCTGATAAGGCTTGAGCAGAGGCAGATCATAGAATAAATAACGATGACCAGCGCAATTCCGAAGAATTTCGAAAGGACATATGACGATCTGTTTACAGGCTTGCTAAGGATGGTCAATGCCGTTCCATTGTTTATGTCCCGTGCTATAGATGAACTTGTGATAAGTGTTGCCAGCAAAAATCCAAATATAAAATGGATGGCGAGGGCGCTCTCTCTGGCCATCTTGCCATCTTCACCAATGCCGAACATAAGAAGCATGGGGATTACAATTGATAATAGTGTTGCGCAAAGAGTCAATATGAGGCAAATGGGCTGTCTGACGGTGTCAGTGGCTGTTAACAGCGTTAGTGATATCAACTGTCTGATTGTATGCATAAAAAACACTCGCGAGTATCGCCGTTTAATTAGGAGTCAAATATTAACTTAAGAAAGGGCGCTGTCCAAGTGCTTTGTGCAAAAAAAACGGGCTTCCGCAGGGAAGCCCGTTTGCAATAAACAATTACGGTCGAGGATTAGTCTTCTTTACCTTCCTCTTTGCCGTCTTTCTCGCGCATTGCCTCTCTTCTGCTAAGCTTAACGCGACCTCTGTCATCTATAGCTATGCATTTTACCCACATTTTGTCGCCGACGCGGCATATGTCTTCAACTGACTTGACTCTGAAATCAGCCAGTTCGCTGATGTGACAGAGTCCTTCAAGACCGGGCAGTATCTCTACGAATGCCCCGAATTCTTTGATTCCGGTCACTGTTCCATCGTATATTTTGTCGATTTCAGCTTCTGCGGATATGGCGCTGATTTCTGCCAGTGCCATTTCGTGCGCTTCAGCGCTAGTTGTGAATATGGTAACTGTTCCATCGTCATCAATGTCGATCTGAGCGCCAGTAGTCTCGGTTATACGCCTAATATTCTTTCCGCCGGGTCCTATGAGCTGGCCGATTTTTTCAGGATTAATCCGTACAACTTGATGGCGAGGCGCGTAAGCAGACATTTCGCTTCTCGGTTCACTCAGGACTGTCGCCATGAAGTCTAGTATCTTGCCCCTTGCTGTCCTAGCCATTTCGAAGGCTTTTTCGACAAGATCCCAGGAAAGGCCTCTGATCTTGAGGTCCACCTGAAATCCTGTAATTCCTTCTCTCGTTCCTGCGACCTTAAAGTCCATGTCTCCGCAATGGTCTTCTGCGCCAAGGATGTCGATAACCAGGCATGCTTTGCTTTTGTCAGAGAACAAGCCGACCGAAATACCGGCAACTGGCTTTGTGATGGGTATACCTGCGTCCATCATGCTCAATGTTCCGACGCATATACTGGCCATAGAGGATGACCCATTTGAACCCATGACGTCAGAAACAAGCCTTACTGTGTAAGGATAGTCCTGCGGTATTACAGGAGCCAGTGATCGTTCGGCAAGAGCACCGTGCCCGATTTCGCGTCTTCCCGTATTTCCAAGCCTGCCAACCTCGCCAGTTGAGTAGGGCGGGAAGTTGTAATGCAGCATGAATTTCTTTTCAAGCGGCCCGCCTGTGATGGCATCGAGTCCCTGTGTGTCGGACTTTGTTCCAAGGGTAACACTTCCCAATGACTGTGTTTCTCCACGGTTGAATATTGCTGAACCGTGTGTTCTTGGCAGTATTCCTACCTGAGCCGAGAGGGGGCGTATTTCATCAAATGCACGACCATCAATTCGCTTGCTTCTTTCAATTACATTCTTTCGAACGATCCCGATCTCAACCTCATCAAATGTGGAACGGAACTGCTCTGCTGTCATTGTCGGAAACTTCAAGGCCATCTTTTCCTTGAGGTCTTTAATAATTGCATTGATTTTGCCTTCGCGCGTTTGTTTGTCGGCTGTCAAGAGCGCTTCGTTTAGTGCGACGCCGCATATTTCGCGTGCAGCGTTGATCAATGTCTGGTCCTGGTCGGCTTCAGTAACGATCTTATCAGGCAGGCCAAGTTTCTTTCTAAGCTCAATCTGTGCATCGCAAAGCTTTACGCATTCCGCATGTGCGGCTTTCATTGCAGCGACCATATCCTTCTCGCTGATTTCGTTGGATGAGCCCTCGATCATGAGAGGAAGATCCCTTGTGCTGGCATAGATGAGGTCAAGATCGCTCTTTTCGCGTTCAGAATGTGTGGGGTTTATTACAAACTTTCCGGCGATTCTGCCGACTCTTACGGCTGCAATAGGCCCCATGAAAGGAATTTCTGAGACCATAAGTGACGCGCTAGCCGCATTGATGCTGAGTATATCTGACTCGTTCTCAGCGTCTGCGGAGATGAGCATATTGTTCATCTGGACGTCGTTTCTGTAGCCGGCGGGGAACATGGGCCTGATCGGTCTATCAGTGAGACGTGCGGTAAGAACTTCCTTTTCGGATGGTTTTGTTTCGCGCTTGAAGAATCCGCCAGGGAATCTGCCTGCTGCATAGTATTTGTCGCGATATTCCACCTGAAGGGGGAAATAGTCGATACCTTCGCGGGGGCTGTTCGTTACAGTCACTGCAGAGAAAACCATTGTGTCGCCAATTCTGGCGATGACTGACCCGGCTGCTTGACGAGCCAGCAATCCGGATTCGAGGGTTATTGTTTTTCCGTCTATTAATACTGATACTGATGTTGCACCATTCATAATGGTATCTTTCCTTTGTTAGGGATCAAAAACCTGATAAGCAGGAGTACTATTGCGTGAATTCCGGATTTGCTCCGAGAAAACCTAAGCAACCGATTCCATCTAGCGACGGATGTTCAGTTCTTTGATTAGGCTGTTATAACGCTCTGCATCTGACTTCTTTAGATAATCAAGAAGTTTGCGACGCGTATTTACCATTTTGATTAGACCGTAGCGTGAACTATGATCTTTCTTGTGTGCCTTTAGATGATCAGTCAAATGATCAATCCGCTTGGACATAATCGCTACCTGAACCTCAGATGACCCCGAATCGTTTTCGTGTCTCTGGAACTTCTTACTTATAGCTGCTTTGTCAATATGGCTCATACTTGATTACTGATCCCTTTGTTGTTTATGTATACCTTTCTTTTGTGTGAGAAATATAGTGGCTCATCGTTAGCATGTAAAGATAAACTTTGTTAAATATGATATTTATAAAAGGCATGATTGTGTCGATTTGTCTACGGCTATGGTGTCGTCGCCATAGATTCTGGATACATAGCCGTGCATAGAAAGCCGTTCTACGGCCATGGCTTGCTCCTTATCTGACAGCAACTTATGTTCATAGACAATGGCCAGAGGATGATATTTATCAAGATTGAGCTGTGAGAGCACCTTGAAGTCATGGCCTTCTGTGTCTATATCGATTAGGTCGATTTGACTGATAGAGTGTTCCTCTAGCGCCGCATCTAGCGTAGTGCAAGCAACCTGCACCGTCATGATGAATGGTTCGATATATGTACCTGTGTATTTGACCAGGTGGTTTCGGTCAAACGAGCCCAGTTGTTCATAGTAAGAAGGAATTATTCCTTTTAGTGATTTTTCTGCATCTGCGGAAATATAGTAAAAGGGCAGCTGTTTTGCTGAGTCGGATATCGCCTTGTTGACAAATATGAAACGCGTATCATTGTTGTAGTTGGCGCACAGTCGGTCAAATAGATAGGGCACCGGTTCGATTAATATGCCACGCCATGACTTGTTCGAGGTGACTAGGTCGTAAAAAGGATCCATGGTCGTTCCGTCGTTTGATCCGACCTGAATAAAGAATACATTTTGTCTGCCGTCGAAAATGGCCTTAAGTGCTGAGACTACATCTGCATTATAAGGAGGGAAATAGACAGGAAAGAGTGTTCGGTAAGATTTCCGGATAATATTAAACAGGGAAGGGTGTCCGGCTAAAAGCCTTTTGAATGCCTCTTTAGTTCTCAGATTCATTTGGCCTTCTTGCAAGGAAAATGAATTAAATGACAAGCGCTCTTTGGTATATATTTCTTTACCGCTAAAATATCTTTGGCAATCCTGGATGATAATTCTGTAATTGATGTGAATTTGTGCTCATTACGGATTTTTTTAACTATGAAGACTTCCAGCTCTCTGTTGTAGAGACGGGGAGTGTGCTTCGATAATATGTGTATTTCGGATATGGGCGTGCGGCTTGCTGCATCAGGAAATGTAGGGCGAAAGCCGTGATTCATGACGCCCTGGAAGATTCTATTGCCTATGCGGACCATCACCGCGTATACGCCTATAGGTGGCATTATCTCGTTACAGGTGCTCAAGTTGGCGGTGGGATAGCCCAGCATTTTCCCGACCTGTCTTCCTCTAATCACCGTTCCGAGTACGCTGAACGGTCTGCCGAGCATTTTCCTGGCGTCACTTAGGCGAGCGTCCTTAACTGATTCCCTTATTCTCGTGCTGGATATAGGTTTCTGGGCGTACAGCGCAGGTTTTACCGGGCAGACATCGAAACCCAATTTGTCGCCTAGTGATTTCAACAGTGCAATGTCGCCTTTGCCTTGGCGACCAAACCTCCAGTTTTCCCCGATGAATATCCCGGCAAGAGTAGGGCAGTTGATCTTAAGCGTGTGAACAAAATGTTCAGCACTCATATCGGCGAACCTGCGGTCGAACTCAATCAGCAGGCATCCATCCAGTCCACAGCTATTCATTAGCATTAACCTGTGCCGAGTCGAAGTCAATAATTTAGGGGCATCAGCAGGCTTGATGGACTTTTTAGGGTGATCTTCAAAAGTCAACAGCCATGCTTCTCCTTGAGAGCGTGTAGCGGCCTGTAGTGCGGAATCAATTAATCTTCTGTGTCCAAGGTGCATGCCGTCAAAAAAACCTGCTGCTAGAAATACAGGCTTCTTAACGTTTCGCAATTTGCGAATATCGCGAAAAACCTTCATTGTTGTGTCATTGTTGCAGATGGACTGAATCGCTTTAGCGGTATCACCACGTTGTGTAAATCCTCAACATGCATGTTCATCAGATCGTCGAATTTTATAGCGTCCTTCAGGAAAAAAGATCCTGAACAGGTTCTCTTTAGTGAAGCCAAGTGGGCGAAACAGCCAAGCGTCTCTCCTACATCATTGCAGAGGGATCTAATATAAGTGCCCTTGGTGCATCTGATCATAATGTCGGCATTAGGGTTCTCGAACCGAAGCAGTGCGAATTCGTAAACATGCACGAGTCTTGGTTTACGTTCGATCTCTATGCCCTTTCTTGCGCTCTTATATAGTGGTACTCCGTTGATCTTGACAGCTGATACCATTGGTGGCAATTGCATGATATCTCCGGTGAATTTCCTTATTGCCTGCCTGAGAGCATCTTCTGTTACAGTTGATGCGTCACCTGTAGCCGTAATTGTACCTTCGGCATCGAAAGTGTTAGTGGCCTCGCCGAGTTTCATGACGCCTTCATAGACCTTGTCCGACCCAAGGAATGTGTTTGAGAGTTTTGTTCCTTTGCCTATGAGTATCGCAAGCAGCCCTGTTGCGGCAGGATCAAGAGTTCCTCCATGGCCTACTTTGTCGAGTCTGAAATGATGACGTATTTTGTCGACTATATCATGCGAAGTGGGACCTGCTGGTTTATCTACCAGGATTACTCCGTCCAGTGAGCCTGTGTTCGATGGCGGGGCAGGGGATCTGAATCTTTGTGTAGACCTGATCATTGAGGCTCACCATGCGAAGGCGGTGAATCTTGATGCTCCATGTTTATCAGAATGTTTAATATCTTGTCGCCTTTTTCTGTTGAATCGTCAGAGACGAACCTGAGAACTGGCGTATATTTCAACACAAGGTCCTTGTTTAGTACTGACTGGATTTGGATCCTATGTGCTTTGAGTTGACGGAGCATGGTCTCACGTTCCTTGTCGTTACCTCTGATTGATACAAATACCGTGGCATGTCTTAGGTTAGGGCTGGAGCTGACTTTTGTGACGGTCACTGCGGACAGGTCGAAATCACCATCATTCATGATATGGAAGAGTGCTTCTGCGATAGCACGTTTAAGTAACGCGTCGACTCTGGTAAGGCGGCTTACGCTCATGTGTGCTCCATGCCTGCGGACAGTTGAAAAAGATTACAGATCCTGCTTTATCTCTTCGAGCTCGTAGAACTCAAAAATATCGTTTTCCAGAAAATCTCTGTAGTTAGCCAATCTGATGCCGCATTCCTGTGATTCCTTGACTTCGGAAGCATGGTTCTGGAAATGCTTGAGCGAGTCGAGGGCTCCTTCGTGGAGAACCTCTCCTGCTCTCTTGACTCTCACCTTGGACTTGGCCTTGACTGAGCCGTCCGTAATCATACATCCTGCGATCTTGGCGGTTTTGCCGACCGCGAATACCTGCAATACTTTGGCATGGCCAATGATTTTTTCTTTGACAATAGGCTTTAGAAGGCCTGTCATGGCGTTTCGTACCTCATCAATCATTTCGTATATGATATGGTGAATACGTATTTCTATTCCTTCATGCCTTGCAATTGAGTCGACGCCAGGTTCCTTTGATACATGGAAACCCATTATGATACCGTCAGATGCTTTTGCCAGCATAACATCATTCGGCGTGACGTTGCCTGTGCCTCCGAAGAGTATATTTAGAGAAACTTTATCGCTTTTGATCTGGCTGAGAGAGTGCGTCAGCGCTTCCACAGATCCCTGTGTGTCCGTCTTAAGAATCAGTTTAAGCTCCAGTTTCTTTGCATTGTCAGTGATATGCTGGTAAAGGTCTTCCAGTGATGCGCGTTTGGGTATAATCAGCTGTCTCTCTTTTGTCTTATGCGCTTCCTGTTCGGCCAAGTCTCTCGCAATTTTGTCATTCTGGCATACTTTGAATTCTGCGCCAGCCTCTGGAACACCGGAAAGTCCAAGACAAATTATAGGAGTTGATGGTGTTGCAGATTTGACTTTTATACCGTGGTCGTTAACAAGTGCCCGCACGCGCCCCCAATACTGGCCGCAAAGCAGAGTGTCGCCGACTTTCAGCGTGCCGTTCGTCACGAGTATGGTTGCTGTCGGACCCATGCCGGCTTTCATCTGAGCCTCGATAACATACCCCTTAGCCCTGAGTTTGGGATTTGCCTTGAGTTCAAGCATCTCAGCCTGAAGAATTATCATCTCCAGCAGCTGCGGAATTCCTTTTGCCGTTACTGCGCTAACCTCAGCGCATATTGTCGTTCCGCCCCACTCTTCGGGAGCCAGATCAACGCCCTGTAACTGTTGCTTGACCCTTGTTGGGTTGGCGGCAGGGAGGTCGCATTTATTTATTGCGACCATGACAGCAACCTTGGCGGCCTTGGCATGCATTATGGCTTCCTTGGTCTGAGGCATAATTCCATCGTCGCCTGCAATGATTATAACGGCAATGTCAGTCATGTTTGCGCCACGCGCGCGCATGGCGGTGAATGCCTCATGGCCTGGGGTGTCAAGGAAGGTTATGCTTTTGCCGTTGACGTTCACGGTGTAAGCACCAATATGCTGAGTTATTCCTCCATGCTCGCCCTTTGCAACGGTCGTGTTGCGAATTCTGTCCATCAGCGAAGTCTTGCCGTGATCGACATGACCCATGAATACGACTACAGGTGGCCTGCTAACGTAGTCCTCAGGTCTCTCGATTTCAAGGTCGGACGGTGCGCTGGTTTTCTGGGCATAGCTGTAATCACTGGTTTTTTTCTCGTGTTCGAGCTGGAATCCGTGTTTTTCGGCTATTTTTTTGGCCGCTCCAGCATCTAACTTCTCGTTGATAGATGCGAGAACATTAAGACTCATGAGTTCTGCGATAAGCTTATTCGGTCTCATCCCAAGCAGTTCGGCGAATTCCTTGACGATAATAGGAGTCTTAATCTTGATGATTTTCGACGTTTCTTTTACTGCTATCGTCGTCTGGACAACAGGCGCAATGGTGGCCGGTTTTACTGCGGGGGGTGGTACTGGGGGAGTGATCTTATGTTCGGGCGCAGGTGTCGGATGGGATTTCTCGGCGACGTGCTTCGGTTTTTCTACCGTGGTTTCTGGCTTTTTCTTCTCTGTTGCTTTTGGGTGATGAGTGGGCTTTGCTTCAGCAGTCTTTTCTTTGTGTGTTGCTGGGGCAGGTTTTTTCTCTGTTTTGGGCTCAGCCTTTACTGTTTCCTGTATGGTCTTGGTCTCTGCTTTAGCTTTTGCGTCTTGGGTGTATGCCTTCTTGATTAGCTCGACGGCTTCAGGATCGAGAGTGCTCATATGAGATTTGGCTTCAATGCCGAGCTTATGAAGCCGGTCAAGCACTTCCTTGCTGCTTGACGCTCCCAATTCAGTTACTATGTCTCTTACTCTCATCTATTTATATCCTCACAATTATTCCTTGATTTCCGGCTGTACGGCAGCCGCCGCGTCGAAAATGGCGGTCACAGTGCTTTCATCGAGCCCGGACGTCTCTGCTATATCCTTGATGTCAGATGCCAATATCCCTTCAACTGTCAAGAAGCCCGCATTAACCAGCTTTTCTGCATATTCAGCGCCGATGCCAGGCACGCTGGCCAGATTCTGTACAGCCTTGGCAACTTTTTCTGAAAAGCTTACATCTTGCCCGTCCTTCTGGATGTCGATTTTCCAGCCGAGAAGTTTGGCCGTAAGCCTTACATTCTGGCCTCGCTTGCCAATGGCCAGCGACAGCTGTTCTGCGTCGGTCACTACATGCACCATGCTGGGTATGTTCTCGTCAAAATAGACTTTTAGCAGTTTTGCTGGCGACAGGGCGTTTGCGACATAGGTCTTGATATCATCACTCCATCTGACGATGTCGATTTTCTCTCCTGAAAGCTCTCTGACGATGTTCTTGACTCTCATTCCTCGCATACCGACGCAGGCGCCCACTGGATCTACCTTTTCGTCATGCGATATAACCGCTATCTTTGTTCTGAAGCCGGGCTCTCTGGCGATGGCCTTTATTTCGACAATACCTTCGGCTATCTCAGATACCTCGATTTTGAAGAGATTGCGGATGAAATCAGGATGAGTTCTGGACAAGAGCACACTGGATGAAGCCGGTCCGCCCTGAAGACTGAGTATCATGGCCCGGATCCTGTCGCCAACCTGGTACTCCTCTGTCGGGACTCTTTCCTTAGATGTTATAATTCCTTCGCCCCTGCCAAGATCAAGAATGATGTCGCTTTTATTAAACTGGCGTATAGTCCCGCTGACTATTTCACCGATTCTATCCTTGAACTCCTCATAGACCATGTCTTTCTCGGCTTGCTTGATTTTCTGTATAATAGCCTGCTTGGCTGCCTGAGCGGCCACTCTGCCGAAGTTCTTTGGGGTAACCTCGATCTCTATGTCGTCGCCAATTTTAACATCGCTCTTGATTTTCTTGGCTTGAAAGAGGCTGATTTCATCTTTGCCTGCCTTATCGCTGTCAATAACCGTAGCCGTTGCGAAAGCCCTTAGGTCTAACGTCTTGCGGTCCATGTCGATACGAAGATTCCTTACTGGGCCCATGCTCTTTCGTGACGCAGAATCTACGGCAAATTCGATCGCCTGCAACATCTTCTCGCGGTCAATGCCGCGTTCTTTTTCCATGTAGGATAATATGGCCTGAAGTTCGTTATTCATAGAGCCACCTCCTCTTGTAAACGCTTTTTCGCAAACACCTTACAAACAAAAGAGTGGGGGAAACCCACTCTTGACAATTTCCAACTTTTAAATGCGGATAGTAAAATAAACTATAGCCCGATTAAAGTCAACCTGTAATGCATAATATTTTACTTGCCGAAAAGACTTAATAAAAGTGTTTCCTTATAACCTATAAATACTTATGATAATGTAGAATTATGAGTGTAGATCCTTTTTATGTAAAGTCGTTTGCCAGATTTCATCCGATAATCTCGTGTTTTGCGGGAACTCGCAGGGCGGCATGCGAAGCCTCAAAGGTTATGCTATTAGAATTGCACATAAAAGACTTGGTTATCTTAAAAAACGACAATGAGTGAATCATTTGGTCACCTTGATGCCAATAAAGACGATAAAGAAGACTTGTTCATGCGTCTGGCTTTTCTATCCGCTCCAGACGATGTCATTGCAGACGCAGGTGGCGACTTTGCTAGGCTTTCCGGGTTCGAATGGAAAGCAATCTTTGATTTGGCGTTAACTTCGGGTGTGCTGCCCTCTGTCTTTAATAAGGCCTTGCGCCTTTATGAACGGATGATTCCGGATGATGTTCTGCAGATCCAGCGTGTCAGGTTGTCAGCAATAGCCGGGCGGAATGTCTTTCTCTTGCAAAGACTTTTTGAGGTCGTCGAATTTCTGGAGAGTAAAGGAATCGCAGTGGTCCCTTTCAAAGGGCCTGTTCTGGCGCAAAAGGCTTACGGTGATATAGCGGGTCGCCAATTCGAAGATCTTGATCTCATTATAGAGCGCAATGACTTGAGCCGTGCTTATGCCCTGCTCATATCACAAGGTTATAAAGAGAAGGAACATCTATCGCCACGGGAAGTAGAACATCAGATTAGAGGCGGGTGGGGGGTGGCTCTGGTCAGTTCAGATGGCTCATATCAGGTGGATATTAACTGCGGCATCCATCATTCGTTTCAGGATATCAGCGGGTTGAATGAGCAGGCAATATGGGCTGATGCTGAATGGCAGGATCTGGGCGGAAAAAAAATCAGATCAATTTCCAATGAACAGGAATTAATGATGCTTTGCGTGCATGC
>CAMCYG010000042.1 GCA_945883775.1 Victivallis vadensis
CGCGGTGACGTCAAAGGCGTTATGAACATAAATGAAATGCCGGCCCTCAAGACTTCATTGCAGGAAGTCACTGTAAACAAAGAGACCACCACCTATATCGTCGACATCATCCGCGAGACAAGAAAACATTCAGGCATCATGGTCGGAGCTGGACCGCGGGCGACGCAAGCGCTTATAGCATCATCCAGAACATATGCCGCTCTTCGAGGCAGGGATTTTGTTACACCTGATGACATAAGAGATGTGGTCCATTCCATCCTGTCGCACCGGATAATACTCAAGCCCGAGTTTGAGATCGAGGGCCTTAATGTAAGCGAAGTCATAACCCAGATACTGCAGAAAGTGGCAGTACCGAGGTAAACCAGCAATGTTAATTCCGACAAACAGGCTGATCATGTGGACGGCGGTACTACTTCCGTTCTGGGCGCTTGCCGCGCTTATTGAACAGGTGGCATTCCTCTCAGCACTGGGCGCCGGCTTCCTGTTCATGACCGCCATGGTTGACGCCTTGTCGGCAGCATCAAAAGTGCGCAAGATAGGGGTCAGTTTGCCGGCGATAGTCAGACTGTCTTGCGGCCGAGAGTCAGAAATCAGCCTTGAATTCAGGAATGATGATGCTGAAGAGGTTCAGGTGTCAGTAGGAATATGGCTACCCAAAGAGATATCACCAAGGCAGGAGGTCATGGAAATCATTCTTCCTGGCGACGCAAGGGCATCAGTCGGAACTTATCCTGTCACTCCGGCTACCCGCGGAAAATACATACTGAACAGATGCTTCTTCGAGATCTCGTCCGGGCTCGGTTTCTGGCAGGCAAGATCCTCCTCGCCATGTAATACCGAGGCAAGGGTCTATCCCGATGTTGCAAGCGAGCGCAAGAAGATGGCCGCTACATTCTTATCCCGAGGCAACTACGGAATGCATGCGTACAGGATTGTCGGACAAGGTCGAGAGTTCGAAAAGCTCCGTGAGTATGTTCCAGGCGACAGCTATGAAGATATACACTGGAAGGCAACCGCACGGCGGGGCAAGCCGATAACAAAACTTTACCAGGTCGAGCGGACGCAAGAAGTCTACGTTGCAATGGACACATCAAGACTAAGCTCCAAAAAGGAAGATGGCAGGGCAGTACTCGAGGAGTATATCTCATCCGCTCTTCTGCTCGGCCTGGCGGCAGAGAAGCAGAGCGATCTGTTCGGCCTGATGACCTTCGGCAGCAAGATGGACAAATATATCCGGGCCGGCGGCGGTAAGGCGCATTTCAACACCTGCAGAGAAGCCATATACACCGTAGTTCCGGAAGACGGATCGCCCGATTACCAGGAAGCCTTTGCCTTCATTCGGAACAGGTTAAGAAAGAGATCGCTCTTGATCTTCCTCACGAGCCTGGGCGATCCGGTCTTGAGCGAGTCCTTCCTTGAAAGCATGAACCTCCTGTGCCGTAAACATCTCGTGATGGTATTCATGAATAAGCCGGCCGATATCCGGCCGTTATTCAGCACAAAACTGGCAGGAGACAGTAACCAGATATACAGACATATATCTTCCCATATGATCTGGTCTAATCTGCGCGAGATAGAGAAGTCGCTGAGACGCAAGGGCATATTGTTGACGCTCTGCGAGCCCGGCAAATTAAGCATCGAACTGATAGAGAAATATATGCAGGTAAAGGCAAGACAGTTGATTTAAATAGCGGCTCGGCGAGATCCGTGCGTCGCCCTTCTATTTGCGAAGGTAGGGCGAACCCTCCGGGTGAGCCGTTTCATGGAAATAAAAAAATGATAATGGACTTGAGAAAGTTTTTAGAGACTGAGCGGGCATACTTCGAGGAGCTTGAGGATATACTCACCCGGCTCGATGGCAATCCTGCCCTGAGACTGGATATGGCTGAAATTCGCCGCTTCCATTATCTATATGAACGGGTGTCTTCTGATCTCGCAAGAATAAGCACGTTCGCCACGGAGCAGGATACCCGCCGCTATATAGAGACTTTAATCGCAAAAGCTTACGGCATAATTCATGAGACCCGTGACAACCCCCACAGCTTTCACCCGATCCACTGGTTCCTGAATACATTCCCACGTGTCTTCCGTAAAAACGCAAAGGCTTTCTATCTGTCAGTCGCCATCACTATGGCGGGCGCCCTGCTGGGCGGCCTTGCCATATCTCTTGATCCTTCAGCCAAGCAATACCTGCTTCCAGGCGAGGATCATATCATGCAGAGCCCTGGCGACAGAGTTAAGCAGGAAGAAAATGTCACAAATGATAGACTGGCAGGCATGAAGGGGCAAGGCGCTGCGTTCTATATGACTCATAATACGCAGGTCTCCATAACCACAGCCGCAATGGGACTCACATGGGGGATAGGAACAATAATCATGCTGTTTTATACCGGCATAATGGTTGGCGGGATTGTCATTGATTATATCTTGGCGGGACAGGCCGCGTTCGTGACAGGATGGCTCCTGCCACACGGCTCAGTAGAGATACCGGCCATATTGCTGGCGGGTCAAGCCGGCCTTATGATAGCAAATGCCATGATAGGCTGGAGACGATCCATAAGCATGCGTAACCGATTCAGGCTTATTGCCCCTGAGTTGGTGACCATCCTGCTCGGCACCGCAGTCTTTCTTGTGTGGGCCGGAATCATTGAAGCGTTCTTCTCGCAATACCATGAGCCGATCCTGCCTTACACATTCAAGATTATATTCGGAAGTATTCAACTGGTGCTTGTGATATTGTTTCTTGTTTTTTCCGGAAGGAAAAAAGAATGAGAAATCTTCAACAATGCATGCTGATAAGGACACCGGAAGGAGTGGCATTCCCGCTTCTGCTTGCCAGCCCGATGTCCCGGTTTCTCGCGGTCTTCATTGATATAATTTGCGTGCAGTTCATATTGTCAGTGATGCAGACCATCGTATTGCTGATAGGAATCATAAGTCTGGACCTGGCAAACGCACTCTATGTCATAGCCACTTTCGTTGTTCAGTTCTCTTACCCCATCGTCTTCGAATGGTTTTGGAAGGGTCAGACGGTAGGCAAACGCTTACTGAAGCTGCAGGTAATGGATACACAGGGCCTTAAGCTTCAGTTCAGCCAGGTAGCAGTTAGAAACATACTGCGCATAATAGACATGGCACCGGTCTTCTATATGGTCGGAGGACTGTCTGCGCTGTTGACCCCGAAACGCCAGCGCCTGGGTGATATTGCCGGCAATACGATAGTCATCCGGCATCCCAAAATAACAGAACCAGACTTAGACCAAGTACTACCTGACAAATATAACTCATTCAGACAGCACCAACAATTCTGCGCCCAGCTTAAGCGAAACAGTACTCCGCGAGAAGCAGGAGTTGCTCTTCAGTCCATCATGCGTCGCGAAGACCTTGATCCGGAAGAAAGACTGAAGCTGTTCGCAAAGATACGCAATCATTTCGAGAAAAAAGCGAAATTCCCGCAAGAGGTGACTGACGGACTAAGCGACGAGAAATATATCCGGAACGTCGTGGATGTCCTGTTCAGAATCTGAAACATAGATGCAAGTCACCTTAGCCCCTGCCCCCCCTACTTCACGGCCCCGTACATAACGACAAATCCGTCATCCGTGCCAACAACTATCCTGCCATCCAATACTGCCGGCGGAGAGAGCGTATCGCATGATTTGTCAGACCACAATATGGTGCCATCTTGCAGTTTAAGAATATAAAGCGTCCCACCCGAAGCAATAACCACCTTATCGCCGGCAATAATCGGAGACCGGGGCTCGCCGCTGACCTTGACATTCCACATCAGCTTGCCGTCGATACGATTCAGGCAATAGACGCTTCCATCATTTGAACAGGTTACCACCTTTTCGTCAGCAACAGCAGGTGTAGCAAAGCTCTCACTGCTGCTTAGCTGGTTAGTCCAGACAATCGCAGCCTTCCTGACGTCTGCGCAAACTGCCAACCCGCCCCGCGTACCGGCAAATAATAAATCGCCGGCGACCGACACTCCACCTACCACCTGACCGTCACTCTCGTTAAGCTTTATACATCCGGCCAGATGTCCATTAGACGAAGAATAGACATACAAAGCAGACTCGCAATTCCCGAACGAGACAAAACCCTTCCCTATGCCCGGCGAACCATCACTCCGACCCAGAGGCTGAGTCGTCCATATTGATCTACCACTATCAAGATCTACACAATGCAGAACACTGTCAGCCTGCGAGATAACGACAACCTTGACCGCATCAGAACCGCCCGGCTCGATCCAATTTACCGTAGCTGTTATGCTCTCACCAACCTGATACTTCCATTTTGTCTCACCGGAATCTGCCTTCAAAGCATGCAACCGACCGATATCGGAACCTATTAGAACCATGTTTCGCACAACCGCAGGCGGTGACTGATACCTCTCTTTGTGTTGATAAACATTTGTCGCTGCCTGCTCCTGTGTTATTGTCGACAGCCAGACCTTCTCTCCACTCAAGGTAATTGCACTGGCCTCGCCATTTTCCGCAACAAAAAATATATTCTTGCCATCAGACACTGGAGCAAGGGACACAGCTGACCCGACCTTGTAACGCCATAGCACCGAGAACTTATCAGGCAGTTTACACGAAGCTATTCCTCTCAGCCCTGCATCACCATGATAAATTGGCCAGTCAGTTTCCGTATTTGCCGCCACCGCACCTGCAGAAAGCATGACATAGATCAAAAAGGCAAGACAGCTCCTTGTCATGGCATCGGCAGTTGATACCTGCATTCCCCATGTAGGGGCGTTGCTCGCCGACGCCCGTCTTGCCACACCGTGTTCAGGCGTCTGCGGGCGGCGACTAGCACCGCCCCTACATCTTGCCGGCACCTCCCGAACTGCAATATTAATTATCTGGTCAAACATTTGCGATACACCTCCTCCATAGCATCAGCTATCTTCTTGATGCTGAATTTATTCAGCACAATAGACTGCCCCGCCTTCCCCATCTTACGGGCACGCTCGATGTCCAGAAGCAGGCCTTCCATGGCCTTAGCGAGCGCGGCAGCATCGTTGGGCTCATAACAGATACCACCGCCGGTCATCTCTATAATTTCAGGGAACGCACCGATCCGCGGCTGAACTACCGGCACGCCACACGCCATGGCCTCCAACATAAACATCCCAAACGCCTCCGGCTGAAGCATCGGGACCGACATTACGGAAAGAGATCGAAGAAATTCAATGCGGCTTGCCCTGTCAAATGCCACAAGAAACTCTACGTTTTCCAGCATGCCCTGTGATTGCAGTTTCTGCTTCAACTTGCGCAGAAATGGATTGTCGTCCGGCGTCTGCCCACCCATAACCCTCAGCTTGATATTCTTCAGTCGGCCGTTGTCCTTAAGAATTCTGACAGCATCCACCAACACTTCCAATCCCAACGACTGCGTCATTTTTGAAAGATAACCAATGGTTGTACGATCAGTCGACATGACGGCGTCACCATAGCCTTCAGTATTGATGCCGACAGGCACAATTTGAAATCTTTCAGGACCAAAGCCAAGTCGCGACTGAACCAATCGGCTGTAATAACAGCTTACGGGTGTAAACATAGCAATATCAGAAGATTTCTCTGCAATAATCTTCCAGGCTTCCGCAGCAGTAGCCGGCTCCATGGAGTCGATCCAGGAATCCTCATCCTGCAGAGTACAGACAACCGGAACGCCAAGTTCCTTCTTTATTCTACCAGCCAAGCCCAGCAAAAGAGCATTGGAGAGATGCACCACATCCGGCTTGCCCTCCTCGACAAGCCACGATACAAGCCGGTCCAGCTCTTCTTTCTGCCCGCCGTTCTCACCTTTCAAAACAGACAATGTCATTCCTTCAAGTCCGCTAGAGCTGGTTGTGCCTGCCTTTTTGGCAATCCAGCTGAGCAGGCTGCGGGAATCAACAAGGCGCTTCAGCCACTGCGGTGCATTGGATAATGACGGCAAATACTGGCTCAGATAGACACCGACTGCGCCAAAGAAAACAGGCACATCACTCGCGATGTCCTCACCCTCAGAAAACACAGGCAGATACATCGGCGCCATGACAACATCATGCCCTCTGGCCCGAAGCTCCATTACCAGCTCCCTGTCACGCATGCAGTTCTGACAGTAATACGCTCCACCCACACCAGGTATTATCTGAACTATTTTCATAATATGCTTACAGACGGGCGGCGACTGACACAGCCCTGGCAATTCATCAACGTCTTTCTCCCCGTAGGGGCGTTGCTCGCCGACGCCCGTCTTCTCCCATTCACTTAAATGAAAGCGCACCGGTCGGACAGCACTTGACGCACTCGCTGGCAGTGTTCTGCAATCCGGCCGCAAGCGACGAACCGAACGGAACGCCCACAACCGTCTCAAATCCGCGACCGATAAATGTCACACCGAGTTTCTCATCATGAGCCCGCTCGGTTATTCTGACACATATACCGCATTTTATACACTTGCCTGATTCAAATATCACGCCGGCATGTGTGGCATTCCTTTGATAATACTTACGGCCTGTCACATTGAAATGCTTTTGATTCGCCTCGTATTCATCCGAGAGATCCCTTAACTTGCAGTCATCCGCCTTCCGACAATCGCAGTGCATGCATCTGCGACATTCCCTTATAGCCTCTTCGGTTGAGAATCCGGCACTTGCTCCACCCGCAGGCTTAACACTTCCCACCCGGTCGGCCTCTTTCATAAATTCAAATATCTCAGGATCCAGCAGTTTTCCAATGCGAGAGTCGAATCGCTTGCGGGGCCCTGTGACTTCCGACCCACTCAAATACTGATCAACTGCAAACGCAATGGTTTTACCATGGCCAGCGGCCCTTACGGCAAGGCGCCCCGGCTGGATCAGCTCGCCGCCGGCAAACATCTTCAGGTCGGACGATCTGAGAGAATGCGCATCGATCTTTATACCCTGTGCGTTCGATTCGACCCCCCAAGACCCAACCTCAGATAGATTAATTTTGCCAGACGCCAACACTACTGCATCATAATCTTTCTTCAGCTGACCAATGCTCATATCGCGACCAACGCGAACTTTCATCCTGAAGATTACATTCAGCTGCTTGATGTTTACTATTTCTCGATCAAGCACTGTCCGTGGCAGGATATTCTCCGGTACTCCGTACCGGAGCTGTCCGCCGGGCTCATCCCTATCGTCAAAAACGGTGCAAGCGTGACCGGCAAGCGCCAGATAGTATGCCGCTGAAAGTCCGGCAGGACCAGAACCCACAATTGCAACTTTCTTTCCGGATGCGAGCTTGCACACCGGCAAATAATGAGCACTCGCAGAATTATCCGTATCTGCTGCAAAACGTTTCAGGAGGCATATGGCAACCGGAGAATCGTAGCTGGAACGGCGGCAGGCTCTCTCACATGGCGCCGGACATATCCGGCCCAGGACTGCTGGCAACGCTATGTGCTCCTTAACAGTTGCAACAGCTTCGATCATTCTCCCGCCGGCAATCTGCCTGATCATCAGAGGAATATTCATATGCGCAGGGCAGGTCAGCTGACATGGCGCTTCACAATCACCTACGTGCTCACTCAACAGAAAGTTCAGCGCATTCTTCCTCTCGTGTCGCACCTCTTCTGTATTTGTCGCTATGATCATGCCTTCGGACGCCGGAGCACTGCATGAAGGAAGAAGTCGTCCCGATTTCTGCTCTTTAACCACACAGATCATGCATGACGTAAAGTGCGGGTATCCATCCAGATGACACATCGTCGGAATCTCGACCCCTATGCTTTTTGCAGCATCAAGAATCGTTGCCCCGTTCGCGACTGTCACTTCTTTGCCGTTAATCGTTAGCTTCATAAATAGAATTCCCTCATTCAAGAATCCCGCTCATCCTTCTCCCCGTAGGGGCGTTGTTTATCGACGCCCGTCTTTCTTTCGCTGCGGGCGGCGCATCCGCCGTCGCCAAGGCTATGGCGAGACACGAGCACCGCCCCTACATTTCCAGAACACCATGCTTAACCACCACACATCCGCTCCAAGCATCACCGCCCCCACATGAGAACTATTAAACTCTTTGATTCCTTACCTTGACCGCGCCAGAGGGACAAACCTGTCTGCAGGTATCGCACTTCGTACATTTGTCACGCTGAATCCTGTGCTTCTGATACGGCGTCAATTCAATGGCATCAGCCGGACATGCCTGAGCACAACGCGTACATCCTATACAATCATCGTTGATATAATAAGTTATAAGAGACCTGCATTTCCCGGCCGGACAGCGCCCCTCAAGATGCGCCTCATACTCTTCCCTGAAATGCTTGATTGTTGAAAGCACAGGATTTGGAGCCGTTTTGCCAAGTCCGCACAGACTGCCGGATTTGATGGCATGTCCGAGATGTTCAAGCCGCTCGATGTCACCTTTCTCGCCTTTACCATCACACAGCCTATCGAGTATTTCCAGCATCCGTTTTGTACCGATGCGGCAATGAGTGCACTTACCGCATGACTCCCTCTGGGTGAAGGTCATGAAATAGCGCGCAATATCAACCATGCAGTCGGTCTCGTCCAGAACCACCATCCCACCGGAACCCATTATACAACCAGCCGCCTCAAGCGTCTCGTAGTCGACCTGTGTGTCGGCCAGTTTCGCCGGGATACAGCCACCAGACGGCCCGCCGACCTGAACAGCCTTGAATGCTTTTCCGTCAGTGGTCCCGCCGCCTATCTCCTGCACTATCTCCCTGACGGTTATACCCATCGGGACTTCGATCAGTCCGCCGCGCAATACTTTTCCCGCCAGGGAAAAAACCTTGGTCCCTTTGCTTGTAGCGGTACCCATGACTGACAGCGCTTCGGCGCCGTTTCTGATGATCCATGGAACCATGGCATAGGTTTCGACGTTATTAATATTAGTCGGCTTGCCCCACAACCCGCTTTCTGCCGGATAAGGGGGCCGGAACTGCGGCATACTGCGTCGGCCTTCAATGGCGGCCAGCAATGCCGTCTCCTCTCCGGCAACAAACGCACCGGCGCCCTCCACGATCTTGAACTTTAGACTGAATCCGCTCCCGCAGATATTGTGACCCATGTAGCCGCGCTCTTCCATAATTGATATGGCCTTCCGGATGCGCTGGAGCGCAAGAGGATACTCAGCACGGATATACAAAAAGCCTTCGTTACAGCCGATGGCATGTGCGGCAATGATCATGCCCTCAAGTACCCTGTAAGGGAAAGACTCCAACAGCATGCGGTCCATGAAAGCGCCTGGATCACCCTCGTCACCGTTGCAGACAATGTATTTCTGTGTCCCCCCCGCCTGCCGTACAAGCGACCATTTCCTGCCTGTAGGGAATCCGGCCCCTCCCCGGCCCCGCAACCCTGACCTGGTAATACTATCCACCACTTCTTCAGGCTTCAATTCAGTCAAGCACCTGTTCAACGCCTTGAAGCCATCGTTGGCAATATACTCATCCACATCAAGTGGATCCATACTGCCGCACGATTCACTGGCAATACGCTTCTGTCTTCCAAGAAACGAACAGACCGGCGCATCCCTGACATCCAGCGCATAGCGGTTGACCGGCTCCCATGTTTCGTCCGTCAATAAATGTTCTATTGCTATGTTCACGCTCGTCCTGATCCGGCGTACAATGCCATCAGGCTTGAAATGCCGCCTCACTATCTTCGCTGCATCATCAGCCTGCACCTTTGCGTAGGTTACAGGTTCGCCGCCCTTTGTAACGATCTGCACAAGCGGAGTCTGGTGGCACATGCCCACACATCCAACAGGCTTGATCACGGCAGCCGCTCCCAGCTGCAGGACTTCATCTTCCAAAGCCTGCCGCACATTCTGACTGCCGCCGGCGACACAACAGGAACCGACGCCAATCCTGATTTCTGTCAGCCCGGCATCTCTTCTCGCAACCGCGCCTGATGTACGAGGCACGACTTGCCGTTTTTCCAACTCCAGGAAATCACGGATAGCACGAGGCACTGTCTCAGGTGTGAGATGCCCGTACGTGACATCGTCTATTTTAATTACCGGCGCCAAAGTGCAACAGCCCAGACATGCCACCTTCTCGATGGTAAACATGCGGTCAGGATCAGTATCGCCATCATCCTTGATCTTCAGGTGTCTCTGCAGCGCGTCCTGAATCAACCCGGAACCTTTAACATGACATGCGGTGCCATGACAGACGCTGATTATGTGGCGGCCCACAGGCTTGTGCCGGAATTGTGAATAAAAAGTGGACACCCCCTCTATCGAAGCGGGAGTGATCTCCGTCATCTCACATATCCGGCGCAATGCCACCTCAGGCAGATACCGATAATGCTGCTGGATCTTCTGCAGGATGGGGATGACCGCAGATGCCGCCCGGCCGAATTCAGCAACCGCTGCATCAACGACCTGAAGATCTATAACATCAGAACCTGATTTTCCCTTAGCATCCATCATTAATTGCCTATACAAAACAGATTTGTTGCACCGCGCATAAAGATCCTTCCGCTGACAAGAGCCGGGGAACAGTCGCTGGGCTCGCCAAGACTGGCCTTGCCGGAATCCTCGTACTTGCGGCCGGCCTTGAAAATAAATACATCGCCATTACGCGCCACCAGATAGACATTGCCCCCTGCAATCACAGGTGAAGCATAAAACTCGGCTTCCAGACTTTTATCCCAGACGATTTTTCCTGTTTGCACATCCAGGCATGTTACAGTCCCGCCGGAGTGAGCAAAAAATACAACATCCCCATTACTGACTGGTGAAGCTACATCACTCACACCGTCTTCGGATTTCCAGGCCACATGCGTCGCCGTCACATCACCCTGCCCGTCAGGCCGAATGGCATAAATCGACTCGGACGTAACAGTGGCAATCACCAATCCGCCTGCGTAGATCGGAGACGGAGCAACATCCGATCCTCCGCATTTTACCCGCCATATCTCTCGCCCGTTTGCAGGATCATGAGAAATGATAAATTCATTTGCCATTGTTACCAACTGAAGTCCTTTACCGGTATCTATAAGCAGTGGCGAAGGCCAGGATTCGGTGACAGGCCGGGGAATGCCCCAGAGCTTCTTCCCTGTGACTGTATCCAGCGCAATCAATTGTGACGTTTTTCCGCCTTCCGCCCCATGATCGAATTGGACAAGTAATTTCCCGTCATGGAGCAGTGGCGAACAGGAATAGCCATATTTATTATCAGGCAGGCCCAGGGAAGTGATCCACATCTTATTCGCACAGAGGTCTACTGCCGCAACGTCCCCATTGGCAAAGATTGAATAAACAAGTCTTCCGTCAGTCAAACTTGTAGGAGCAGCATATCCGGTATCCTGAAAGATCTTGGGGATGTTGGTAGAACCACCCGCCTGCACGTCAAAATCAGTCTTCCAGAGGAGAACGCCTTTTGCGGTCTCATAACAATACAGTTCGCGCTTAACTTCCGTGGCGCCCGTTACAAACACTCTATTACCCCAGACAATTGGAGAACTCATACCAGGCAATGGAATCGTAACCTTCCACACAATACCCTTGCCACTCTTTACATCCCAGGCTACCGGCAGATTTGTGTAAGGCGCCGTTCCACAGCCTGTCGGCCCCCGGAAAGCCGGCCAGTTCGTCAGGAACTCAGTCGGGGGCAATGCAGGTCCAGCCGGCGCGACAACGGCGACGATATCTTCCTTCAAGCCGACAGGAGCTCCTGAACCTGGCGCACCGACAGATCCCCGGCGCTCCAGGACACCAACGACTCCTGCACAGGTTAAGAGAGCAACGGTTATTCCGGCTATAACCCACCTTGCCGTAACAGCAGCCTCAAGCGCACCGGGTCCGACAGAATACTCACGCGGATCAGGTCTCTTCTTTCGCAGAACCGCCAAGCACTTCAGACTAATCAGGGCAACCACTATGCCACCCAGCAGAACAAATGAACCCGTTCGCAAAGAAGTCACACCTGAGAAATACATTCTGCGCGAAATAAGATCCAGGTCCCTGATCTTAGTCTTGATGGTTTCATCGGCAGGATTCTCCTTCAGCGATGCGCGCAACTGATCGATGACGGTCATGTTCAATGGCGACGACTCCCTGACCGCAGTCAGGCTCAGCACCATAAGCAACGCCACCACCAACGAGAACGCACACGCCACTACGGCCAGCGCAGCTGCAATGCGGCAAGAAAGTCTTATATATTTTTTATCAGCATTCACCTGAACCTCACATCTCCACATCTTACTTACCCGTAGGCGCTCTGCCGTCCTCCGGGCGGCGCATCCGCCGTCGCCAAAAGGCTATGGCGAGACTCGAGCACCGCCACTACATTCCAATTCGTTTGCGCCCCACCGGACATGAACCAAAACACCGGGCACAACTCAGACATGCGCCCCTATCCGGCTCATAAAACACTCTGGTCATGCGCATAGAGACACCAATAAGACTGCACCCTAACACCGCGCCGACAAACCCGCCAAGCAGCCAACCGCCAGTCCGGAATTTCTTCAGCAACTCGCCCACCTGCGCATATAACTCAGCCTTCTTAGCTCCCCCGCTTTCGAACGCTTCCATCTCGAGACGCATCAGTCTCAATTTAGCTTGATCATTCTTCTGCAGCGCTTCGGCAAACTGCACCGACGGATGAATCCGCGCCATGCCAATATCAAGCATTGATACCATCCAGCCAAATGTCACAACAAGGACCGGCAGTAGAAGCAGAAGAAACTTGAGACGGCCAATTCCCGTTCCACGCGCCTCAGATGTCTTACCGGTATCAGGGACCACTATCGCATCAAACGGGCAGGACTTCTCGCACAGCCGACACTTGACGCACTCATCCGGAGTGATCGTCACATGCCATCGCGAAAGCCGTGACATCCAATTCAACAAGACGCTGAACGGACAGATGAAACGACAATACGGTCTGGCAATGAACATCCCGGCCAGCAACAAGGCAATGCCAAATAGAACGATCGAGAAGTCCCCGTTTAATCTGAACAAAGGGACAAAGGGATCAAAACGACAGATGAGAAATGATGCTCCCACAGCGGCAAACAGCACACCAAGCCCAAGATATATGTAAGGAATAAAACCAAGCACAAGAGCAATAGACCTTGGCACCCTGACAGGAAAGAGAACCATTAAATCCTGAATTGCCCCGAGCGGACAGACAGCCGCACAGAATACCCGACCAAACACCAGAGCGAAGACAAGGGGCAGAATAAAAAAAGCCACTGCGCTTACCGGAATGGCATATTGACTATCCATCAACCACAAGGTCACATTCTGTATTGCGCCTATGGAACATATACATCCCTTTCGCCAGAACCCGAAGTAGACAACCGAGAATATCGACAACAGAAAGACTCCTCGCCGCGAACGCTGCTTCAGCACCAGCCATGAAGCCAGTGTCAGCGACAGAAAAAGGACAGCGAAATCCAGCCGTTCCAGATCCACCGACCTTGCGTCCGGAGCGGCAACGACCGGCACGGTATAGCCTTGCTCAAACTGCGGCTTTGGAAACCGGTTCTCTGCCCCGGCGTTTAGTGCCAGAGCCAACAGAAGGAATATGACGGCTAATATCCTCATGCTTATGCAAGACCTTTATTTTGTTTGAGAAGATAAGGCGTCTCAGCGGGAAAACGCCGGAAGGCGTCAGCCGGACATTCCCTGGCAATAGAGCAGTCGTTACAGTTTACACAGCGGTCATGCCGCACCTGCAAGATAAGGGATCCATTGCCGAAGGCCGCACAAGTCTTAACACATCGCCCGCATCCTACGCACAGCGATTCATCGATCGTGTATTCGTAATAAGGCTCCTCCAGATATTTCCTGCATATTGCACCGGTAGGACAGATCTGGTTCTCAGCCGCGCTGGTCAGCACTTGCGAACCTGGCTGAAAAAAACCGAAACACAACTTGCAATATCCGCACATCTCAAAATGGTGGACACACTTGACTGCCGAATCCTGCAACACACAATTTGTCGCACACCGTCCACACTGGATACACTTGGCCGGATCGAGCTGCCACACAGTCCGGCGTTTATTGACAGACCTTGACGATGAGGCCTGAGGAAGATCACATTTGGCAAGATCCGGACAATTGCCGCAGCCATTACCATCTTTCCGCCAGCCATGCAGATCGCAACGCCGCTTCATGATCACGGCACCCCCGAATCCAGCAAAAGCCGCCAGCAATACACCGCGCAGGACGCCCCTGACAAAATCACGCCTGCTCTGTACTTTATTTTTTGAGGTCGTAATCATTTTTCTAAATATAACCGCACAACATTTGACTGCGGATCAAGAACCAGTATCCTTCCTTTTGAATCCACTGCCATATCGAGCCCTACAGCCTCTTTCTGCCAGTCTTCCTGTCCCGATACGATACCCTTGAATCTGCCGTCAGCATCATAGACCTTAACCCTCACAATGTGCTTCTCGCTCGTTACAAAAGAACCATCCGGCATGATCGCAAAATTAGACGGGTTGCAACATCCGCAAAACCTTGGCCCATCGATGCCGAACTCGCCCCAGAACTTGATAAAGTCTCCCTCAGCGGAGAAATGCTCCAGCCTGTGTTGACCCGGACTGACAACCCACAAACTACCGTCGCGCGCCACCGCAACGTCAAAGAACGCACTCGGGACAACGAAACCTGATTTACGCTGACCGTCATCCTTGTCGCCTATTCGCCCGAGAAGCTCACCCGATCGGGAATAGCGCCATACAATCCGGTTAACATAATCAGCCACGAACACAGAATTCGAAGAAGAGGCAATGGATGTCAATCCAGCCCTAGAGTCCGGGCTCTTCCATACGGCCTTTCGCGTCCCGTTTTTTTCATAAACCTCTACATGACTGTTCAATCCCACCAATATCTCACCGTCAAGCGACACCGTCAAACAACGGACTGTCGCATCGACAGCAAAGCCGCCGACACGCACACCCTTTGCGTCCAGTATTTCTATCCCGCAACTACTGCCGATATAAATATTATCAGCGGAATCAACCGCAAGCGCTGTTAGGTTGGATATTGAAGGATTTATAATAGCGACACCAGCCTGAAGCAGAAGCGCCGGATCGGTTTTCTTCAACGAAGCCAGCTCATAACGGCATTCCGGATTCGGCCCTTCACATTTCTTCGCCGGCAATCCGTAAATAAACATCACAGCAACTGCAACCGCAATCGCCACAGAAAGCAGAAGGAGGATCTTTCTCAAAGTATAATTATCGCTATTCATACAATTTACCGCGGGCGGCGGAAGCACCGCCCCTTTATCCGAACACACAAATCGTTCACCTCATATCAAGACACTTCATTTGCCCGTAATCACGCACAAGCAGGCGCCCATTTGCCAATGCCATTGGAGCCCAGGCCTCTTTACCTGCAAGCACTTTTGCCTGATCAAGCTTTACATAACCCTGACTGGAAGCCTTGATCATCGTCAGCAATCCGTTATCCTCCAGAATAAACATTTTCTCGTCACCCATTATGAACGGACCAAGTCCAAACCTTTCGCTTGAGCCGCTCAACCAAACTACTTTGCCGTCAGGATTCATGCATACAGCCTGTCTTTTCCCGGCACCGGCGTCAGCCGGCAAAACGGAGTAGAGATAACCCTTATAGAATATCGGCGTGTGCTGTTCACAGGCAAAGATCTTCTTGTCTAATTTATACAACAGCCGCACCGAATACGCGCCCTGCGCCTGATCGACCTTGAACATGGCACTGCCCTCTCCGTAACCGGCAGTAACAAATATCCGGCCGTCTCCAAGGTGAACCGGCGCAGGTGCGACCACCTGATGATTCCACTCTCCGGTCTCCCACAGGACCTTACCAGCATCCGCCTTTTCCGCAGACACTCCCACCATCCCGCCGATAGCACAGTACACATACATTTTCTTCCCACTTATCGTCATGGGCATCACAGATGAATGAGACATCTGCCATTTCTTCGTGTTTGGAGTTTTCCACAGGATCTTTCCAGTCTCGCAATCCACACCCATCAGCAATTCAGCACCGCCTACTCCAAGAACAACCTGATCACCGTCAATCAAAGGGCATTGTCCTGTGTACCACATGGGCACAGCCGTTCCCCATTCCCGCTCGAGGTCAATTCCCCATTTCAAGTCACCGCTCTTTGCATCCACACACATGACATGACAGCGCGGCCCTATCGTCACCGCATAGCGTTCCGTAACTGCAGGAACCGTGCGGGACATACCGTGATTACGTTTAATATGCACATGATACCAGCGGCGCCATATTTCTTTCCCGTCATCCATGGAGAAACAGCGAAGTGCATCTGCATCAGCCTGATTGTCGTAGTCCAACACATAGACACATCCATTCAACACAACCGGACCGGCATAACCTTCGCCCAGATCGACAGACCAGATCACGGCTGGCCCGTTAGTTGGCCATTTATCAGCCAGCTTGACCGGCTCCGGAACGATGTTATCTGAATTTACGCCGCGAAAAAGGGGCCATGAGCCAGTCTGTTTTGAAGGGACTCCGCTGAACTTCTTAAAGAACTCACCTATTTTGATGGAGTCTTCTTTTGTTCCGGAAGACAGGACGAAACCTGACTTCTCACTGGAAAGAGCCAATCGACGCTCTATACCATTAACGACGGAACTTCGGTACCACCAGGCAAGTATTAAAGAAGCGGTAACAACACCCACCACGAACACAACAAAGACAGGAATGTACTCTTTTATATCAAAACTGACAGGGTCCCCGTCATGATCAGGAGTATCCTTATGCTCATGATTATTTTCTGACATCAATTGCTACCATGTTACCTTTACTATTACGGCAGTACATTATACCACGGCAAAGCACCGGAGCGGTCCAGCAAGTCTTGCCAAGAACATTCTTGGCAGAAGCAATCTCAGCGCCGCTCTCCGATGAGGCCGTCACCACGAAAAGGCTTCCACTCTCGTTTAAGATGATGAGCTTGTCCTCTGTAGACATCAAATTACCAAAGCCAAGGTTCTTACTCCACTTCTCCTTGCCCGTGGCAAAATCCATACATTTAAGATATCCACCGCCGTTGTTTCCATCGATTCCATATATGTTGCCGTTTATGAGAACGCTACTGCTAAACTGCGTCTTCAGATCTTTATGTTCCCATACAGTCTTAGGCTGAGCGCCACTTATATCTACAAGCGCACATCCCCTGCCGTACCCGGAAGAGATAAAAATCTTTCCATTCGAATAAATGGGATCTGCAGCATTTATGTCATATTTTGTCACCCATTCTACAAACGCCAGTTTCTTGCCTGTTTTAGCCTCCACAATACAAAGCCCCTTACAGCTGAATAAAGCCACGCAATCCCTGCCATCATGCTTATAGACAAGCGGCGTGGAATATCCGCCTTTGCCACTGCTACCCCATATCTTTGCTCCGGTCTTTCTGTCCAAAGCGGCGCCTGTCTCGCCGGCATTCAACAACAGCATGTCGCCATAGATCACAGGCGATCCGGCAAGGCCCCACGTGATGTCCTCTGAACCATATTCTGAGAAAATATTCTTCTGCCATACGACTTTCCCATCTTCGACATTCAAACACAAAACGATGCCGTCCCGGCTCAAGGTATAAACGACCTTACCGTCAGTGACCGGCGTGGACCGCGGCCCCGGATAATTGCCAGCTTTGCATGCATACGAATGACGCCATATTTCCTTGCCGTCCTTGGGATTTAGCGCATACACGATGTCCTGATCATTCACATTACCCATCGTGAATAACTTGTCGCCGAAGATCGAAACGCTAGACCAGCCCTGTCCAACATCAATTTTCCACGCAACCTTGGGTGCACCGGCAATAGCAGCAGGATTCCATTCGGTCTCCTTGGAAATGCCGTTATGATCAGGACCTCTGAAATTAGGCCAGTCATAATTCTCCACCGCAAGCATATTACCTGCAGATGCTGCCGCTATAAGAACAACCCCAAGAACAGAAAACATGTCATATATTCTCTTCATTTTAAAACCTTCCCTTTAATTTCCGCCTTGGGCGTGGGGCACACTCCCCGACACTCCTTATTTACCTTTAACGTCATAACAAAACAGATTCTTCTGGTCGCGGATGTAGAGTTTGCCGTTTACAATCACCGGGTGCGCCCAACTATTCTTATCACTGCGGTCAGGCTGATTAAACCGGCTTTTTTCAACATATCCCTTTGGATTAGCCTCTATCAATGCGATCGTTCCCGCCCCCGTCTCACTCCGGATATAAAAATGCCCATCAGCATAGGCTATTGCGCCCTTACCGACTCCTTTATTAGCCCAGGCAATCTCGCCAGTCTTGAAGTTCTGGCAAATCCAGCCCTTTGTGTCCGAATGGCCATAAAGATACCCATTCAACAGAATGACACCGCCATGATGGTTAACCATATTCTTATTATCATACAGTTTAGCAGTCTTGAATCCGGAAGCATCCTTGCTTATCTTGAACGCATCACAGCCTATCCCGTAACCAGAAGTCACAAAAACCTCATTGTCGCCATATACCGGAGTGGGAACGACAGCAACTTTACCCTTTCGCTTTGCCTGCCAGAGCACTTTACCATCAGCCACCGCGACGCCGACAACATTCTCTGCGGTCAATTGAATAACCTGCCTCTGCCCCAGAACATCTGCAATTGTCAGCGAGGAGTAATGCGCATCATCAGTAAAATCTTTTGTCTGCCAGAGCAATGCACCGGTTTTCCTGTTCAGCGCTACAATCGCGCCCTGCCCGCCTCCCGGAGTCACAAAAACCTTGTCACCGTCGACAAGTGGAGATTCGGCATAGCCCCAGCGGGGATTACCGCCGCCAAAATCTTTCACAAGGTTCTTGCGCCAGACTTCCTTACCAGTCAGCACTTCCACACTGACCAGATCGCCAAACTGATTCAAGGAACAGACAAGGTCACCGCTGACCGAAGGTGTGGCACGCGTACCTGGGAATCCACCTCCGCCTCCAGCCTCACCCATTTTTGCCGACCAGAGTTTCTTGCCAGTTGCCTCTTCAAGCGCAATCATCTGACTTGCGCCATCAACGTCGCCCATTGTGAAGATTTTGCCTTTGACCACTGAAACGCCGGAGAAACCTTCACCAATACTGGAAACTTTCCAAACCAGCTTCGGCCCACCTTCCGGCCACTGCTTAAGTAGGCCAACTTCCTTAGATGAGCCATCCCTGTCAGGTCCACGCCATTGCGGCCACTCATTGACACCGGCAAGGCACATACTTGAAAAAGCAAATAACACACCAGCAAACCCAAGCGCCGCTTTAGATCCTAAACGCATTACCCATCCTCCTGATAATATTGAGACAGTCTTCCCAAAACAGCGCTATCAACATGAACCATTTCAGGGAATGTTTCTATGCGAAAAGATGCCAGAACCGTACTGGAAAGGCAAGCACGCGGTTGGACTCAGACAGTCGTAGCAGACTCCAAGCCAGCACTCCGTTTGCTACTCTTGCCTAGCGCGGCCATAGGCCGCGACCCCATGCTTAGCCCAAGGAATTCCTCCTTCGCACAGAAGCTACAATTCAATCATTTTCCTGTTTGTAGCTGCGCTTGTGTCAAGCGCAGGTCTTCTCCGCCGGCGCATGACACATGCGCCGCTACAACGAAATCGCGCCGCATTGCGATTCTTCGCCTTCTCCACCGACGCATGACGCCATCCTACGCTACATCAAACCATGCAAATCCGTACAGAAAAAAGCACCGACAGTAGCACTACCGTTAGCGCCCGAACGATTCTTCTATCTCTTCCAATGTCTTACCCTTGGTCTCAGGCAGGAAGAAGAAAGCGGCTACGAAGTAGATCACCGTAAAGCCGGCAAACACAAAGAACATCGTCGAATAGCCGTACCGCCCCACGGTCGGTAGAAAAATGGCAGCGATCGTCGTAGAAACCGCTTGATTGATAAGCAGGGCGATACTCATCCCGTTGGAACGTATGCGTGTTGGCAT
>CAMCYG010000043.1 GCA_945883775.1 Victivallis vadensis
TCAGGCGGGTTATAACGGCGCTGCAGTTGGCGTCTTTCAGTAAAAACCGAATTCGCTCCTTGGGGTAGTCAGGGTCAATCGGCAGGTAGGCGCTGCCTGACATCAGTACGCCCAGCAGAGACGGAATCATCCAGCTGTCCCGTTCTAGAAGGATGGCAATGGGCTGATTTGCTCCAGCAACTTTCCGGTCCAGTAGTCCATGAGCCAGTTGGCTGGCCCGCTGTGATAGTTTTTCGTAAGTAAGGCGACCATCTGAGGCGAGAACCGCCTCGCTGTGCGGGTGGTTTATTACTGTCTGGTGGAATGCTTCGAGTATCGTAGAGAACGGGTACTCGGTCTTTGCCCCGGCGCCTAGGGATGTGAGGAGAGTCCGGCGTTCTGTGTCAGAAATAAAAGGCATGGTAAGGACGCATCCATCCGGTGCGTCGGCTACTGTTCGGGCCAGCCCTAGGAAAGTATCGGCTAGGAATTTCACCCGGTCATCAGGAATAGCGTTTCGATTGTATTTAAGATGGACGGTAACCGTTTCTCCCGGATCAACCAAGGCAAGAAAATCAAAATTGGTATATCCTTGAAAATCGCCTACGGCATCCAGAGTGATGGATTCTGGATGGCCCGGATCTTGTCGTTCCGGGAAGTTTTCAAAAGCGATGGCATGGCTGAGTAGTTGTTCTCGTAGCGGGTGGGATTCGAGAATCTCCGGAGTGGGTACGTAATGGTGCGGCAGACTGTCGGCTATTTTCCCATTAACGCGGCGAACAAGGGATAGGAAGGAGTCATCTGGCATCACATCAATTATCACGGGTACTGTGTTGATGAACAGTCCTACCATCCCATTGATGCCGGGAACTTCTGGGGGGCGTCCGGAAACTACCATGCCGAAGACAGCCCTGCCTGAATATGTGCAACGGGCAATCAGCAATCCCCATAGGGCCTGAAAAACGGCATTGAATGACGCATTTGTATTCATTCCTATCTGGCGAAGGCGTGAGCTGAGCTCGTGCGGCAGGATTATGGGGTACCGTGCCAGCTCAAAATGTCCTTTTGATGTCTGCTGTCCTGGGATTGGGCTAGGCTCATCGACGGTCTCCAGCTGTTCCTTCCAATAGGCACGGGATGATTTCAGGTCGCGATTTTTAAGCCATTTGATATATGCAGCGTAATCTGGAACCGGAGGCAGAGTGGGTCTCGTTCCTGCCAGCGCGGCTGTATATATTTCGATGAGTTCATGATGGAGTATGCCCTGGCACCAGCCATCCATCAGGATGTGGTGGAAGGTGACCAGCATGCAGTGCTCAAGTTCGGATTGTCGCACCAGCAGTACGCGCATGAGTGGTGGGCGTTTGGGGTCAAGATGTACTTCAAATTCACGTTTCGCTAGCAGATCAGTTTTTTCTTGTCGGGCTATGCTCCCAAGCGATGAGATGTCCTCCATAGGCATATGAAATGGTTCTGGCAGTTGCTTAAGAACAACCTGCAGAGGGTCGGGTGCGCCGGAGAGTGCAAATACACTCCTGAATATGACGTGTCGATCGATGATCTGCTGCCAGGCCTGTTCCATGTGAGCGGGAGACAGGGACCCTCTGACCCACAGGCGCATCTGCATCCGATAGGCGATCTCGTCTCTGGTCAAGCTGTGCAGGAGCATGCCAGTCTGCATTGGCGAAAGAGGGAACAGGTTCTGCACCGAATCTATTGTTACCGTAGGGATGTTCATGGGCGTCATGCTGCAGAGATAGGGTCACTTTTTTATGTGGATTCTTATTTGCATATTATGCAAACACGCTATATATTTATTTTTTTAAGTTAACTTTTCAGAATGTCGAAGTCGATGGGTTTGCATCGAAATCGGTTGCCGTTTTCTTATCGGGAACAACTAAATAGTTTATTTCAAGCGGGATGTCAAATTGGATAAAAGAGACGTGTGAATCAGGAAGGGTTTTGATATGGGATTATGTGGATACCGCATTCATCTGTTGGTTGTTTTTCTCGTCTTTATAATGTCGGCAGGATCCTTTGATGCGGCCGAGATACGTTCCTATGGCGGGGTTACGCCGCGCCTGACAGATGAGACGAGGAAACCCGATCCGCTTCCCTCTGCACCGCAGGAAAAAGCCTCAAGCCAGATTCCATGGAAGCGCGCCTGCCCCGAATGGGAGAAAATGCTCGCCTATTACGTCACAAATGACATTTTGCCGGGGGTTGTTGCGTTCGTTGACTCGCCAAACTGGGGTGCTCGATTCATGGCCAGTGGCAAGCCCATTCTGGAAGATCCGTCCATGCAGTTCCATCCATCGACGCAGTTTCGTATTGGTAGTTGCACCAAGCTTTTTATCGCTGTTCTGATTCTTCAGCTTGATGCTGAACATAAGCTGAACCTGGAAGACCGAATTTCCAAATACCTTCCTGCCTCAACCATAAATCTGATTAGCAATGGCGACATTCTTACTATAATGCAGTGCTTGGATATGACCACCGGTCTTTATAGTCACACCAATGAGGAATATCTCGGTGAGGTCACCGCAGAAAATGCAATGTATGACTTTACCCAGGAGGAGATTCTTACCATCGTCAAGAACGAGGGGGCTCTGACTACGGAGTATCCCGGTGGTACCAGCGATGGCGAGCTTCCTAATTATACTTATTCCAATACCGGTTATATCGTTTGTGGGCTGATTGCAGAGGCGATTTTGAAGAAGCCGCTGGATCAGTGCCTCAAGGAGCGAATCTTTGATGTAATCGGAATTACTGATACGTTTTTTGCCACCGATTACCGGGTTACCAAGAGGACGGCTCATGGGTACACTGGCTTTTCCGAATTCGGATTCTGGATCGACTGCACCCGGTATAACCAGGACGTTCCCTGGGCGGCTGGAGCGATTGTTTCCACGCCATTTGACATGATTAAGTTCTACAGAGATCTGTTGAAGACGGAGGCCCTTCTGCCCAAAGAATCGGTTGCCAAGCTGCTGCAGATGAATTTCTGCGGCGATCATCAGGGGTACGGGAAAGGTATACTGCAGGAACTTCTACCCACCGGTACATCTTACGGGCATGGTGGCACAGCGCTGGGTTATCTGACAGCCGTCTGGTATTATCCCGAGCGAGATTTGTTTTATCTCCAGTTCTGCAATACTTTCAACAATAAGTATACCCGTGCCGAGGTGTGTTACCGTGTGCTTGATTATGTTCTAGGGGCATGTGAAGAGCCTTTCCCATCCAATAAGGCCAAGGATGTGGCCGTTAAGGACGGCACCTTGCGTATGACTTGGCATGCCGGGGATTATTACGGTGACGAGCATTATATCTATATCGGTGTCGATGAGAAAGCCGTTGACGAGGCAACGCGGGAAAAGCATGACGGTTTGCAGTATGCTATGGTTACTAATTTCTTCTACGAGGCAAAAGATCTCCGCCCTGGAACTACATATTTCTGGAAGGTGGATGCCGTCCATACTAAAACAGAGCGTGAGATTGAATCTGAGCAGAATGGTATTAATTTTAATCTCGGATCACAAAACACCTATGTGGAACGCTCTCCTGAGTCCAGAATGTTTTTGCCCGGTCCAACTTGGTCTTTCTGTGTTAAATAATGAAGGGGATTTAGATGCGACGATTTTTTCTATGTGCGATGAGCCTTATGCTACTGGCGGTGTTGATGCAGTTTGGGCGAACTGTCTTTGCAAGTGCTGATTCGAAAAATAACGTTGAGACTGTCAAACCTGTAGAGTCTGATCAAGTAATTCGTAGTGGACCGGAGAGCTGGCGGAATGTGCTGGCGGAAGCGCAGGAGAAAGGACTGATTCCAGGTGCGCTCCTCCTCGTTAAAGGGCCAGCGTGGGGAACATGCGTGGTCACGGTAGGTGCCGCAGACCTGAGTGATGGACAGCCTATGTCGATAGACTCATCTTACCGGGTGGGTCCTGTGACAAAGGCGATGGTTTCTGTGGCTTTGCTGCAGATGGAGACTGAGTGGAAGGTGCGCATCGATCAGACTCTTGGCGAATTGCTGGGAGACGGAATTGTTCCACATTCTGACAGGGTGACACTCAGGGATTGTCTATTTGAGAAGTCAGGAACCTATAATTACCGGGATCTGCCGGAATTCTCATCCAATGAAGTTAATCGGGCATGGCTTCCTGATGTAATTGTTGCCAGGGCTGTCGAGGCGGGTCGGACTGCGAGAGTCCGCAATCTAGGCGATTTCTTTCCAAGTGATACTGATTACATTCTGGCCGGAATGATTGCGGAAAAAATTGATAACAAGTCGCTTGCGGAGATACTTCAGAATCGAGTCATAAGTAAAGCAGGGTTGAGTGCCACTTACTTTGATGCAGGGAGTGATGTGCCGCAGGGTATGATACGAGGCTATACTGGCTGCCGACATGGAAGCGTTCCGCGTGAAAGAACTTTCCGCGATCCTTCTGCTGACTGGGCTGCCGGAGCGGTTGTAAGCACTCCGCGGGATGTTTTGAAATTTATGGAAACTCTCTTCAGTACGCGTAGTCTGTTAAGTGAGCATGCCAATGCCTGGCTGTTCAAGTACATTACCGACTGGGATGGTACTACGGAGACAGCGCGTGGCGCTGGCGTCATGGAGCGCACATCGATCCGTGGCACTTTCCGTGGGATGGAAGGGTCCATACCCGGCTATTACACCTGTGCCGGTTACTATCTCCACGGTGACACCTACATTCTGCTTTTCATTAACACCTCAGATCATCCACTGCTGGCAAAACACCTCTATGACTCGTTGTTGCGGCAGATATCAGGTGCACCGAATCGTATGGAGCCTAAGCAGGATGCCAGTGTAAACGGGCCGGATGTGACGTTGTCCTGGGCCGCCGGATTGCTTTACGGAAAAAAATACCACGTTTATTGCGGAAGCGATGAGAAGGCAGTGTCTGCCGCTACGTTCGCGTCCCATGATGGAGTCCAGCTGTTCGTTGAGGGTGAAGATACTTATCAGAGGCAGGTTAAAGGACTAGTTTTGGGCAAGTCATATTTCTGGAGAGTGGATACATTCCGTATTCGTCCCTCGCACGAAATGGACAATCTCCGCAAGCAGAAAGCAACTATCTATCGGAAGGATCCTGAAGTGCATGATTCTTTAGTTGCGGAAGAGGAAATCATTACAGGCCCTATCTTTCATTTTGTCGTTGGGAAGTAACCATATGGCGCCGCAGCTGAAAGATATACCGGGTGCAATGGTTAGCCAATCGCTGGGATTAATATGAATCAGACTTTATATAATAGTATTGCCAAAGAGATGACGCAGATATTTTCTGTCGATCCGGATAATCTCGATCCGCAGGCTAATCTTTTTGAGCTAGGACTCGACTCCCTGATGCTTATCAAACTGGGGCAGCGCTTGGAGGCACTGTACAAAGTCTCCGTCTCTATGAGTTATTTCTTTACTCACTTGACGACACTGGAAAAAATCGTCGGGTTTATAGAGGACCAGGGAGCTCTCGAACTAGCGGGCTCCGCTCAACAGTCTATAGTGGAATCCACAACGGTGCTAACTTTATCTTCTGGTCAATCTAATGATGATTCCTGTTCCGGTGTGCATGTGAATGCAGCACTACCGTTATTTGCTGAGCAGATCAACTCTATGCAGGATCTTTTCCGGCGGCAGTTGGAAACCCTTTCAGGAAAGAAAATGTCGCAGGCTCCACAGCCTGTCTATCACGGCCCAGCCGCTTCTGTGGCTGGAGGTCCCGCAGTCACCGGTGGCATCCGCAATAATGTCCGCGGACTGAAGCTTGCAGATGATGAGCTTACCAATGAACAACAGGGTTTTGTAAATGACCTGGTGGCCCGGCATGTCAAACGGACGGTTCATTCCAGGGAAATGATGAGTTCGGGTCGCAGTGTTCTTGCCGATTGGAAGAGCACGCTCTCATTTCGTAAGACGTTGAAGGATGCCGCGTATCCCATAGTTTCGGCCAGTTCGGAAGGATCTGGTTTCAGAGACGTTGACGGTAACTGGTATATTGATATTGCGCTGGGGATGGGGGTGCACTTTTTCGGGCACCGGCATCCTAGGTTTGTTGCCGCCCTGAAACGACAGATAGATGAAGGCTATGAATTGGGTCCGCAGTCCGACTTAACCAGCCGTGCAGCCAGTGGGGTTGCCCGCCTTACAGGCTGCGAACGTGTTTCGTTCTGTAACACCGGCAGCGAGGCCGTAATGATGGCTCTGCGCATTGCACGTGCTCACACAGGACGGAAGAAAGTTGTGATTTTCAGCGGTGCCTATCATGGGATTTACGACGGCGTACTTGCCCATCCGGGCTCTGAGGGCGGGCCTCTTCCACTGTCTCCAGGAACACCAGATGGGATGGTCGAGGATCTGGTTATACTTGATTATGGAACCGAAAAAACAATGCAGCGTATCAGCGAATTAGCCGCGTCTGGTTCCCTGGCCGCTGTTCTGGTTGAGCCAGTACAAAGTCGACGGCCATCCCTGCAGCCCCAGACGTTTCTGCGTAAATTGAGAGCCCTGACGCAGGAATGTGGTGTTGCATTGATTTTCGATGAGATGGTAAACGGATTTAGAATATGTGCTGGCGGCGCGCAGGCTCACTTCAATATACGGGCCGATATGGCACTCTACGGTAAGATTATTGCCGGTGGAATGCCGATCGGGATTATCGCCGGCAAGGCCGAATATCTTGATCACGTGGACGGAGGTCCCTGGCAGTATGGTGATGCGAGTATTCCTCAAACGGATATGATCGTCTTTGGTGGGACATTCTGCCGACATCCGCTTGCCATGACTTCGGTGTGTACCGCTGTGGAGGTTATGGAAGAGCAGCCGAATCTTCAAGCCTCAGTCAATCGCCTGACCGAGATGCTGGCTGACAGTTTGAATGACTGGTTCCAGCGCGAATCGGTTCCAATGCGGATAAGCTACTTCGGGTCTCAGTTCAGGTTCGACAGTTTCGGGCGTTACAGCCCACTGCTTCAGCCTGTCGAGATTGATCTTTTCTTTATGCTCCTTCTGGAAAAAGGCATTTACGTCTGGGAGCGGCGGACCTGTTGTCTTTCCGTTGCTCATTCAGAGAAGGATATTCATTCGATCATCGCCGCGGTCAAGTCCAGTGTACAGGAGCTTCGTGCCGGAGGATTCGAATTTGCCGGTGGCGGCCAGGATGTTTTCCGTTCCCTGACATCGGTGGAACGGCGCCTGCTTGCCGAGATGGAGCGAAAACGTGACCAGGGAGCCTATCACATGCCTGCCGCCTGGATGGTGGAAGGAGCGGTTGATGCAGACCGCCTTGAAATTGCGATTGGAGAGTTGATCAAGCGTCATGACATTCTGCGAACATCTTACCGGATTGTCGGCGGTGAATATCGAGCCAGAATAGAGGAGGAACCAGTCTTCTCTCTGGAGCGGGTCGATGCTGCCGGACGCGATCAGGAAGCCATATTGCGCTCTTTCGTACGCCCCTTCGATCTGAGCAGGGCTCCTCTTCTGCGGTTCGGGCTTGTGAGATTCAGCAACGGTGGACAGCTTCTGATGCTTGATGCTCTTCATCTGGTGTTGGATGGGATTTCGATGGCCGGTTTGTCGCAGGATATTCAGCAGGCATATGAATCGCAGGCTCTTCCTCCTCCAGCTGCAACTTATGCAGATTATGCCAAGACAATGCAGGCCTTTGTTGACTCCGAGGATTGTCGACGACAGAGGGAAAACTGGCAGAAAGTTCTTTCAGGAGCGGAGCGTCTTGTTCTTCCGCTCGATTATCCTCTTTACTCCGGCAAGGAAAACTCTGTTGCCGATCATTTCCGGGTGGATCTTGATGCTGAGTTTACTGGGCAACTAAGAATCTTCTCCAAATTGACGGGAGTAAGTCTATTCATGACTCTGGCGGGTGCTTATGGGCTTTTGCTGAAATACCTCACAGGACGGAAGGATGTCTGTATAGGTACGGTATCCTCAGGTCGTCCCTCTGCCCGTTTTGACCACACACTGGGCATGTTTGCAAATACGCTGGTGTTGCGCCTGCCTTTTGTCGGTGGGGAATCTGTTGCCGGATATCTCAAGCAGGTTCGGGACGTTTGTATAGCGGCTTATGCCAATCAAGATCTGCCATTTGAATTCCTTGCTGAAAGCGGATATGGCGAACTGGTGCAGACAATGCTGACCTATGAAAATGCCGATGAACGCGAGTTGCGTCTCGGGGCGAACAAGCTGCGCCAGATTACAGCGGAGATTCCCGGTTCAATGTTTCCCTGCAGTTTAGACATTATAGAGACGCAGGGTGTTCTCCATCTCGACTTCGAGTTTGATACTGTGTTGCTAGAACGAGAAACAGTGGCTCGGTGGGCCGGAAGTTTTCAGCAGATATTAAAGGCATTTCTATCTGATCCATCTGCCCCAATCAGCCGCCTGACTGTGGTTGATAAAAAGGAGCTCGACTTTATTCGTTCAGTTTCGGCTGGGCCAGCCCGTGACATTCCGGAGCAGAGCCTGGCTTCGGTATTCCGGGCCAGAGCGGTTGCAAATCCGGATGTCCAGGCAGTTGAAGCCAGGGATGGTTCTTGGAATTATCGCGATTTGGATGCTGCTTCGGATAGAATTGCGACTGCACTCGTCAGCGGACGTAGGAAAGATAAACGCGGTGTAGCGATATGTTCTGAGCGATCCCGTTGGTTTCCAGCAGCAGTGCTGGGGGTTCTCAAGGCGGGCTGCTGGTATCTACCGCTCCTGCCTGACACCCCGTCTGCCCGAGCCAAAGCGGTTCTGAAGGATGCCGGAGTTGATGAACTGCTTGTCAGTGAATCTCTGTTGGAGACCTGCGGTAACTGGGGGGGAGAGGTGCGGTCAATTGAATCCTGCGCTGATACTTCGGGGATGACTCCGGTTGATTCCATTAAGTCATCAGATCTTGCCTATGTCATCTATACTTCTGGTTCGACCGGGTATCCCAAGGGAGTGATGGTGGAACAGAGGTCGGTTCTGAATCTGGTCCAGTGGTTGCAGGATGTGATTTACCATCCGTTGGGCGCACCGATCAGGGAGGGTATGCTAGCCCAGTTCGTGTTTGATGTTTCAGTCCAGCATATATTCGGGGCACTCCTCAACGGGCACACTCTCCATATATTCCCTGAGCATGCCTCTGCCGACGGAATTTCGTTTCGCCGTATGCTGTCGGAGTCCGCTGTGGATCTTATCGATTTGACACCGAGCCAGTTCATGCTCCTGACTGAACAGGGGCGAAAAGTTGATTTTGGGAAAGTTCGTCACATCAACTTCGGCGCCGAGGCATTGACCCGTGAACATATTTCTGCTCTCTATTCCAAAGCAGGAAATAGAGATGTTACAGTATGCAACATGTATGGTCCAACGGAGACCTGTGTCCAGTCTGTCTTTCTCATTGTAACTCCGGATATGATGAATGATACCCGTCCGATCGCTATCGGCCACCCAATTTCCAATACAACGATACATGTACTCGATGATGACATGCAGCCAGTAGGTATTGGCGTTTTTGGTGAGATCTGGATCGGCGGGGCAGGGCTTGCTCGAGGATACTTGGGGCAGGAGGCTCTTACCTGTGAGGTTTTTCGCGATACGAAATGGGGCCGTTTGTACCGATCCGGTGATCGTGGGTGTTGGAGAAATGACGGCTGTCTGGCCTTTCTGGGCCGACTAGACGATCAAGTAAAGATAATGGGCCACCGGATAGAACTTGGCGAGATTGAGGAAACAGCCCGGCGTCATCCTTCTGTATCTGAAGCGGCGGCCGTAGTTGTTGGCGAAGGACGTGAAGCGGTGGTTGTTCTGTATCTGGCACCGATGTGTGATGTTTCCTCCGTCAGGATGTATCTTGAGGCCAATCTGCCACCCTACATGATTCCGCGTTTCCTGCAGGCGATAGAAGTGTTTCCTCATACCGTAGGAGGGAAAACGGACAAGCGGCAATTGCCGAAGTACAGCGTCGATTCCGAGTCGGAGAGGCGTAGCTTTGTTCCGCCCGCCCCTGGGCGAGAAAAGGTCGTAGCGGATGTTTTTGCCGGAGTGCTTGGGAAAAAACCGGTTGGGCGGCAGGACAGTTTCTTTGATCTGGGCGGTGACTCGATAAAGGCGCTTCAGATAGTCGCACGACTTGTGGAGGCGGGTTATTCCCTAACTGTAGCAGATGTTTTTCAGTCCCGGACTGTGGCCGCGCTTGCAGTGGTTCTGGGGAAGAAGAATGATGGTCTTCAGCGTGGACCGTATACCGGATCGGCGATGCTTTCCCCTATGCAGCGCTGGTTTTTTGAACAGCACGATGCTGGCCGAAATCATTATAATCACTCTTTTTTCTTTAAGATAGTGGGGGTGTCATCCGAGGTTGTCAGGGAAGCTGCGATGTTGCTATGGAAGGAACATGACGCATTGCGGGCCAGGTTTGAATGTGTTCAGACATCCATGGAGCAAGTAATCTGGCCGGTTGTATCCGGGGATAAGATTTTCTTCGAGCTGGACTTGCGCAACGTACCTGAACCTATGCGCGCCATGGAGGCGGATGCCGGAATTCGGCAGGCCACTTTCTCTCTCGAGAAAGGTCCTCTCTTTCAGGTGGGTCTCTATCAGTTACCAGGCGGCGCGCAGAGACTTCTGTTCCTTGCTCATCACCTCGTGGTAGATGGTGTCACCTGGCGGATTCTGCTTTCCGATTTTGAGTCGGCGGTTCAGGCGCTTCAGACAGGTCACACGCCTCGACTTGCGCCACGGAGTGCGTCTTTTGCCGAGTGGGGTAATGCGGTTGCCGCACTAGTTATCGCTGGGCGGACGCGAACCACGCCGGAAGATTGGGTCTCTATGATGAAAGGCGTGAAACCCGTCTTTCCTGGGCAGCCGGGAACGCGTGGCGTTGCCGAACATGTCGTCATATCAGCGAAGGATATTTCCGAACAGGATCTTTCGTGCCTTCCTGCAGCTGCTTACGGCGGGAATGCATCTGAGCTGCTTCTTGCCGCTTTTCTTCAGTCACTTCGTCAGCATACCGGGCGCAAGCGAATCGGGATATTGCTTGAGGGGCATGGAAGAGAGCTTCCGTCCCAAAAGATCGATCTTTCGAGGACTGCCGGTTGGTTTACAAGTCTCTGGCCGGTTTGTTTCTCTTCACCGGCCGTAGCAGAATTATTAGAGCAACTAGTTGAAGTCAAAGAAATAGCACGCGCTGCGGCCCGGAACGGTTTTGATTACAGCGTCCTGCGATATTCGGGTGTGGCTAAAAATCATTTCGAAGGATTTTTAGAGCCGGATATATCCTTTAACTACCTAGGACGGTTTGATCAGGGCGATGGGATTCTGCAATTGGCCTCAGAGACGGCAGGTTCTGATGCCGCTTCAGATCTCGCGATGAATACGGCCTTTGAATTGGATGCCAGTTTTATTCAGGGTGAACTGAGGCTTGAGGTCGCATTTTTGCCGACCCGCGTTCAGTCTAGCCGTGTTCGTTCTATTATCTCGACTACTCTGGATCTGGTCAGGGAGTATATTGATGTATGTCGAAGGCAGGAGCGGCAAATAATCACAGCGAGTTCTTGCACCTGCCGCCCCTTCCTTCAATCTGACTTTGACCGTTTCCTGAAAGATGAAGGTTTTTCGAAGACCGTGATTGACGATTGTTACCCCCTCACATCCACACAGGAAGGGATGCTTTTTCATTTGCAGCAAAAGCCCAGATCCGGGGCCTATTTCGAACAACTCTGGTTTGACATGGAGGGAAGTCTTTCGGTGTCATCTTTTACTTCTGCGTGGCAAGCAATTGTACAAAGGCATCCAGCATTGAGGACTGTATTTCGTTCGGACAGAAACGGACGTCCTCTGCAGATTGTCATGCATGACGGAACGCCAGAGCTGACTGTGCACCATTGGGATCAGGATAGTGGCGAAACACGTCAGGTGTGGATTGAACGCTTGCTTCTTGAAGACCGTTCCCGCCCCTTTGATCTTGAGCATGGATCGCTTCTTCGTTGTATGCTTCTCAAGCTAGGCGATAATAGATGGCGTTTTGTTCAGAGTTACTCCCATATTATTGCTGATGGCTGGTGCACCGGGCTTATTCTTTCCGAGCTCGTCACTCTCTACGCTGATCCAGGCAGTGTGTCTAGGCTTCCGACGCCGGTTCCTTACGGGCGTTTTATCGCGGCGAGAGAGGAATTGGATGATTCCGCGGCGCAGGAGTTCTGGAGACGCCATATGGAAGGTGCGGTCCGAACAGGTATTGCTACAACACGGCAAGGTTCCGAGCGGAACATGCTAAGCCACAGTTTTACACTGGCAACGGACCTTGTTAACCGTATTGAAGAGGTAGCGAACCGGTCTGGCGTCACGCTGGGAGCGCTCTTCCAAGCGGCCTGGTCGCTCCTGCTTTCTCGTCACAATCGCCGTGAAAATGTTGTTTTTGGACTAGTTGTGTCTGGCCGTGCAATCGAACTTTCTGGAGTCGAGGAAATCGTAGGGCTCTGTATCGGAACCGTTCCCGCAAGAGCAAATCTTAGGGAGGATCAGACGCTTTCCGGTATTGCCCTTCAGCTTCAGGAGTCACAGTGGATTATGGAGAAACACCCCTCGACTGCACTCGCCGGGCTCGGATTCGGGGATGTTGTGGATCATATACTTGTCTTTGAGAATTACCCGATGGATAGCACGATCATTGACCGCTTTGCCGCGGCAGGGCTCCAAGTCACGGCACCTGGTGGATATGAGCAGGTGGAGTACAACTTAAGTGTGGAAGTGAATCCAGGCAAGAGCTTTGATGTGACTTTCCATTATAATACAGCTGTATATGACGAAGCTCTGTTCCCGGAGCTTTCCAGGCAGTTGACTGGTGTTTTTATGCAGTTTGTAGCATCGCCAGATCAGCGTCTGGGTGCATACTTACTCGACGCACAGGTTGTTCCTGCCGTTTCTGTAGCGCCTCCTTTTGTCCCTGTCACGGTATCCATGATGGATCTGGCAGATAAGCATGGCGAGGAAGAAGCGTTTGTTTGGCTGGGGAGGTCTTTTACACGAGCGGAACTGGCGCTCATGGCGAAACAAGTTGCCGCAGGACTTATCAGGATTGGATTGAAGCGAGGCGACGTGGTATGTGCCCAGATGGAACGATCAGAGAAGACTCTACCGGTTATTCTTGGAATCTGGCTTGCGGGTGGCGTCTATCTTCCTCTTGATCCAACGAGTAGTGAGGAACGCATTTTATCGATTATGAATGAACATCAGGGGGCCTTCCTTATTGCCGACAAGGAAGGATGGTCCGTTCCGGTCGACCAGCGGAAGGTAATGTCTGTGCCTACGATTCTCAAAGAGAAGCTGCAAATTCCTGTCTCCTTCCCAGATGTCAGTCCTGCAGATGCTGCTTACATACTGTATACTTCCGGGTCAACAGGGCAACCCAAGGGCGTGGTGGTGGAGCATGCGTCAATATCCAACTTGGCCGCTTGGGTGAGAGGCGAGATTTATCATAACCTATACGGCAAGGTCAGTGAGACCTGGATACCTCCTCTTTATTTTGACGCCAGCTTTCACAGCTTGCTCGGTGCCATAACGAGAGGGCATACTCTTCTGATCCCTGACGAAGCGACGCGTAATGATCCGGAATCTCTGCTCGCTTACATGGCTGAACATAAGAGCAGAGTGGCTAACACTACTCCTACGTATTTCTCGGTAATGCTGGATCTGCTGGGTGAAAAACCGTGGCCTGGTGAAGTGCTGATTCTTGGAGCTGAAGTCATACCGTCATCTCTGCTCGCACGTTTATACGCAAATCAGGCCAACCTCAGCGTGGTTGTTTATAATCTCTACGGTCCGACAGAAGCTTGCGTAGAGGTTGCGTGGTATCGTATGACGGCGGATGATTGGGAGCGGTATAATCCAATTCCAATAGGTTATCCTGTCACTGGCGCAGTACTGGATATCCGTGATGAAAGAGGGCTGAGCGCACCAGCAGGGGTTCCGGGTGCGATATGGATCAGCGGTGTGCCGGTTGCGCGTGGGTACTTCGAGCGTCCGGAGGAAAACGAGGCTGCCTTTAAGCTGTCTCACGAAGGGCTCCGTTCCTACTGTACCGGCGACTTGGGCAGAAGGCTTCCAGATGGAGCAATTGTGTTTATGGGACGAACTGACCGTCAGATTAAATTGCGCGGATTCCGTATTGAGCCTGGTGAGATTGAGTCCAGGCTGATGCGCTGCGAGGGGGTCACGGGCGCGGCGGTTGTGTCGTTTGCCTCGGTGGGCGATCAAGATGAATCTCTGGGAGCTTTTCTCGTGGGGCATGGACATCTCAACCTTGAAGTCGTACGCTCACGCCTGGCATCTGTTCTTCCAGAGTATATGGTTCCAGGGCACTTTCAGCAAATAAAAGAGCTTCCACTAAATGCCAATCATAAGCTGGATGAAAAAGCATTGCGCGGAATGATTGCATTCCTGCCTCCAGCGGAAGCTGGTAGCGGAAATGTTCCATTAGTGTTTGCTAATGCAACAGAAGCCATCCTGTCTGAGCTTTGGGCAGATACACTGGGAACTGCACCTGCATTCGCGGATCAATCCTTCTTCCAAGCCGGTGGAAACAGCGTAGCTGCGATGCGCCTTACCGGCCGAATCCGTGCTCGATTCGGCAGTGCCTACACGATCCGATCTCTTTACGAGGCTCCTCGCTTCAGAGAGATCGCCGGTCGGTTAGCTGGAAAGAATGCTGTGATTCTAGCGGGCGTCACCGATATCAGCGAAGGCAATGATGTCAGTCTTACCGACGAAGAGAAGCGCTTGCTCAATATGTGACCCGATACCTCGGGTTGGTGTGGTTCTTACAGGGATGACAGGAAGTTCTTTAAATCTTGGTCGTTGGTGAAACCGTTGTAATCGAACTGATCGCTCAAATGTCTTTGGTCAATGCTGGTTATTATAATATTAGCGGCCTCAATGAATGATTGACCAGTTTTTTGCATCAACCCCTTTAAGTTTCTTGGCCCGCTTAGTGTGAGAGAGAAACCATCCTGTTCACTCGTTTCGGCGACGATTTCCAGCGCGAAGCATCGCCTGAATTCTTCGTGGATGGTCGGAATAACTGGAGACTCTTTCAGTCTGAACCATTCATTTTCCTCAGGCCCGGCGTTAATTCCCATATCATGGAAGAGAATCTGTGGAAGACGTTCGTGTGCCCCAGTCAGGAGAGAATCGTGGTTAGTGTTAGGCAAAGACTGTAGCTGTTTTTGCAGGTCGTTGAGAGCAGGCGCGGCTGCTCCGCGCCCAAGGTTGAGCGTGATGGGATATATGCGTGTGAACCAGCCGACTACTCTTTCCGGAGCCAGGCCCATAATGGATTCCCGGCCATGGCCTTCTGTGGCAATCGTAAGTGTTTCCGTATTGAGCTGTCTGCAGAGTGATTGTGAAAGAAGATAGAGTATCATCTCACGCCAGCGGCATTGATAGGAGCGGCAGGCGTCAGTTCTCAGCGTGGCCGTGGTTTTGGCGGACAAGGTTACGGTATGGATGAGGCAGTGTCGTTCTTCGCGCTCACTTGCCGGAAGGTCCAGTAAAGCGAGGGGTGGTGTGACCGGGTTTGATTCATGGCGTGCGCCCCTTGTTTGAACAATGGACTTTTCCTCCAGCTCTACCCATTGGCGCCAACCTGCCGATACTGGAGGCAGTTGTATGGGCACTCTCCGTCTGTGTTTGTCCAGCGCTGTCCCGAGGTCTTCGCACAGAATGCGCCAAGAGACATGATCCACACAAAGGTGGTGTACGGTGAGCAGAAGAGACTGAGTTTTAGGACCATCGAAGAGGGTTGCTAGAACGATGGGTCCGGCGACAAGATCAATTGATTGCTGATCCTTGAGGGCGATCGATCCAATTTCTGCCTCTACGTCGCTTTGCTGCGTGATGACCTTCAACTGAATCCGGGCTTCCGCGGGCGATAGTATTTTAAGGAGAGTGGATTCCGAATCCTGGAGTCGGAGGCGCAGAGCACCATGATGATTCGAGACTGCTTCGAGTGCGGTTGAGAGTTCTTCAACAGAAATATGCTGTTTCATCTCCAGCAAGATAGACTGATTGAACCAATTGCGGATCCCGGATTTTTGCTGCTGAGCTAAGAACCACCGTTGTATTGGACTTGCTTGGATTGGGCCGGGGACATCTTCTATTGCAGGGTGCTGCTCTGACTCCCGTATCTTTGAAAATTCACCGGCAAGGCCGGCAATACTGGGGAAAGCGAAAAGATCTGCCGCTGAAAAATTGAACCCTGATTCACGTAGAGAGTGTGCCATTCGAATAGCCTGGATGGAATCTCCTCCGATCTTGAAGAAGTTGTCATTTCTGCCGATCTTTTCAATGCCGAAGACTTTTTTCCAGACGGCTGAAATGCGTTCTTCCAATTCGCCTTTGGGTGGCTCGAAATCGATGGATTCTGCTGCGTCAATAAGTGCCGCCACGCATTCGGATACAAGACGTGTTCGGTCGATCTTTCCGCTCGGTGATAAAGGCCAGCTTTCCACTTGGCGCAATAGGGTGGGGACCATGTATTCTGGCATAGACCGGGCCAGTGCTGCCTGTAGCTGTGCCAGCTCGGGGGGCTTATCTGCACGATAGCAGCCGCAGAGAGAGGGTTCGCCGGTTAGAGGATGTTTGCAGAGGACGACAGCGGCATCTCGGATTCCGTCAAAACGTTCAATTGTCTTTTCTATTTCGCCTGGTTCGATGCGAAATCCGCGCAATTTTATCTGGTCATCCATTCGGCTGGAAAAATATATGGTTCCATCGCTCTGCCAAGAGCCTCTGTCTCCGGTGCGGTACATGCGCTTGCCTGATCGGAACGGGTCTACGAGGAAGGATGCGGCTGTCAGTTCCGGTCGATTGTGATACCCGCGGGCGACTCCGATTCCGCTGATGCAGATTTCGCCGTGTTGCCCGATGCCGCAGGGTTGGCCACAGCTGTCAACGATTGTGATCTGGTGATTGAACACGGGGTGCCCGATAGGGATACTCTCTCCGAGATGCTCGTCAGGCGTAACCTCATGCCAGCTTGCGCATACTGTTGTCTCTGTAGGTCCATAACCGTTCACGAAGCATAAGCTTTTTCGGTAGCGTTCCGCGCTTCTGATCCGTGCGGCTTCCCCTGCTGTCATAAGAAAACGCAGGGTTGACAACGCGGCTGGCGGCAAGGCCTCGACAAAACTGGGCGGCAGGGTCGCCATCGTGACTTTCTGCTTGTCAATGTAAGTGGCAAAAGCGTTGCTGTCCATTAAAGAGGAGCGATCAATCATCACAAGTTCGGCTCCGGCTCCATAGGCCATTGCGATGTCGAACACCGAAGCGTCGAAACTGCAGGAAGCAAACTGAAGAACCCGGTCCGCAGAAGTAATGTTAAAGCGCTTGCGTAATGAGATGGCCAGGTTTACCAAGCCGCGATGTTCGACCAGTACGCCCTTAGGTTGGCCGGTGGAGCCGGAAGTATAAATCATATAGGCAAGGTTATGTGATTCGACCTTTGGAAGTAGGTGATGATCACTCGCTTCAGGCAGTTTGTCTGTATGCAATACCGTTCCTGCGAAGCCGGGAGGAACGAGCTTATGAGTGGTTTTGTCAACAAAGATGGCGGCACATCCGGAATCGTCCATGAGGCCTTCGATACGCTCATAGGGCAGGTCCGGTTCAATCGGCAGATAACAACCGCCTGCCCGCTGGATAGCGACCATAAGTATTGGGAGATCCACGGAGCGCTCTATCAATACGGCGGCACGCGCTTCCTTCTTCCAGTTGGGTATTGCAATCAGAGCCCTGGCCATGCAAGCGCTACGTTGGTCGAATTCCAAGTATGTGATGGATTGATCATGAAAGCGGACGGCTATATGATTCGGAGTTTTCTTTGCCCACTGTAAGACAAGGTCGGGGAATGTGAGTGACCCTTCAGGACCAAAGTCCTTCTGGAAGGGCTGATTGAAGCCAGTGAGCACTGCATTACGCTCATCAGCTGTAAGAATCTGGAGCGATTCTACTAGCGCGTTCGGATTCGTGGCAGCACTGTTGATGAGATTGAATAGCGTTGAGCAAAGTCGCTGGATTCGATCAGCATTGTAGAGCGCTGTTGAATAGTGAACGCGTAGACAGTGTGATGTTCCTGGCGTGTACTCAAAGACCAAATCTAGAAGGGCAGGGTAATGGCCGGTATCAAAACTTTCCGTCTCCAGTCCGGCTAGTTGAAAGGCCGTCTGTCCTTCCTCCTGCATGACCACCATAACGCGGTTAAAAGGCGAGACAGACGGATCAAGTGCGGCCGGGTGATCCTGAATGGCCATTTCGAGTGCATAGGGCTGGTGTTCAAATGTGTTTAGCAGTGTATCCATGGCCTGAGCGAGCCATTCCCTGAAGGAGGCATCTTTCCTGACCCGGAGCCTCAACGGCAATGCCCGCATGAAAAGGCCCACGGTTCGTTCTTCGTCAGGATTTTCCCGTCCGGAGAAAGGGAACGTGGTCAGAAGGTCATCCTTTCCCGTGAGGCGATAACAGAGAGCCTTGATCGCGGTATTAATGACTAAGAAGAGGCTGGTTCCCGTATCTTTAGCAAGGCTCTCCAGTGCCTTAACGGTTTCAAACGGCACTGATGCCAGGTGTGAGGAGCCTGTATAGGATGGTGTTAGCGGGCGGGAATGATCTGCGGGCAGGTTAATGGCTTCCGGGAAAGGGTTGAGCTGATCCAGCCAGAAGCGCCGGACTGATTCAAATGCAGGCGAAGCGAGTCTTCGACTTTGGTCGGTAATGTAACGATACCAGCTGCCAGAGGGAGGCAGGTTGACAGAGATTCCGGTCACTGCTGCGGTGTACAGAATGGCCAATTCCTTCATCAGGATTCCAACGCTCCAACCATCTCCTATGATGTGGTGCATTACCAGCAGAAGAATACTGTTCTGTTCGGATAGGCGAAAGAGATGCATGCGCAGAAGGGGTGGGGTTGTCAGGTCAAACGCTTGTTCTGCAGCCGCACGTACGGCATCGTGTGTTTGCGGGGTTGCGGCGTCACTGTCTTTCAGATCAACTATATCCAGTTTGAAATTGCATGACATCTGGATTCGTTGCCTTGGGCCATCTTTCTGCCAGATAAAGCATGCGCGGAGTGCCTCATGGCGTTCGATAAGTTTTTGTCCGGCCTCGGCTAACGCGTTTTCCTGGAGGTGCCCTTTTATGAGGTAGGCTCCGCTGATATTACAATTTCCAGTGCCCCCTCCAGCACTGAGGTTATGGAGAGTCCACATGCCTCGCTGTGTCTGGAGGAGAGGAGCTCCGTCTTCCTGGGCCTTTAAGGCCTCGAAGTAACCACGGGCCCTGAGTTCCTGTAGGGCTGCTTTATCACCGGCCCTTGTTAACAGGATCAAGTCCTCAATACTCGTCGTTTCATGCTTATTTGAATAATTCATGGTGCGCTGCGATTTACTTGAAAAACACCTGTCCTAAATCAGGGGCCGGAGGATTATTGCTATATTCGATGCTGGTAAAATGATTAATCTGCCGGTTCGACATATTATGACGTATCCGGCTAGAATAAACTCACGACAACACGATTATTATGGCGAGATATATCCTACGCCATTCCCGGCAACTCACTTTTTATTGTCTTGTTTCTTGCTTGAGGTTGAGGCAGGCGCAGGGTTCATTGAAGATGTTGTGTCTGTCACGAGAGAGTCACCCTTGTCAGAGCCCCTCATTGATTCTGCAACTCCAGCTTTAGCCACAACCGGGCGACGAGGCATGACGACTACAACCATTTCTTCCTGGTTGTCTTTTGT
>CAMCYG010000044.1 GCA_945883775.1 Victivallis vadensis
TTACCGCCTTTTTTTGGCAGGCTTTAGGGCGTGTTGCGTGAATAATTCTTCGTACACATGGCCCTTTTCGCGGGCCTTGATGATGATCTGGGCACAGGCGAAAGCATCGGAAGCGGCATCGTGATGTTTAAGCGGAATGCTCAAGTGCCGCGCAACATCAGAGAGCTGTGTCGGAAAAAGACCCCATACCGAGCGGGCAAGCTTTACCGTGCAAAGAAAAGGAACCGTCACATGCTCATGCCCTGCCCTTTCACAGCAGGCACGAAGGACCGATCTGTCGAACGACGCATTATGAGCCGCAATAAAATCAACATTGTGAATGAATTCTGCAACAGCAGGCCACAAATCACCAAATGCCGGCTTATCTTTTACATCGTTCCACGAAATGCCGTGCAAGTAGGTAAAATAGAAATCTCTGTGCGGCGGGCGGATAAGGCTTGTCCATGTATCCACAACCTTATCATTCTCCACGATGACCACCGACAAGGCGCAGGCGCTGTCACGGCCATAAGAGGCGGTCTCAAAATCAAGGGCGGCAAAGCGACCCGTCAATATTGGTTTCGGTGCAGGCGCTTTACGTGCACGCGTCTTTTTCACAGCTGGCGCAGTGTTTATGGCTATTTCCATCGCGTGATGGTACCAAAGCAACACACGATGACAATTCGTAAATTCACTCATCAGGACAAGCAAGAAATCGCCGACCAGGGGATCGGCTCCTACAAGATTGGCCAAATATCGACACTGATCATCGCCCGAGGGCGTCGCATCCGCCGTCGCTAAAAGGCTCTGGCGAGCCAAGAGCAACGCCCCTTCTATGCGGACAAGGCCAGATTATACAAACCTTTACCTTCCCATTCTGAACATTCTGTTAATTCTGTCGAAATCTCTTTTCTTTCCAAAAAACGTTTACCGTGCTGTATATATTAGCCAGAGACCGCCCAGCAAGATCAGCACTCCACAGATTTTCTTGAGAATTATGGATCCTTTTGATTTCTCGGTCCAGTTCAGATAAGTCTGAACCACTTCCGTGAAAGTGCCAGCCAGAACTATTACTCCGCAATGCCCCACCCCGTAGAGAAGCAAAAGAAGAATTCCGTAGGTCAGGTTTGTCGCGGCCAGTTTAAAAGTCACCGCGAGCATCGGTGCCATATATGCGAATGTACAGGGTCCCAGCGCTATGCCGAACACCAGCCCCAAAACAAAGGCGGCCCACATGCCTTTACTCTTCATTCCCGGCTGAGCAGCATCGGGCATAGGCAAACGAATGGCGTCGAGTAAATAAAGGCCTACTATAAAGAAAATGACCGCAACTGCATAATTGCCCCAACTGCCGATGTCGCCCATCATGCGACCGGCCGCCGCTGTTATTGCACCTATCACGCCAATGGTAATAAGAATGCCCACTGCAAATAGAAGGGATATCGTAAATGCCCGACGAGTAGTCATCCTGCCCTGCTTATCGATGAACCCCACAATCAACGGAATGCTGGCCAGATGGCAGGGACTTAACAGTATACTAAGAATACCCCAGATCAACGAAGCAGACATTGCTATTGCAGGCGCCCCTTCGACCGCATGCGTCAAGGTTGTAAATATCTGCTCCACAATTACCTCACTTCTGTGGCGGCCCTGCAATCAAGTCCACGCCATACTCTTTCCATTTCTCCAGTATATCCTCTTTGGAAAAGAATCCTTCGTGACGGAAGAGCTCTTTCCCCTGTGCGTCATAGAATATCTGAGTAGGGATGAGATTTATACCGTACTGCTGTTTTTCGTCAGGATTCTCCCACACATCAATGAATTTAACATCCAATCTGCCAACGTAATTCGACTTCAGCTCTTCGAGAATCGGCGCCATCATCTTGCATGGAATGCACTTTGTTGCGCCAAGATCCACAAGCAACGGAATTGACTGCTTTGCCACAATCGCACCAGCAGCAACATTAGTATCCGCAACGCTGGCAGCAGGTGCAGTTGGTAAACCTGCCGATGCATTCTTCTTACCCTGCCCCTTGGCCAACATCACACCGGCAATTGCCAATATAAGAATGAGCCATATCCATTTGCCAGGACCACTACAGCAACTTCCGCCGCCGCACCCGCAAGCGGAAGTGGAACCGTCATTCTTGTTTTCAACATCATTTGCCATAATCTAATCCCTTCGCTTGTTATCAGTCGACACGAAACACAAAGTGGGCTAAGCCCGCAGGAAATCTCAATTCCTGTCCTCTGGATCCATAGTATCCGAGGATACATTTTGTCAAAATGTCCAGGTCTTTCCCGCCGGCGCATGACACATGCGCCGCTACAGACAGAAAAATCTTCCTCACTGTAGCTGAGCTTGTGTCAAGCTCAGGTCTTTTCCGCCGGCGACACCATCCTGCGTCCAAGCACTTGCGCCGCTACCGTTTGCTCAATTTAAGCATTTCGCAATATAAACGCCTTAGCTTAATAGTAATAGGGCTCGCCCTTAGTAGAATATGGCTAACAAACCAACTTTGCCGCACCTGCTGCCACGACCTTCGCTATAGTCTCAGGCGACAGCGCTGTTTTGCCTTTTTCCATTCCAAGATCGGCCAGCTGAAGATGCTCGTATTTCTTGAATCCTGCAAGTTCCAGACTTTTCTTCACACAGTCCAAGGGGCAACCGTCAATCGCCAATATTTTGGCCGCTGATTCCGTAGTTGCGATAATTCCGGACACCCGGCCTCCTATTCCAGCCAGACAAAACATCTTGCCGACGCCGTCTTTAGTAAGCTGTCTTGCGGCCTGATCTGAGACTGCGCCGACATCCGCCGCACCCGAACACGCAAATATCAGTTCAGGTGCCGTTCCACATGCACATGCTTGTTTTTCGCTCATTTCAGTGTTCCTTTTTGTTTATCATTGATTGATTACACAAGATATTTCTTAATATCATCCGAGCTGAGCACCTTGCCTGCACTTTTCACTGTACCGTCAACAACGAGTGCCGGCGTGGTCATGACGCCAAACTTCATGATGTCTGTGATTTTCTCCACCTTTTCTATATTAGCTTCAATGCCCAGTGCTTTTACCGCTTCCTCCGCATTAGCGGCAAGCGTCTTGCATTTCGGACATCCAGTTCCCAGTATTTGTATGTGTTTCATATTCTTTTTCTCCTCTGTGCTCTCTGCGCACTCTGTGAGAGACATCCCCTTCCTTTAATACATTCTTTGTGGATTCATGAGCTTAAGCCACTATCGCCCCGAATATTATTCCTGAAATCGTCGCCATAACCATCACCAATCCAACAAAGGTTAATGTCTTTTTCGGGCCCAGAATAGAATTGATCACAAGCATGCTGGGCAATGATAGCGCCGGTCCAGCAAGAAGAAGAGCCAGTGCAGGCCCCTGTCCCATCCCGCTATCGATCAAACCGCGCAGGATTGGAACCTCGGTCAACGTCGCAAAATACATCAAGGCACCTGCGAGCGCCGCAAAGAAATTTGTCCAGATAGGCCAGATCATCTCGAGCCAGCCGGGAATACTGACAGAGCCTTGCCCAATCAAAGTCAGCATGGCCGAAGGAGAATCACCCACCAGCGCCTGAATCCATATATTGGGAACTATCCCTGCATCTTTACTATCGGGACTGCCCAGAAAGAATCCTGCGGCCAGCACGCCAATAAAAAGAAGAGGCATAATCTGCTTTGCAAATCCCCAGGTCTGGTCACGCCAGTCTTTCAGCTCCACCCCGCCGATAAATGTCAGAGCCGCTAAGCCGGCCGACCCTGCTGCAAATGCAGCCACAGGATGAGCAGGAAGAACAAAAGCCAGCAATACCGCCGGTACAGCAGCTATTGCTATCCACGCAAGCTTGACCTTGAAAAACCGCCACAGACACAAGCCTAAAAGACCGGCAAAGATACCCGTAATCAGCCACTTGGCCTTGTATATTGCATACCATAGGCCTATCTGTTCCAACGGCTTACCCCAATTAGCAAAGACCAATATGCCGACCATTGAGAAGAAATAGAGAGACACTTGCCATAGAGGACGCTCGCTTTTATCATCTTCGCCGATAAACACTTCTTGCGGATTCGCCGCCTTTGCCCGCTCTTCTTTTAGGAAAATAAGGTGCATCAGCAACCCGATGACCACGCTAAATGCGATGGCACCAACTGCACGGGCCACACCAAGCTCCCAACCAAGCACTCTGGCAGTCAACACAATCGCCAGGACATTTATAGCCGGTCCGGAATACAGGAAAGCGATGGCAGGCCCCAAACCAGCGCCTCGCATGTAGATTCCGCCAAAGAGAGGCAGGACGGTGCAGGAACAGACGGCCAGAATGGTTCCGGAGACAGAGGCGACTGAATACGAAAGCCACTTCGACGCCTTGGGCCCGAAGTACTTCATCACTGCATTCTGACTTATGAAGACGCCGATTGCTCCGGCGATAAAGAACGCCGGCACGAGACAAAGCAATACGTGTTCACGGGCATACCACTTAACAAGCTTGACCGCCTCAATGAGGGCACCCTGAAAGCGAGGAACTTCTATAGGAAGGTAATACAGGCCAAGAAAAGCGGCCAACAGGCCAAGAAAATATTTCATTTCTTTGTTCATAATTACACCACTTTAAGGGAGGCATCCCTTCTTTTTGTTTCCACACGCACTACATCAACCGCACACTCAAACGCCTTAAGAATGCAGGGTGTCTGCAGATGATAAAACACTTTCATCCCAACTCGTCGATCGGAAAGTATCCCGGATTTCTTCAAAATTGCCAGATGCCGCGAGATATTGGACTGGTCAATGTCAGCCAATTCATTCAACTCGCATACACATCTATCGCCTTTTGTCAGAGCCTTAACGATCAATACGCGCACGGGGTGCGCCAGCGCCTTAAGAATCTCAGCCGTAATTTTTGCCTGTTCATATTTCATGCCTACTACTATATGCGCATAAGCACATATGGTCAAGCCGGATTTGACACCTGTCTAAAACTGTATGCTGATTTCTTCCGTAGGGGCGCTGCTAGTCGGCGCCCGTTTATCTACAATCGTCATTTCCGGTGCGGCTCAGCCAGAGGCTTTGCCCTACCTTTTAGGAATGAGGCGAGGAAGAGGCCTTCCGCCTATGCAAAGATGCTCCGACGAGACGTGCCGGTCGAGTCGCACCAGTAAGAAAACACGCCGGATTTGACCTTGACAGAGAGCATAAACGCCGATATAAGAACACGGGCAACAAATAATACGAATGGAGAAGACCATGACTAACAAAGAAATTGTTGCTTTTATGAATCAGTTCCCTTACGAGGGGCTGACTTTTGACGATGTTTCACTGGTGACGCAGTACGCTGATTTCCTACCCAGCGACACCAGTCTGTCAACACGCCTGACCTCCCGCTTGTCGATGAACATGCCCTTCATGAGCGCAGCCATGGATACGGTCACCGAGCATCAGATGGCAATCGCCATGGCGTTGCTGGGCGGAATCGGCATTATCCATAAGAACATGACGGTTAAGGAACAGACCAAGAAGATCAATGTGGTGAAACATCACCTTCACGGCCTGATCCGCGACCCAATCGTCTTTCATACAAAAGACACGATTGCCACTTTAAACGAGAAGAAAGAAAGCCAGGGATTCAGCTTCAGCGGGTTCCCCATTCTGGACGAGGCCGATAACTTCGTCGGCATCCTGACCTCGACCGATCTAAAATACTCGTCCAACATGAAATTACTGGTCAAGGACCTGATGACATCAAATGTCATAACTGCCCCGCCGAATACATCTCTGCAACAGGCATATGATATAATGATGCTCAACAAGGTCGGCAAGCTTCCGCTTGTAGAGAAAGGCAAGCTGGTCGGACTTTACAGCTTCACTGATGTAAAAACCTTGATCGAGAACGTCAAGCCGGAATACAACAGAGACTCGAAATACAGACTCAGGGTCGGTGCAGCTGTAAGCAGCGATGATAAAGACCGGGTAGAGTCTCTGGCCAAAGCTGATGTCGATGTGATTGTCGTGGACAGCGCGCATGGCCACTCAAAAGGCATCATCGACATGGTTAAATACATTGCCAAGGCCTTCCCTGATATAGATATTATTGCAGGCAACGTATGTACTGCTGAAGGCGCCGTCGCCCTGCGCGATGCAGGAGCTCACGCGGTAAAAGTGGGAATCGGCCCTGGCTCCATTTGCACAACCAGAATAGTTTGCGGCGTCGGAGTGCCTCAGATCACGGCAGTGTACGATTGTAGCAAAGCACTGAAAGGCTCCATACCGGTCATTGCGGACGGCGGGATACGTCATTCCGGAGATGTACCAAAAGCACTTCTGGCAGGGGCTGACAGCGTTATGCTCGGCTCCATTCTGGCAGGTACAGAAGAGAGTCCCGGCGAAAAAATAATCCACCAAGGCCGGCAATACGTAACCTACCGCGGCATGGGGAGCCTGGCAGCCCTCAAAAAGGGCAAAGGCAGTCGCGAACGTTATCAGCAGGGCAATGTCAGCGATGACAATCTGGTACCGCAGGGAATCGAAGGGATTGTGCCTTACGCAGGAACCGTGCAGAAAGTAATGACGCAGTTCTGCGGAGGACTCAGATCCACGCTCGGCTATTGCGGCTCAAAGACAATTCCGGAACTTCAAAACAAAGGCCGCTTTGTCAGAGTATCTTCAGCCGGCCTTTATGAAGCACATCCCCATGATGTCAAAATCATGAAGGAAGCTCCGAATTACAAGTCGTAGAAACAACAAACGAAAGGTTAGCACAAGATGATCAGACTGTTTACAGCGTTGGCATTGGTGATATGCATATTCGCATCTGGTTGCGGCAAGAAGGTCTCAGAGAAACTTGCCGAGAAGATGATAGAGGCAGGTATTGAGAAAGACGGCGGCAAGGCAAATGTGGATTTGTCAAACGGCAAGATGACGATAAGCACTACGGATAAGGACGGCAACAAGACAGACGCAACGATAGCGGACGACAAAGTGACAGTAAACAGCAAGGACGGAACATCCACCTTTGCATCGGGCGGTGCCGCCAAGATACCTGACAACTTTCCCAAAGATGTACATGTCTATAAAGGAGCAAGTATATTGACCGTAATGTCGATGCCTGAAGGCTTCAATGTCGCGCTGCAGACGAAGGACAGCTCCGACAAAGTCCTAGGCGCCTACAAGGAAAAGATGGCAGCTGACGGCTGGAAAGAAGAATCTTCATTCAACATGCCTCCGCAGTCAATGATAGCCTACAAGAAAGACAACAGAACCGCCACATTGATGGTCATGACAGAGAAAGACAACACACAGATCAATCTTACAGTTGTTGCAGAGAAGCAGTGACAAACTGCAGCAAGAGGACTAAGAGAAGCGATTAAGCGTAACCGTCTAAGCGTGAGATCAAGTGTGTGGATAAAGTGTTTTCCTGAATGTAGCACCCATCTATGATGGGTATATTATTAAGTTTCCTCAATAAAATCTGTGGGTTAATTCTGGCTCCGGCAGGTTGCCCAGAGCATGATACAAAGCTATTTCCAGCACATTATACGTTCTGAACCCATAAGATTTTCTCATAGTGAGTTTAGCTTTGCCGTTAAATCCCTCTACAATGCCATTGGAGATACGCTCTTTTGTCCTAAACCAGTTAAGGATGCACTCCTTATGTTTCCTCAAAGTCTTGACGACCTTCTTGATGGGGGCGATTCTGGAGCGTGCCGCCATGTACGCCCATTGGTCGAAGAACTTGCCAGCCCAGGCGGCTGATGTGTAGCTCCAGAACTTCTGAAAACTTTCCTTTAACAGGTATGCTTTGACCGACTGTAGGTTCTGCTTGAGCAAGTCTTTCATCCTGGTTGCCTGATTATCCGTAAGGTTCTCTGGACGCTTTAGCAGGCACCACCTGCTCTTATACAACATATCTTCTCCTTTTGGAGCATCAAGCCTGGCTGCTTCCATCTTACGGGTCTTGTCGACAGCCTCGTTGAGCATCTTCATTATGTGGAACCTGTCCAGTATAAGCAGTGCATTATTAGCCATGGCTTTTATGACCTTCAAATACGGTTTCCACATGTCGCAACAGATTGCCGTAAGATTCTTGATGCGTTCAGAACCAAACCAGTCAAAGAAGCTTTGTAATGTTTCCGCTTCCCGGCTCTGGCCCATCCATAAAAGCCGTCTGTTATGTGCATCTGTCTGGTATACAAGAGTTAAGTACTCATGCCCCTTGCGATACGCTATCTCATCGATGCCCAGAGTGCTGATATCATCCAGCGTGCGATGTTTAAGTCCGTATTGGACAACATGCTCGACCGAATCCATGACCTGTCCCCATCCAACCTTAAAAGCCTCCCCGACTTCTTTCCACGACAGCTTCTTTGCCCAATGTGCGATGAACAGTCTGAAAACATTGGTAATGTCGCTCTTGCCTTCAGCCCACGGCATGTATTCAACATGTATGCCGTGCTTAAAGCACTCAACCCTTCTCGGTGTATAACAAAATATCACTCTATATCCCCATAAGCCGATAAAATGAAACTCCCTCAGCAACAAATGGTCATATCCAGGGCAAGATTTCTTGCACTCCCGACATATGCCCTTGGAGTTTCTCCTGTTTTCAATATCCACCACTATGACCTTCTCGCCGTCCCGTTCTTCTAATCTAGATCGCCGGTAAACAAATCCTTTGATTTTATGGCAATCGTTAAGTACTGTCTCAATGAGCATGTAGTGCATCCCTTCATGAGTTTGTTGTTTTTTAATTCAACATGAAGGTTGCCTCATGCTCACTATTTTGTCAAAATCTACCCATAGATTGTCTCAAGGAACCATTATTAATAGCGGCGCTCATAGAGCGCTGCTACATCCTGCAATATAAATGTATTCCCGGTGCTTGTCAGGCTGAAGCAAAGAGTCCGGTGTGGACCAGTCTTCGCCAAAAGGCTATGCCCGGCAAGCACCGGAACTACATCCAGCATTTGAACATTTTGCATGCCAAGCCGTAGCGCTTGGGCGTAGGTTGGTCCATTCTGTCAAAACTCCACGCTCTCTCTCAACGGGGCGGCCCCGATATCTACAATTCCACTGGAAACAGCGAGGAACACATTTCTCTCAAATGCTGTACTACTATCTGTTAAAATCTTTCCTGCAAAGAATCGCCGATCAGGGGATCGGCTCCTACCTCCGCATGATAGGGGCCCGACCCTTCGGGGCGATGTTTGGTTGTGCAGGGGTAAGCAAGCCGATCCGAAGCCCCGGCTTGCTTACCCCTGCAGGGCTTCGGCTTGGCCCTCATGGTACGTTATGAGTAATGCAGACTAGAACGCTCCAAAGAAGACGCTGGTGAATGTAACGACCGGCGCAGTTTCCCGGAAATCATCGACCGCGGCTCTTATTTCCTTAACCGTGCCCTCGATCTCATTGTAAAGAGTATCATCAGATATAAGTTTCCCGATAAGTCCTTCACCTTTATCTACCTTCTCGGCGACGTTTTTAAATGAAGCCACGGCAGATTGCAGGTCGCGATAGACGGTGTCGTCCTGAGACAGAAGTTTGCCAAGCATTCCCTCGCCCTTTTCAAGCCGTTCAGTAGTCTTCCGCACTGAGGCCACTGTCGCGGTAAGATCGCCCATCATTGTTGAGTTCTCAGCCAGCAAGCCGCCGATGACCCCCTTGCCACCATGAACATTCTCAGCAACCTCTTTAAATATTGCTACGGTACGGCGAATATCATCAATCATTCCGTCTTCGACAACGCTCTTTCGCGCCTTGTTCATTATGGCAGCAACATCACTCATTATATCGTACGGCTCTTTGCCGTGTATCACGCTGTCTTCCGACAATAAAGCCATATCAGGACTGCCGGCATTTATTTGAAGATGCCGACCCCCGAGTATTGAAGTCGAGATGATGGTGATCTCATGGTCCTTCTTCAGAGCAACCGTATGATCGGCATCAAATTTAATATGAACACAGACACAATCCTTGCGAAGGTCCAGCGCTTTGACCTTTCCAACCGTCATACCCCTGACAACAACGCCATCACCTTCCCTTAGCCCCATGACGTCCCTGAACATCACCTCCATCGTCTGCTGTCGAGAAAACCAGGTCTCTCTCGACAGGAGGATAGTGAAATACGCCATACCCAGTAAAACCGATACCATAAAAGTCCCGACAACAACTTCAATGGTAACCTCTTTCGAGAACCAGTCTTTCTTCATTTTATATTCCTTTCCCAAACACCTTCTTTTGTAATAAATTGAGATTCAAGAAACGCCCGCACCTCGGGTTCCTTAGAATTGACAAAATCCTTAGGCGTAGCAATCTCAACGATCTTGCCGCCATACAACATTGCTATCCTGGTTCCTATAGACAAAGCGCTGTGCAGGTCATGAGTGACAACAATACTGGTAATGCCAAGATCGTCGCGCATCTTCGCGATAAGTGAGTCAATCGTTCTGGATGTGACAGGATCAAGACCTGATGTTGGCTCGTCATAAAGAACAATCTCCGGGCTCCGGACCAGAGCCCTGGCCAACCCTGCACGTTTTCTCATTCCGCCGGATATCTCGTCAGGCATCTTCTCCGAATCATTCTCGAGGCCGACCATCTTTAGGAGATCCATGACTTTCGCCATGATATCGGCATCCGTCATATCTGTCTTTTCTCTAAGCGGCAATGCTACATTCTCCGCAACCGTCAACCATGCCAGCAAGGCGCCACCCTGAAACAGATAACCGAAACGCTCCCTTATTTTCTCAAGCTCTGTGCCGTTGGCTGCGCTGACATTATCATTCCCGACCATTACGCGGCCGCTATCAGGCGTCAGCAATCTCACCATATGCTTCAGCGACACGCTTTTCCCGACACCCGAAGGCCCGACGATGAAAAACACCTCCCCTTTCTGAATACGGTAACTCACACCATCAAGTATGGCGCGATTGCCTAGACGTTTCGTGACATTCTCAAATGTTATCATGATATGTAAAACAGCCTTGTAATAAAATAACCTGTCACAAGTATCATAAGAAAAGCCGTTATGACGGACTGCCTTGTTGCTCTACCGACCCCCACTGCCCCTTGAGTCGCATTGAAGCCCTCATAACACGCAACAGTTGTGATGATAATTCCGAAAATAAGAGCCTTCAACAATCCCACGTACAGGTCTTTAGTCTCGGCGAAACGCGTAGCATTCTCCATATATGCCGACCACGAAACGCCAAGCTGGGTCATTCCAACCAAGCCTCCGCCCATCACTCCCAAAATACAGGTGTAGAAGGAAAGGAGCGGCGTCATTATCGCCATGGCGATAAGTCGCGGCATTCCCAGAAACCGTACAGGATCTATCGACATTATCTCCAACGCGGCCACCTCTTCTGAAACGACCATCGTCCCTATCTGTGCCGCGATAGCTGAACCAACACACGCGGCCAGTATCAGCCCCGTCATAAACGGACCCATCTCCCGAAGCATAGTGACCATCACGGCCGAACCGATAAACACCTCCTGATTGAACTTCCTGAGCTCCAATCCAGTCTGAAGCGCCAGGATCATCCCGGTGAATACAGCTACAATAGATATGACACCAAGGCTTTTTATGCCGCATATAAACATCTGGCCGAGGATCTCGCGTCTTGCCCTTTCAGTAAAAGCATATCTTGCCGCTAATATACCTTTTACCAGCAACATACCCCCCCGCCCTATCTCCCTTGCGGTCAGAATGGCTTTCTGACCAAGCCCGGCAACATAATGCCTGGGTGGATCAAAGTGTTCTGGTTCCCTCGTTATCATTTCTGCCCATCTCCTTTACTGCCAAATTCCATAAAATACAACAAACGGACCCTCTTCCGCAATCCATCACTCTTATATCCGACCAGCCCCTTGAGGAAGTCCCAGCGAAACTCGTCTTCGCCTGCTTTCGTATTCTGCCACGAGACAAGAGGAAACAGCGAGAAGCCGCCAGATCCGTCTTCCCTTTTGTCCCTTCTTACCAGCCCCCAGAGAAGCTCGTGCTCGACACTTTTACCTTCACTTATTCTTGAATAGACAGTCCAAAGCGGCGAGAGATTTCTGTCCAGACCGGGCAGATTCCTGCCAGGCCACAGGTCGACAACCCTGGTTTTTGATGACTCGTTCTGTCTAGAATATGAAAACAGCGGCCAGACTTTCAGAAACGTCTTGTCCATCCGCTCCTTTTCCTCCTCCTTCATTGCCGGCACCGACGGCAACGGTATCCGTCTGTCATAGAAAACCAGCGGCATCAAAGTAAACCTCTTTATCGCACATTTATTACGTTCTGCTGTAATATAGTTCAGGATCGGCCACAGAGCAAAATAATGCTTTTCCCCTTCGCTCTCTTTTCTGCCAAAAAGCGGCCAGACATATAATTTATTATATTTTCCTGATGCATATTGAATAAAAGGATAAGGACATGTAACCAGAAGCTGCTTATCGCTGCGTGCATATTTGAAAAGTGGCGGTATGAGCAGCCATTCGGACTGGTCGACCGTCTTTACCCGGCCGAAAAGCGGAAAAAGCATAAAGCCGCCTCCCTCATCACCAGGATAGCCGTACTTTACCTGTGTCCATATAGGCCACATGATAAAACGCTTCGTCCATCTGTCTCCGTTGACGGACTTACCGTAGAACGGGAACACCCTGAACCGGGACGTATCACCACCACGGGTCCAGGAAATCACAGGCCAGAGAATGTCATGCGTCTTGATCTTTCCGACCGTATGATTCATGTACAGAGGGAACAGAACAAAGTTTATCCGGTCAAGATTAAGAAACTCGCATATCCTGCCGCCGATCGGAAATATTGCAAAATATCGCTCCCCCTTGACCGATTTGCCCGAATACATTATTGGAAACAGGAAAAACTTCTGTCTGTGTTGCGGGTCTTTGGTGTTATAATTACGCGAAAAGAAAAGGATGAATCTTGAGAATTTCTCCTGCTTGTTCCACTTGGTCATTCCCACCGGCCAAATGTAGTCGTTCAATCGCCTCTGATTTGCCGGATCATTAATCGCGCTGTAGAAAGGGCGTACCGCAACGAACGTCTTCCCGTCAGGTGCTATCTGCTTTTCGTAGATCGGGCCCAGTGCCTTTATCCGGCGTGATCCATCAAGCGCTCTGTCATGCGCTGCAATAAATCCATAATCATACTTCTTCGGGGTCGCATCAATCGCGAAGGAAGAAGATGACAGAAGAAGAAACAAGAGAGACAGAAAGGAAAATGCTTGCCCATAGATGATCCTAGCGAGACCAATGGCCGCGACCAAAGAGTTTCCGACAAAACTAACAGAATGCGCAGAATGGAAAGATATTGTTTTGTGAATTTTGTTCATTCTGTCAAAAATCTTCTTTGCTATACCGACCATTACTTTCTGCTCTTCAACTCGTAATCCAGTATAGCCTTGTTTTTTCCGAAGATTGAGGCTATCAGGGCTGTTCTGATCCACATACCGTTACGCATCTGCCGCCAATAGACAGCCCTTTCATCACCATCCACCTCCGTCGGGATCTCCGCGCGGCGCGGAAATGGGTGCATTATCACAGCAGACTTCTTCATCTTATGAAGGTACTCAGTCTTGAAGTTGAAACTTGATATATCGATACAGGCGCTCTCACCTTTCTTCTGGTCCCACTCATCCTGAATCCTAGTCATATAGACAGCATCAACTTCTCTAATAACATCACTGAACTTTGAGCCCAGCTCAAAGTTCACCTTCTTTGATTTCAGCATTTCGACGACATCCGAGCCGATCTGAAGTTGTTTAGGGGCGATAAATACCTGCTTTACCTTCTTATAATTGGTCAGCAGGTATGACAGGGATCTTACCGTTCTGCCTCTCGCAAGATCACCGACGAACACCACGGTTTTTCCGTCGATGCCGCCAGCTTTCTCAAAACTCCTCTGAAGCGTATAAATATCCAGTAGCGCCTGAGTAGGATGCTGGTCTTTGCCTGATCCTGCATTTATTATAGGGACCGGTCTATCGGTGTTTGACAGGACCCACGCCATCCGCTCTGCAAGCCCGCCAATCTCCGTCCTCATCACTATACAATCATAATAAGAGCTGAACGTCCGCACAGAATCCTCACGAGATTCGCCCTTGAATTCACTGGAGACCGAAGCGTCCCTGACCTCGCCTATACGCATGCCGAGTATCTGGCTCGCCGCCAGAAACGACAAGAATGTCCTTGTACTGGGCTGGGAGAAATAAAGCATCACGCGTTTCTGCGGCAGCAGTGACCCCAGAAATGCCGCACCTTTATCGGTCTTGGCAATAAACCTGATCTTCGTCGCAAGATCACCGAGATCGTCCAGCTCTTTACGCCCGAACTGCTGGGCGAGCAGAATGTGGAACATCCCCTGCCCGGCATCCGCCTTCAGCACACTGGCTTTCTGTGACGAAGAAAGCTTAACAAAGTCATCCCAGCCTATGGTCATCATCGTATTCATATCACACAACCTTCCTGCTAAGTGTAGCAACGAACAAGGCCTTTATCGTATGTAACCGGTTCTCTGCCAGATCGAACACCTTTGAGAAAGGAGCCTCAAAGACCTCGTCAGTTACCTCCAGAGCGCCGGTCTTTGCCGTTAATTCAGTATTAGAATCATGAAAAGCCGGCAGGCAATGCAGAAAGATGACTTTGCCGGATTCAAGATTGCCGGTTCTCTTCATCAGACCCATGTTGACCTGATAAGGTTTCAACAGCTTCATCCGCCGATCATGCTGGCTTTCTTCGCCCATGGACACCCAGACATCGGTATAAATAACATTGGCATTCTTAACCGCCGTGGATGGATTATGATCCATAGACACCACGCCACCATTGAGCCTGGCCATCTTTTCTTTAGCTTTCATCATCTCCAGCGATGGCGCCAGCGCTTTTGGTGTGCAGTTTACAAACTCCATTCCAGCCATAGCGCAGGCTGTCATGAGGGATGTTGCAACGTTGTTACGGCCGTCACCCATATAGACAACCTTTACCTTCTGAAGCCTTGGGAAGTTTTCCCTGATTGTCATCAGATCGGCCAAAGCCTGCGTGGGATGACACTCGTCGGTCAGTCCGTTCCATACTGGCACTTTCGAATATTCAGCAAGCAGCTCAACCGTCTTCTGCTCATATCCCCGGAAAAAGATGCCGTCGAACATCCGGCCCAGTACCCGGGCGGTGTCCGAAGTGGATTCCTTCTTGCCGAGATGTATCTCTGTCGCGGACAGATATTCGCTTCTCCCGCCCTCATCCGCCATGGCTACTGCTGCGGCACAGCGAGTCCTTGTAGACATTTTCTCAAACACCAGCGCAATATGCCGCCCTTTCAAAAGATTGCCATCGAACCTTCTCTGTTTCTTGAGCGTATCGGCAAGATCTATCAGATACATCATCTGATCATGAGTCAAATCCTCAAGCCGCAACAATGACATTCCCCGCATATCCACCTTGGTTTTCTTCATGCTAGACTCCTGTTAAGTGTGGAATAGTAGACAAATCAGCCCTGCATGACAAGCATCAGATATATACACGCACCGCGAGATGGCGTAGAACAAGAATATTGATTTTATCACCTAGATCGGCTCCCCGTGGACGGTTCGCCCTAACTTTCCGGCATATGGTAGGGCGAGGCATCCCTGCCGAGCCGTCTTTTCTTGTGCTTTATAGCGATTGTCTCCTTACGCACCGCGCTAGGTGATACCGACAAGGAAAACACGGCATAAAAAGACATTTGATTCGGATAGATTATACATATACATTCCCTGCCCATGAATGCCACACCAGAATGTGTTGCCTGCATGCTCAAACAGGCATTGAATACGGCGAAAGTTGTGACTGATGACTCAGCCTTACAGATGCAGGTCATGCAGAAGGTCAAGGATTACTCCGGCACCGTCAGCCTGGACCAGACACCTGCACAGATGTGTAAATACGCCTATCAGACCGTCAGCGCAGTCACAGGCGCGACAGACCCATACCACGCCATCAAGGATACGACCAACCGTCAGGCTTTGGAACAGCTTCCGTTCTTGCACCGCACGCTGGACAAGTCCTCAGACCGCCTGTCAACCGCACTCCATATGGCAGCGGCCGGCAACGTGATTGATTTCGGGATCCAGCATGATTTTGAGATCGAGCGCGATATCGAAGGCATACTCGAGCAGAAGTTCGTTATTGATGCAACCGACCTGCTGCGCAGAGATTTAAAGCCTGGATGCAATGTGCTTTATCTGGGCGACAATGCCGGGGAGATTGTGTTCGACACAATTCTTGTCGCGGAGCTCATTGCGCTGGGAGCCAGAGTGGTTTACACGGTAAAATCGGGACCCGTGATAAATGATGCAACGATGGAAGATGCTGAACTAACAGGGATGACCGCCATTACAAAGGTCATCAAGACTGGTGCGGATGACATAGGCGTGAACTGGCAGAATGTCTCACAGGAATTCAGAGAGCATGTGAGCAGGGCTGATATCATCATTGCAAAGGGCCATGGCAATTACGAGACTTGCGATGACCAGCCCGGCAATTACTATTTCCTGCTGAAATCCAAGTGCGAGATCGTAGCAAACGCGCTGGGCGTGAAGCTGGGAGATCTGGTGTTTAAGAAGAAGAGATGAAGACGGAAGCCAGGATTCAGTAGTCAGAATCAGGACTTGACCGAAGATGCGGCTCACCCAGAGGGTTCGCCCTACCTTCCGGAATGCTGACTTCTGTCTTAGTGCTATTTCGTCTGCGAGGGATAGTAGCCGTAGGACATGGCAGAGGCATTAAATTCGCCCTTATTCAGGTCTACATCATTTACGATCATTCCTATGACATTAGCCCCGTTATCAACAAGCCGTTTGATAGTCGACTTAGCCAGCGTCTTTCTAGTCTTGTTGAATCGGCCAACAACTATAACGCATTCTGCCAGCCTGCCGATAATGAGTGAGTCGCTGGTGATGCCGACCGGCGGCGAATCTATGATAACACGATCATATGCCGATGCCGCCCACTTAAGGAAGTCCCTTACCCTGGCCGTCCCTAGCACGTCGGCAGGATTTATATCCGGCGCGGAATGACTGACTATCACATCAAGCCCAACAACATCTGTTTTTCGCGGCAAGGCATTGAAATCAGGACTGCCTTCGTCACAAAGAGCATGAAGCAGGCTCCAAGCCGAATCCGGCATTTTCCATATTTGGGATATTCTTGGCCTTCTCATATCCATCTCTATCAAAAGGGTCTTAACGCCCGATTTGGCAGATGATATGGCAAGATTACAACTGGAAATGGTTTTTCCCTCTTCTGGCTCCGAACTGGTAAGCATAAAAACCTTGTTCTGGCTTTGAACATCTATGAATCCTCGCACATTATTGAATGCTTCGGATATAAGGCTAAACTTTTCCTCATAACTTATAAGCGCCAGCTCATTACGTCTTATTTTCTTAGATGCCTTAGGAATCAGGCCTATAAGTTTTGTCCCTATGAACTGTTCGATATCACCTATGCCCCATATCCTGTCTTCAATCCTGTAATTCAAGACGGCCAGAAGAACTCCTGAACCTACCCCGGCAAGAAGAGAAAGGATAAGAACCATGAATTTCCGCGGATAGACCGGCTTGTCAGGCAAGACGGCCTTTTCGACTATCTTAACGGTCGCAGTATTCTCATCAGACGAAAGCCTGGCTTCCTCTATACGCTGTAGAATCCCATTGTAGCTTATCTCAACAGCACGCCTTTCCCTTTCGAGTTCAGCCATGCCGACTTTGGCAGAAGCTATCTTATTCTCAAAGTCTTCAAGCTTTCTCATCTCTTCGTTTAACTGCAACCGAGCAGCGGCTATCACCTGAGCCTGGGCCATGACCTCCGGATGCTTATCCGTATATTTCCCGAGCAGTTCGTCCCGACCTGCCACAGCTTTGGTAAGATCCTCACTGTATTTCATGATGGCCTGTTTTACGCTGTCGCGCTGTGTCTCGAACAGTTCCACGGGGTTTGCCTTCCTGAACCCAAGAATGGCGTCATCTGATTTCTTCAACGCGATGCCTTGCGTCTCAATCTGGGATTCCAGCCAGGCCACCGCACTCTTTGATGATTCTCTGTTAATCGAATACGAATCCTCTACAGCTTCCTGCGCATACAAATTCGCAAGCATGACGGCTTCATCCCGGCTATGCGTAAGCGCCGAGATCTTGACCAGGCTGGATCTCCGTATCTGACTGATGCTTATGTGCTTCTCAAAATACCGCTCGCAATCCTCTATTGATTCCTGTCTCTCGGAAAGTCGATTCCACACTTTCGCAACGACTTTGCTCCTCAAGGATTTGCCCTGCACCTTAAGTAATTGAGTATTGAACAGTTCCACTGACTGAACACCGCTGGACGGATCTATCACGGCCTCCTGCTGAGTCATGATGCGGGGACGTCTTAGACTTAACTCGATAATAGCCTCCGCCCTGTAATCCGGGAGCTTGACCAGAATATAGATATAACCGAGCAAGCAGAAGCACAGAACCATCAATATTACGATCTGCTTTTTCCTTTTCAGAATATCCATCAACTCGGCAATGCTGTAGCCCTCGGAAGGAACAGCGGAACGCTCCATGCCGCCGTAGGCATAAGGCCCATAATAGTAACCCTGCCCATACGCATGCGGGGGAGAAACCTTAGGAGCGTTATCTGAACTATTTGAATCTGGATTTCTTGTGTCCATGCCTCAATCAACCGCTATGATCTTATTTCCTTATTGATCCGATATGAAAACATTTTTTATTGATTTTCATAAGGGATGGCCTCCGGCGGCGGTGGCAATGTCTCTGGCGGAGGCGGCGGAGTTTCAGGTGGCGGTGGCAATGCATCCGGAGGCGGAGGAGCAATAATCTGCTGCTGCAATATTGCATTCTCTGTGCCGATAGGAGCCGCGATTATCTGCTCAACTGAAGGGATCGATTCGGCCACAGCGGTAATGACGTCCTGCGATGCCGCAATGACATCCTGGGCACCTTCATTAACGGCGGAGAAGTCTCCGGCAACGAAGGATTCTGTCACTGTCACAAGCTGGGCCACGATGGTGGCGACCGACTCCTGGGCCGTTGCAACGACCTGATCCGCAGCAGCAACCTGCTCCTGCATCTCAGCAACCTTTGCAGCATCACCGGCCAGCTGTGCAGCAGCTAGCTCTGCCTTGACTGCAGCAGCCTCGACCTTGGCAATCTCTACCACTATCCTGGCGTCAAGAGCCTTGGCTTCTGCCTGGGCAATAACAGCAACTGCCTGCGCTTCGGCCTGTACTACCGGATCAGGGTTGCTCAGTAATGCCTCGGCCGCTGCCTGCACCGCGGCAAGGACCGCTTTCTCTGTTTTCAGATCAACAATCTCCTTGGCGGCCTCTGACTGGCCGGCACTTGGAACGCTTGCACTCGCTGCCGCCTGTATCGCCCTGGATATTGCATTATAAACGGCACTTCCTGCGGCGGTATTTCTGCCGAAATTGCCGAATGAGCCCTGACTAACATCACCCCGAATCGCTACTGTGCCATGATACATATTGAGGAATGAGCTCTTGTTGTCATAACCAACATCGCCGTCGGATCCGCGCAAGGCGCAGACAGC
>CAMCYG010000045.1 GCA_945883775.1 Victivallis vadensis
GCCGTAGTAATAAAACCCTGTCTCATCATCGAGATACTTGGAGGATAACCAGTTATGGAGTTCGTTCACTTTGGAGCCGGCTGCGGAGATGGTGTTGCCGAAGGCATCGGCCATTGGGAAGAGCGGCTCACCCAGAGGGTTCGCCCTACCCTCAACACAAGCAGTCCTGCTGTCGATGGCGTTTATGTATTTGAATCGCGATATCATGCGATTGATATTGCGATCTTCGATGGCGGTTATCAAGTCCCGATTGAGCCCTCGACGCGCCCGGTTTTATGGGTTGCCCCTGTTAATGATGTTGACCCCATGTGTAGTTATTATAAATGGTCGGGGCGACGAGATTTGAACTCGTGGCCTCTTGCACCCCAAGCAAGCGCGCTACCAGGCTGCGCCACACCCCGAAACATTTAGAAATGCGTGTGAAAGTTATCAGGAAGCATCTTGTATATCAACTTGAAATTCAATTTCCCATGAATTACGAGGCTTAACTCACTTCTATCTTGGCTTTTTGCTTAAGCTCATCAACAAAGGCAGAGATAGCTGCGCCACGTTTAGCATGACGCAAAAACTCTTTAATCTTGTCAGCCACCTCAGCATATACCGCTGGTGCGGCATCTTCATGGCCGGTCTTGTAGATTATGTGCAACCCGAATTGAGTCTGCGTTATTTCGCTCAGCTCGCCTATCTGCATTGAAAACACAGCCTGATCGAATTCCGGCACCATCATCCCTCTTCCGAACCAGCCCAGACTGCCTCCAGCGGATTTGCCGCTTGGACAATCAGAATGTATCGCCGCCAAATCAGCGAACTTAGCACCGTTCTCTATCTCGGACTTGATCTGCATCAGGCGCGACCGGGCCACCGCGAGCTCTGTGCTGTCCTTCGTATCGCATTTCAACAATATGTGCTGCGCCTGCGAACGGTCAGTTTTACTGTATTCTGAAGCGTGACTCTTGAAATGAGCCTTCATTTCAGATTCCGTGGGCTCTTCCACCTCGTGATACACCTGCTCAACCAGCATATCCACTTTTTTACCGCGCTCTATATTGTCTAGCACGTAATGCTCGGAAAGATTCTTGGATTGCAGCATCTTGTCAAAGGCCTCTCTACCGCCAGCCTGCTTGATTAATTCCTCATATTTCTTACTGATATCAGCGGCGGGCACTTTCATATCCAGCTTCATTGCTTCCATGATAAGGAGCTTGGCCCCTATTGCCTGTTCCTTGGCTTTCTCTTTCATAGCTGGCAGCTGTTGCCGAATCTGATCCTCCGGCAAGAAGCCGGCGTAAAATTGCACCAACCTGCTTAGCTCATAATTAATCGCTTCCTCAGGTATTGTCTCACCATTGACCTTTATGGGCATATATTCACCTTTCTTTTTATGTCGCCTAGCATTTGCAAAGCGGTTGAACTGATACCCGCATTTACTTTCAATATCAAGACCTTTCGCTGTCGATAAAACTCAAGTATCGGCAGAGTCTCGCTTCTATATATTTGCAGCTTGCGTAATATTTCCGAGTTAGAATCGTCAGACCGCCCCTTCCGGTCGCCGCCGGTATCGCGCGCAATGCGGGCCAAAACCACAGCCGGAGAGGCAGAAATCTCAATAACCAGGGATATTCTGATTATCCTGGCAATCATTGCTGCCTGCCGGATATTCCTCGGGTATCCGTTCAAAAGGATCATGCCCGGTTGTCTGTTGACAGTAGACTTAAGACTGGAGGACATATAGCCGGTGATTATCTTTCGGGCGATGCCCAATGATTTGCCGGGAAGCAGTTTATTCTCTACCAACAATCTCCTGATTAATTGTGTTTCTTTTTCGGAAAGCCCGTATATGGGTTTTCGTGCCGCTGCAGCTTTCCGCAGATGCTCACCAAAATCAAAATGGTACACCTTGCGCCCGCATATACCTGCGCGTTGAATAGCCTCACCTAGAGGTGTTTTGCCAGACCCTGTCGGACCTATAAGCAGTACGGCATCTACTTGACCCATACCGTCCTGCTCCTTGGACCGTCAAATTCGCAGATATATATATCCTGCCAGGTTCCAAGCATCAAGCGCCCCTCTTCAACGATGACACATACAGATGAACCCATCATACTGGCCTTGATGTGCGCGGCAGAATTACCCTCAGAATGCCTGTAGCCTGCCTCCCAAGGAACAATATCTTCCAACCCCTTCGCCATATCGGCAACAACATCAGGATCGGCATTTTCGTTAATCGTTATTCCTGCAGTAGTATGCGGCACAAAGACAGTAACAACACCTTCTTTAATGCCGGCTTTACCAACGGCAGCCTGTACTTCGTGATTAATAGAGACAAATTGCGTACGGCTCTTTGTATTTATCTGGAAGCTTATCATTTTACCTCATTACAGTAATTAAATCAGGCGCATTAAATGCAGTAAGATAGTAAAATCGTCTAATCCTGTTCAACTTAATTCGTGTTTGATAATCCGCGCAAGTTATTGTATTAGAAAGCACTTATATGAAATTAATCATACAGAGAGTCAGTCGCGGAAGTGTCACGGTAGATGGGCACACCACTGGACGGACGGGAAAGGGCTTTGTCATCCTTTTCGGGGCAAGGCATGGTGACTCAGAAGACGATGCCAGAAGACTGGCAGACAAAACTGTCAGTTTGCGGATATTCGAGGATTCTGCAGAAAAAATGAACCTTTCCATCGAAGACGTTAAAGGCAGTATACTTGTAATATCTCAATTCACGCTATATGCCGACACCAGGAAAGGCAACCGGCCCAGCTTCATCAATGCGGCCCCACCAGAGCTGGCGGAGCGGCTGTACAACGTCTATCTGGAAGCGTTACGCCGGGCTCTTGGTGGCGAGCGGGTTCAGACGGGCATTTTCGGAGCCAGCATGCAGGTCGAGATCATGAACGATGGGCCTGTGACTATAGAATTATCAACAGACTGATTTTGTTTGTATACGCCGATATTTCTGTTATTAATTTACCTTTTGGAGATTTAATTGATGGCAAATATAAGTCCATTTGATTTCTGGTATGCCGTTAACAACACGGAGATACTTAAACTGCCGGCCCGCTCGCTGGAGACGTTCGGCTCAACTGTGATAAATTACCATCATATAAGCGAATTGATGGACAGCGTGGATCAGGTCAAAGTGCGCGAAGGCAGGATGTTCGCCCAGAAGCCTCAGATCATCACACCTGAAGCATATTCAAAGACGATGCTGGAGGGATTTGGCAGTGAAGCCGAGAAATATGTCGACTGGATGAAGTCGCACAGCAGTGAGGTCAGGGTGCTTCAATACGGCTACTCACTTAAACAGGAATCCTTCAGTGAACACGTAGTATCCGACAACATCAAAAATGTATCAGCTAGAGTGACAAAGGAGCTGGAGGCTAAGGACGACCCATTGAGCGCGATACTGATCGGGGTGGATAAACCCTGGGATGTCTGTTTGATCAAGCTTTTCTCAGAGGTCATCCAGTCTTCAGCGCCGGCAAACATACGCGATATGGAGCGCAAACGGCTTTTTGAGCAGGACAATGGAATACCACGCGGCGTCAGACAGCAGATCGATGCTGAATTCTTGATTGCCAGCAGGGATAGCTCACAAATCAATGGTCTTGCACAGAGGCTGCAGGAATGCGGCTTGTTCGATGAATATCAGGACCGTTTCTTCGCACTTGTAAAGGCAAACAGGAAATAATATGGCATCAACTATAACAGAATATATATTGGCAAAGGCGGCTGGTTCAAAAAAAGTTGATCCCGGAGAAAACATCTGGGTGAGTGCGGACGTCCTGCTGACGCATGACGTGTGCGGACCGGGAACCATCGGCGTTTTTGAAAGAGAATTCGGGAAGACGGCTCGCGTATGGGATAAGGACAAAGTGGTAATCATCCCCGATCACTATATCTATACAGCTGATGAGAAATCGCACCGGAACATCGATACCCTGCGCCAGTTCGTAAAAGAGCAGGGTTTGAAATGGTTTTACGATCCCGGCACGAACTCATACAAAGGGGTCTGTCATCTGGCTTTGCCTCAGGAGGGACATGTACGGCCGGGAGAGGTCATCTTCGGAACAGATTCGCACACTTGCTCACATGGTGCGCTGGGTGCCTTTGCAACCGGCATTGGCAATACGGATGCCGGATTCATTATGGGAACCGGGAAACTGCTGATTAAAGTACCACCCACAATGAGATTCAGGATAGACGGTGAACTACCAGCTGGCGTTATGGCAAAAGATATAATATTGAGAATAATCGGCGACATAGGAGTCGATGGGGCCAATTACTGCGCTATGGAATTTACTGGCAGTGCTATCAAGTCACTGAACATCGATGAAAGAATGACCATCTGCAATATGGCGATTGAAGCCGGCGCAAAGAACGGCATCATTGAGCCTGATGAGATGACTTTGAAATATGTCGCATCACGAACGCAGAAGCCATTATTCCCTGTGTATGGAGACAAAGACGCAAAAGTCCTGAAGGAAATGACTTATAAGGCATCTGATCTTGTTCCATGCGTCGCGGAGCCTCATCTGCCGTCGAAATACGCACCTGCATCCGAAAGGTCGGATGTAAAGATTGACCGTGCATACATCGGCTCCTGCACAGGAGGCAAGATTACTGATTTCATAACGGCGGCCAGGATACTGCGCGGCCAGAAGGTCAAGGTCGACACCTACCTTGTGCCCGCAACGGTCGAGATAGCAGAAGCGCTGATCACGGAAGAGATCGACGGTAAATCGCTGGTTAGTATATTTGCGGAGGCGGGTTGTCTGGATATTGCGCCGCCTTCCTGTGCGGCATGCCTTGGCGGACCGGTGGACACATTCGGCCACGCGCACGGAAGCGAAGTCATAATCAGCACAACGAACAGGAATTTCATTGGAAGAATGGGATCAAAGAAGGCATCAATATTTCTGGCGTCACCTGCAACAGTAGCGGCGTCAGCAATCAAGGGTCAAATAACAGACCCAAGGGAGTTTTTGTCTTAATGAAATCGCGATCGCACATAATAAAAGGGCTTGTATACGTATTGGCGGACAACATCGATACCGACCTCATAATACCTGCTAAATATCTCAATCTGGTTCCTACAATCCCTGCAGAATACAGGGAATTAGGATCATACGCGCTTGCCGGACTACCGGATGATATGCCTAAATACGTCAAGAGCGGTTGCTTTGAGACAGAATTTCCAATTATTATCGCAGGCAAGAATTTTGGCTGCGGATCATCCCGTGAGCATGCTCCCATATCCCTTGGTGCAGCTGGCACGAGGGTCGTGATAGCGGAATCTTATGCGAGGATATTCTTCAGAAACTGCGTGGCCACAGGCGAGCTTTATCCTGTGGAGTCGAGCAGCAGGCTCTGTGATATTTTCAAGACAGGCGATTCCGCGGAGATAGATATCGATACCAATATCATAAAGCGCGTCTCCACCGGCGAATCATTCAAGCTGATGCCAACAGGAGCAATTACGCCCGTGATAGATGCTGGCGGTATATTCGAGTATGCAAGACAGAGCGGGATGATAAAGAAGTGATAGAAACGAAAACCATATCGATAGCCAACCAAAAAGGCGGAGTAGGAAAGACTACGACCGCAGTAAATCTAGCCGCCTGCCTTGGTGATGCCGGTTATAAAGTGCTGGTAATCGATCTCGACCCGCAAGCCAATGCAACGAGCGGACTTGGCATAGTGCAACAGCAAGGCACCAGTCTTTACAGTGCCTTGTTGAACGCAGGTGACATCACGCCTCTCATACAAAAGACAGTGGCGGAGAATGTTGATATTATCCCATCTGAGGTCGATCTTGCGGGTTCCGAGATCGATATCGCCAGGACAGATGACTATCTGCATTGCTTCAGAAAAGCTGTGGCTCCAGTCGCCCAGTCGGGCATCTACAGTTTCATTGTCATAGACTGTCCCCCATCCCTCGGAATCCTGACCATGAATGCCGTTACCGCATCGGACTCGTTAATAGTCCCCATGCAATGCGAATATTATGCATTGGAAGGGTTAAGCGTCATTACAAGATTAATATCCCAGATACGGGATTCAGGCGCAAACCCCAAACTTGAGCTTGAAGGGATATTGATGACCATGTTCGATGGCCGGACTAACCTTGCACAGGAAGTGGTGAAGGAAGTTAAAGAACATTTCCCTGACAAAGTCTATGAGACCATGATTCCTCGAAACATACGACTCAGCGAAGCTCCTAGCTTTGGCAAGCCTGTCATTATGCATGATCGTAACTCTGTCGGAGCGAAAGCTTATTTGCATTTTACGGCGGAATTCCTGACAAGAACGGGGATACCCACAGATTGCGTCACTGTTCCATAGTTTACGTGTACTTGACTACCTCTTCGACAGTAGTGTAACCATCCAGAACGTTTCGGACTCCGTCCTGCCTCATCGTTCGCATGCCCTGCTCTATGGCTTTATCCCTGATGATCAAAGTAGGTTTGCGCTCATTGATGAGATCTTTAATGGCATTTGTAATACGAAGATACTCGTATATACCTTTTCGGCCTTTGTACCCGGTGTTGTTACAATTCTGACAGCCTTCCCCAAAATAGAAATCCCGCCCTTCCACATCTGCCGCTGTCAAACCAAGCATTTTAAGTATTTCCTCATCGGGCTTGTATCCTCGTTTACATTTCTCGCAAATAGTCCTGACTAGGCGCTGGCCAAGGACGGCCTCCAGCGTTGAGGATATGAGGAAGGGCTCTACATCCATATCTATCAAACGAGTCACGGCACCGGAGGAATCATTGGTATGCAAGGTACTAAAGACCAGATGGCCTGTTAGTGAGGCTTGAATCGCAATCTGAGCTGTTTCGAGATCTCGAATCTCACCGATCATCATGACATCTGGGTCTTGACGAAGGAAAGCTCTGAGCACATTGGCGAAAGTGTTGCCCACCCCTTCATTAATGGGCACCTGGACAATCCCATCTATGTCGTATTCGACCGGTTCCTCAGCAGTCAACACCTTAGTATCAGGGGTATTAATTCTGCGAAGCCCTGAATAAAGAGTGGTTGTCTTGCCTGATCCAGTGGGACCAGTGACGACAACAATACCGTTGGGAAGCTGTATATCGCGAGTAAACGATTGATAAACATCTTCCGGCATCCCAAGATTCTCTATCTCGAGCGACACTACTGATCTATCGAGCACACGTAGCACCACACTTTCCCCGAACTGTGTAGGCAAAGAAGATACACGCAGATCAATAGGTCTACCCCCTACGGCCAGCTGGATCCTACCATCCTGCGGCAGTCGCTTTTCTGCGATGTTGAGGCCGGACATTACCTTGATACGTGATATAACAGGCAGTGCCAATCTTCTTGGTGGCGGGGCCATTTCGTAAAGCGAACCATCGACACGGTATCTAATCTTGAATTCTTTTTCGAATGGCTCAAAATGAATATCAGACGCTCGGTCGTTTACCGCTTGAAACAGCACAAGATTGACGAACTTGATTACAGGCGTTGATCCGGCGGCCTCCTCTATGCCTTTGTCATCAGAGGAACTGTCAGCGAGCTTTAGGTTCTCGCCAACTGCCTCAAGGTCACTCAGAGCAGAAAGCATGTCATTTACGACCGAGCTTTCGTCTCCATAAAACTGGTTGATAAACGTTTTGAGGTCATCATCCTTGACAATGACAAAAGTAACATTGCTTGTCAGCACGAACATAAGTTCGTCCATTGTCTGAGGACCTACTATGTCAGAGACCGCCAATTCAACGCTATTCGGAGAAAGCGATACAGGCACGACATTATACATTCTCGCCACACTGGCGGGCACTCTGTGGATGACGTCGGGCGGGATATCCGTCGCAGGCAGATTGATAATGCCGCATCCCATATAGCCGGCAATCATAGACATCATCTGTTTCTCGTCAACTATGCCGGAAGAAAGGAGCAGTTCCTTCATTGGCTTACCACTCCGGTCGTGCTCATCCGAAAGCTCCTGCAGCTGAGCCTCATCGACCAACCCTTGATCACTTAAAGCCTGAAGCAATGCATCTTTGATGGCAGTATCCGACATCTTTGCTCCTATTTCTTTTTCTGTCCGCTAGCTTCTTGTAGTTTCTGCACTATTGAATTGGCGTCGTGCGACTTAGTTATCAGGTCCTCATATTTGATCTGACCAGCCTCGTAAAGCGCCATGAGGTGAGCGTCCATCGTGATCATGCCGAACTTGGCCCCAGTTTGGATGTCCGATGGTATTCTGTAAGTCTTATTGTCTCTAATCAGGGACTGGATAGACGGGGTACTGATCATGATTTCGAATGCCGCAACACGACCAGGCCTATCTGCGCGCACCAGAAGCAGCTGCGAGATAACGGCAACAATACCAACTGACAGCTGTGTCCTTATCTGTTCCTGCTGGTCTGAAGGGAACGCATCGACAATACGATCGACAGTAGCCGCCGCACCCGTCGTGTGAAGCGTAGCAAAAACAAGGTGCCCGGTTTCTGCAGCGCTGATCGCGGCCTCCATCGTTTCGAGATCGCGCATTTCACCCACAAGTATTACATCCGGATCCTGACGCAGCGCCCTACGAAGCGCCTCTTTAAACGAAGGGACATCGACCCCTATTTCCCTCTGTGTCACCATTGATTTCTTATGGTTGTGATAATATTCAATAGGATCTTCAATCGTAATGATGTGACAATCGCGTTCCACGTTAACAATATTCAACATGCTGGCAAGTGTCGTTGATTTACCTGACCCTGTCGGGCCGGTGACAAGAATCAACCCCCTTGGTTTGTACAAAAGATCCTTTAGCTGGGGAGGCAAGCCTATTTGCTCGAGAGTAAGCAGTTTGGAAGGAATCTGACGCAGAACTATGCCTACATGGCCCTTCGACTTGAGTACGCTTACACGAAAGCGCGCCAGATTACTGAACCCAAATCCGAAGTCTGTACCACCCTGTTCACGGACTTTCTGCTGGTGCTCCGGGGAAGTTATACTCTTCATCAGACGTTCAGTGTCCTCTGGCGTCAATACCGGACAATCCAAAGGAGTCAATCCGCCATGGATTCTGAGCATAGGCGGGTTTCCCACTCCGATATGAAGATCCGATGCGCCTTCATCTATCGTCAGCTGCAAAAGGTCATTCATTTCAACACTCATTAGTCCAAGTCCCCCATTGTTGCCCTCATAACCTCATCGAGGGTCGTTATACCTGCGGTCACTTTACGCATGCCATCTTCTCGCAGCGTTCGCATCCCATTTTCTCTAGCCTTGATTCGAAGGGTAGATGCACTGACCTTCTCAAAGATCATTCGCTGAATCTCATCATTGATTATAAAAATCTCAAACAAGCCTTTTCGGCCATGGAATCCGCTCAGATTGCATTTATTGCATCCATGTCCGCCCATTAGAGTCGAACCATTGAGCTGTTCGGCAAAATTACCCAGTGTTTTCAGTTCTGCCGGTGTTACTTCATGCGGCTCCTTGCAATGCTCACATATGGCACGAATAAGCCGCTGTGCCATTACCGCACGGATGGATGAGGCCACAAGGAATGGTTTCACCCCGATATCCAACAGACGTGTTATCGCACTGGGAGCGTCGTTAGTATGGAGAGTACTGAACACTAAATGACCGGTCAGCGATGCTTCAGTGGCGATATTAGCCGTTTCTTTATCTCGAATTTCACCGATCATCACGATATTCGGCGCCTGACGGAGTATGGAACGCAGAGCGGCCGGGAAAGTCAGTCCAATATCCGAGCGAACCTGTACCTGATTTATTCCGGAAAGCTGATATTCGACAGGATCTTCAACAGTTATTATCTTACGATCCGGCTTGTTGATATGAGAGAGACAGGCGTATAGCGTCGTAGTCTTACCAGATCCAGTAGGCCCGGTAACGAGATTAATGCCGTCAGATAGAGCAATCAATCGCTCGAAGGTCTGCTGGTCATCAGAAAAAAAGCCAAGCTTAGGCAAACCAAGGGCCAGGTTCTGCTTGTCGAGAATACGCATGACTATGCTTTCGCCATGGCTGGCGGGAATTGTTGAGACACGCATATCCAGCTCACGACCAAGTATGTTTACCTGTATTCTTCCGTCCTGGGGCTTTCTCTTTTCCGATATCTTCATCGAGGCCATGATCTTTACGCGACTGATTATGGCTGACTGTAAACGCTTAGGCGGACTATCCACTTCATGCAGAACGCCATCGATCCTGTACCTGACCTTGAACTTCTTTTCCATTGGCTCAAGGTGTATATCGGATGCTCTGTTCCTGTAGGCCTCAAGCATTATCAAGCTGACCAGCTTTATTATCGGCGCATCGGTATCCGTAGCAGTCTCCTCAGAAGAAGAGTCCTGCCCTGCCATGGCAACATCGACAGTATTGTCGGTTATGTTGTCGAGCATGGTCTCCATAGCAGTCTCGATCGCATAGTACTTATCCAGCGCCACTCTGATCTCATCACGTGACGCTATGACACAGTCTATGTTCTTCTTGAGCAACAGACGAAGACTGTCGACCGTGTCATAATCAAGAGGATCACTCATCGCAATGGTAATCGTATCGTCATTCATGAAATACGGCACAATGCGATATTTTCGAGCTATATCAACAGACACCGAATCATGAAGAGCAGGAGTTATTTCGACATCGCGGAGGCTGACCATCTCCATCCCGAAATGTGACGCCAGGATCTCCAGAATATCGGACTCTTTGAGAATATCCTCTTTGATAAGGTAATCGACAAGACTGACACTTTCCTGGGTGACTATACCTCTGATGCTTTCGATCTGCTCACTGGAAACAGTGCCGTGTTCCTTCAGTATTTCAAGGACATAATCGTCATTAGATGTCATTGTTTCTCCACAAGGACAATAAACAGGAGAGCGGGCATTATATCAAGCCAAATCACTCTGCCTGCTTTATCGGGAACGGAGTTTCGTAACGATAAGATCCAGTACCAATTTAGGATCAGCCTTACCCTTGCTCAGCTTCATCACCTGACCAACAAGGAATTTTGAGGCGACATCCTTGCCGCCAATGAAGTCAGCAACAGACTTGGGATTTTCATTAATTGCCTGATCCACAAAACCATTGATGATCCCTGAGTCTGAGACCTGAGCCAGATTCCTGTCTTTGACAATTGCAATCGGGTCACCGCCCTTTACAAAAAGCTCGGCAAATATCGCCTTCGCCGTATTGGAATTGATGATTCCGTCATCAGCAAGAATAACAAGATCGGCCAACCCACGGGGGCTTATCAATACTGAAGTTATTTCGCGCTCCGACTCGGACAGCATTCTTAACATTTCTGTCATGATCCAATTAGAGGCCGCTTTTGGTCTGCCGCACAAGCCGACTACCTCTTCGAAATAATGTGAGACCGCCTTATCAGCCACAAGAACACCAGCATCATACTCCGGAAGGCCGTATTGGCTGATAAAGCGATCTCTCCTTGCCACCGGCATCTCCGGAAGACGACTCTTCCATTCGAGAATCTGTTCATCTGCAAAAACGATCGGAAGCAGATCTGGCTCCGGGAAGTATCGGTAATCATGGGCATATTCTTTTGTGCGCATGCTGGTAGTCACGCCAGTATCCATGTCCCAGCGACGTGTTTCCTGAATAATCTTGCCACCACCCTCCACTACACTTATCTGCCGAGGTATCTCGTATTTAAGCGCATTGAGGACTCCTTTGAAAGTATTGAGATTCTTCAACTCGGTCTTGGTCCCAAGTTTTTCCTGGCCTTCCGGCCTTATACTGCAGTTAACATCACACCTGATATTACCCTCCTCCAGGTTGCAATTGCTGACACCTGCATACTGAAGAATCTGCTTCAATGCCACAAGATACGCAAAAGCTTCCTCCGGCGAAGCAAGATCAGGCTCAGAGACGATCTCCATGAGAGGGACCCCTGCTCTGTTGAAATCTATGCCGCTCATTTCCTTGAAATGCATGTTTTTGGCGACATCTTCTTCAAGATGAATCCTTGTTACATGTACAGGTCTACGGACTCCTTCGATATTGATCTCCACTATCCCGCCAACACAAAGAGGCTTATCATACTGTGAAATCTGATAGTTTTTGGGCATATCAGGATAGAAGTAGCTTTTCCTGTCAAACTTGCTGAAAGAGCTGATTTTTGAGCCTATCATCAAGCCCGTCATGACAGTCAGACGTACAGCTTCCTTATTAGCGGAAGGCATCGCACCAGGGTACCCAAGACAGACAGGGCAGATATGGGTATTCGGAGATGCACCAAAATCCGTGGAACACCCGCAGAACATCTTTGACTTTGTGCAAAGCTGGACATGTACCTCAAGCCCTATAGTTGCGATATATTTCATCCCCGTGCCTTCTCAAATGCAAATGCAACGTTAAGTATCGCCTGTTCTCCCAATGCCGGCCCGAACAACTGCATACCGATTGGAAGCCCATTACTGTCCATACCGCATGGCACAGATATTGCGCAATTGCCGGCAAGATTGGCCGTGACGGTAAATATATCACCAAGATACATTTTCAGTGGATCGGATGCCCTTTCCCCGAATTTGAATGCCGTCGTAGGAGTTACCGGAGTGACTATGGCATCGCATCTCTTAAAAGCGTCGTCAAAATCTTTGCGGATGAGTGTTCTCACCTTCTGTGCCGTGAGGTAGTATGCGTCGTAGTAACCGCTGCTGAGCACGTATGTTCCCAGTATAATCCGTCTCTTCACCTCTGAACCGAAGCCCGCAGCGCGAGTCCGGCAATACATATCCATTGGATCTTCTGCATCAGGCGCACGAAATCCGTATCTTACGCCATCAAAGCGTGCCAGGTTGGCTGATGCCTCAGCAGTGGCTATGATATAATATGTCGCGATTGCATACTCTGTGTGAGGCAGGCTGATATCGACGATTTCAGCGCCCATATCACTCAATTTGCGCACCGCAGACTTAATGGCGGTATCGACGTCTTTATCCATCCCTGGCACGAAATACTCCCGAGGCAACCCGATTCTGACACCTTTGACATTCCCTTTTAGCTCTGCTGAAAATCTAGGAACCTCAACATTAAGAGATGTTGAATCCAAGCTATCCTGCCCCGACATCACCTCAAGCATCAGTGCAGAATCCGTCACATCTCTTGTAAGCGGCCCTATCTGGTCCAGTGAAGACGCAAAAGCGACAAGTCCATACCGTGACACCCTGCCGTAGGTTGGTTTAAGGCCAACACATCCACAAAATGAGGCTGGCTGCCTGATTGATCCGCCAGTATCAGACCCGAGCGCTACGATTGCAGATCCGCCGGCAACTGATGCTGCAGAACCGCCGCTGGACCCACCCGGAACCCTATCACGAGAATGAGGGTTCTTCGTTACTTTGACCGATGAGTTCTCAGTTGAGCCCCCCATGGCAAACTCATCCATATTAGTACGACCTACGAATACAGCTCCGGCGCTCCTAAGCCTGGAGATGACTGTAGCATCATACGGAGAGACATATCCTTTGAGCATCCTGGAACTGCATCCGCAAGGCTGACCGGCAACATTTATATTGTCCTTGACCGCCACCGGGACACCAAGCAGAACACCTTTGCAGCCGTCTTTTCTTGCTTTGTCAGCGGCTCTGGCCTGCTGTAGAGCAGAATCGGTATTAATCATGGTAAACGCATCAAGGACCGGTTCTTTCTCCTGCATCACATCTAACAGCTGTGACACAAGCTCTTCAGATGACAGATCCCCTTTCCCAAGGTGCGATATTATCTGCCCCATGCTCAACCCGGTTAAATCGATTTTCATTCCCATAATCAGCCCAATAATTACGCCAATACGCAGACAAGACTAATTCATTCTATTATGACAGGCACAAGGAACTGTTCGCTTGAAGCGGATGGCGCATTACGGAGCACCGCATCCCTCGCTATACTATCCTTCACGTCATCATCCCTGAAAATATTATATATCGGCACAGCATGCGATGTCGGCTCTATACCTGCCAGATCAAGCTCGCGTATTTTCGAGCAATACCCGACAATACTGTCGAGCTGTGACTGAAATGTGATCTTTTCCTGATCATTCAACTCCAGCCGGGCTAGATTGGCCACATAGGCTACATCGATATTATCAGTCTTATTTCCGTCATTGATGTTCATTTGGATATTCCCTGCTGGATCAATAGACCTGGAAGAATTTGTAAAGCACGAAGAAAAGCAATATTGCGACGATCACCACCATAACAATCGCTTTATTGCGCTGTAACTTCCTCTCATACTTCATCGGCCTCACAGAAGTGTCATAGTTGGCTGAAAGATAGTCGGCCAGCCTGGGATCCCTGTCACGTCTAGCTGCTTGTGCTTGCTCCCGGGACAGGGCTGGACTTGTAGTCGGCAAGGCGACTGGTTCAGTTCTGGAGGCCGCAGTCTGAACCACCGTTTTTTGCGACATGGTGGCAGGCGCAGCGCTGACAGACACAGGGCCACCCTGCTCGTAACTCTTGGTTTTCGGCAACTTAACGAAATCGCCTTTTTCAACGGATTTCGAAAGGGATTTCAAATCGCTATTAACAGCAGACAGCTCTTTCTTAATTTCTTTGATACGCTGTTCGATGCTGGATTTATTACTATTTAACATTGTTGCCATAACACGAATCATCAATTACCAAAAATCAAACCCTGCGCGACCAACCACCACAAAAACATAATCAGAAAGAAGACCATTAAAGGCAAGCAGACGGCAAACCCGATTTTCAACAAGGTAATCAAATCCACCGGACCCTTAATATCGGACAACATACCCGTGGACGCTGTCTCTGTCTTGGCCTCCATGGAATCAGCCTTCCATCCTGCAGCATCGATCTTGGCCATGGCTTTCTTGTAAATATTCCGCGCATCCTCAACAAGAACCTGAGCCTTACTGATTTCCATCTGATAATTATCATCAGTCCACGACCCTTCGTCGATCTTCTGGAGCTCGCTGAGACTGGCTTTGAACCTCATGCCCATCACAGAAAAGAGTTCAACCATTCTAGCGGCATTGACTTCTTCTTTTTCGATCAGAATCAGACTCTTGGTCAACTTCTCCACGATTTCCAGTTTATTCTTCTGATAATCGTCCTGTCGTCTGGCCAAATCCTCCAGCTCGATCTTCTCTTTTTCCAAATCGACTTGCTTCATCCTGAGCTGCTCTATTTCCTTAACTGCACCAGCCATCTGGTTAGACATATCCTCTTTTTGGCGCATCATTCTGGAAAGCCCCGCCTCAGAAATGGGTCTCACAGAGGAATATGACCTGCTATCCGTAGATTTGATAGACAGGTCTTGTGTTTTCAACAGATCATCATCAATAAACTCCGTACTCATCCTTTACACCTCCAATTTAATAAAAGTGACTAATTATCATATCGGTCCGGACAACGCCAGCCGATTATATGAGAATTTATCATGGCACCAACAGCACCTGCCCCACCCTCAGCCTGTTTTTATCAGGTATGGCGTCCTGATTGGCCTCGTATATTCTTGGCCATAATTCGCCATCCTTATACATCTTCAAAGCAATCGATGAAAGACTGTCCTCCCTGCGTACAGTGTACGTCCTGATAGTCTTCTGGGTATTTGATGTTTCCCTGTCAGTCACTGCCGGCACGACTTCTTCACTTTGCTTGTGGTTCCTCACCAATGCAGACTTCTCCGCATCATTGCCATCAGACAGTGCATCATACTTGATCTGCAGAGCGTCTGCTTTTCTAACAAGATCGTAATTCGATTTCTTCAGTTCCGCAATTTCCCTGTCTTTTGCAGATATTACCTCGATGTAAACCTTGCTGTTATCATTTGTCTGCAGGCCCCCATCTTTCGGCGAGGTTCTAGTGGAAATAATAGACGAGATAAGGGTGTCCTCAGCGTTTTTCAGCCTATCTTTGATTAGGTCTTTCTTTTCTGTATCGGGCAGAAGCTCCAGATACCGGCGGTAATGATATATGGACCTTGGGATGTCGATATTGTGGTCGTGAAGCAAGATACCCACCTCAAGATGCGCAAGCGCAGCTGATGAATTCCGATCGATCATCCCCTGATACCCTGCAACAGCTTCTTTAACCTTGCCTTCTTGCTCAAGCGACTTTGCGGACTGATAACTTCCACTCAGAATATTACCCTTATCAGCCTTCTGTGCCCGACTGCCACATCCGCAACACACGACAAGACAAACAGATATCACAAGAACAGGTATTTTAGATATTTTGTTCATTCCGACCGATGTTTGCAAAAAATATACTTGTATGTCAAACCACAACCTAACATTATCTGTAAATTCTATGCAGACAAATCAAACAGTGACGGTTGATGATAAAGGCAAATGGAACAGCGCAGCCAACATCATCAAGAATGGCAAACTCAGCATAGTCATGCCTGTCCATAATCTTGAACAGTCCATAAAGAACAATATAAAAACAGTTAGAGATACATTTTCAGGCAAAGTGCCATTTGAGATCATCGCCGTGAACGACGGCAGTTCTGACAACACAGCCCGAGAACTGTCGGATGTCGCACATTCCGTACCCGAACTCAAGGTTGTCAATCTCGCTTACAATTCCGGCAAGGGGGCAGCTCTTAAAAGCGGGTTTCGAGCATCAACCGGTCATTATATACTGATGCTTGACGGTGACCTCGACCTTCCTCCACAGCAAACGCCAAAGTTATTCGACATAATGCAATCAACCGGCGCGGACATTGTCATCGGCTCAAAAATGCATCCCGACTCCGAGATCAATTATCCTTTGCAGCGCAGGATAATGAGTCGTGCATATTACTTCATAGTCAAAGTACTAATTGGCCTGCCGGTGCATGACACGCAGACAGGAATCAAACTATTCAAGCGAAACGCCATTCAGTTCGCCTTGGACCGCATGCTCGTAAAGGAGTTTGCCTTCGATCTTGAGGTTCTCGCAATCGCTCATTCACATGGATACAAAATCGCAGAAGCACCTGTAAAACTGGATTTTCAGATGACATGGGGCTTTGTCAGGCCCAAATCACTACTCCGAATCATAACAGACACACTTGCGATCTTTTACCGGATTAAGGTCTTAAAGTATTACCAAACCATAAAAGATAATCCGTCATTCAGCGAAAACATGCTTGTATCTATAATAATAGCCTGCCCTGCCCCGACCAAATATCTGGACGAATGCCTGGCAGGGATCCAGCGGCAAACCTATGCCAATTACGAAGTAATTATCCTTCCCGACTCCGCATCCGGGAAAGTATGGTCTGAAAAAATACGGGAGATACCGACCGGCCCAACACGACCGGCCGAGAAGCGAAACAAAGGAATACAAGAAGCCAAAGGCAGTATCATTGCATTCATTGACGATGACGCACAACCCATGGCTGACTGGCTGGAACATGCTGTTGTCTACTTTAGCAGGCCGGAGATAGGCGCTGTCGGAGGCCCGGCGATAACACCTCCAGACGAGCTCTATATGGCCAAACTCGGCGGACTGGTATACTCAAATCTACTGGTCTCCGGGAAGTATCGATATCGCTACGAAGTAGGTCGAGTTCAGGAATCCGACGACATCCCAAGCTGCAATCTGATAGTCAGGGCTGACATTGCTCATTCGCTGGGTGGATTCAAGACTGAATATTGGCCAGGCGAGGACACATACATGTGCCTGGAGATCGTTCACCGACTCAAAAAGAAAATGATGTACGATCCGAGAATACAAGTAGTGCACCACCGCCGCAGTCTTTTCCTTCCGCATCTGCGACAGGTCGGCAGATACGCGATGCACCGTGGCTACTTCGCAAAGAAGTTCCCTGAGAACTCCCGACGTCTGGCATATATGATCCCATCGCTTTTCGTCATCGGCTTGATCGCCGGGGCAATCGCATCATATTTCGCTCCCGTGCTGCGGATACCATATATGTCATGTGTCATAGTTTATCTATTTCTGACATTGCTATTCAGCTGCAACATCAACCCTGTAACGTGGATTATTGTATGGTTAGGAGTGATGCTCACGCATATCACATACGGCATCCGATTCATAGTAGGCCTGCTTGCAAACTCCATGCCCGGCGAAGTAAAGTCATTCGACCATCCATCTGAAGACATTAAGACATAGGCAAAACGATTAACCCAAAAGATTTAAGCTGAAAAGACCAACACATTAATGATATGAATAAATCAATGAAGATAGCGATTGCATATCCGCCGATAAAGTCAGACAAGGGAGTGCCCTTACTCTCGCAGAATAGACAGTTCCAATGGTTTAACCAGCCAACTTTCATCTATCCCGTGGTACCCGCCTACGCTGCAACTATGCTGAAGGCCGCAGGGCATGATGTTCTCTGGCTAGACGGTATCGCCGAACAGCTGACACAGGAACAATTCATTGCAGAACTAAGCGCGGCAAAGCCGGACCTCATGATTATCGAGGCAAAAACGCCCATAATCAAAGCCTATTGGCGATGGATAGCGGAATTGAAAAAGATATTTCCGCGATTGACAATAGCGCTGTGCGGCGACCATGTCACCGCCCTGCCTATAGAGTCATTCGACAAATGCCCAGTCGACTATGTACTTACAGGGGGCGATTACGATTTTATCGCAGTCAACCTTGTCGCTCATCTATCAAAAGGCAGCAAGTTGGAACCTGGCGTATTCTACAAGCGAGACGGACAGGTTGAGAACAGCGGCGAGTTCGCCTGTAAGCACGATCTGGCAACACAGCCATGGATTGATCGTGAACTGACCAAGTGGAGGCTTTACAGCGAAAAAAACGGAAACTTCAAGAAGACGCCCGGCACCTATGTAATGTCAGGCCGTGACTGCTGGCACGGCAAGTGCACCTTCTGCTCCTGGACAACACTATACCCCAACTATAGAGTCAGAAATCCTGAAGACGTCGTGAATGAGATCGGAATGCTGATCGACAAATACGGGATTAAGGAAATAATGGATGATACCGGGTCGTTTCCAGTGGGCAACTGGCTCAACTCTTTCTGTAATCTTATGATAGAGCGAGGATACAACAAGAAAGTGAACATTGACTGTAACATGCGCTTCGGGACATTGAAGGAGATCGATTACGCACTAATGAAGAAAGC
>CAMCYG010000046.1 GCA_945883775.1 Victivallis vadensis
AGGGGCACTCATCATTTTTGTTTTTTGTAGTCTATACAACGTGTTCTTGACAGAGGCGCTTCCCTTAGAGTTGCGCTCGTTTGCGTGGTGCTACGAATGTTCACTAGCAAACAGCGGAGCGATAGCCGATTGTATCCCGGCTGCCGCTAAAGAACAACTGGTCTTCTCGGGAGCTTCAGCGGCAGAAAGGCTCACTGCTTTTTGAACGGCTTGCCTTGAGTAAGAACAAGAATGCTGTTAAGCAACTGGCACGCAAGGGACAGGAATTGCAGAGGTATGCCGACATTATCAAAGACCCATATATTCTTGAATTCACCGGACTGTCTTCGCAACCTAAACTCTACGAGAGCGACTTGGAACAGTCCTTATAGACAAATACAGATAAGAAAGAAAGCTCACGGATGAATGATCAATCTCAAATTGATAAATTCTGGGGTGATTACACAACTGCGGTAATTGCCGAGAAGGTCTCAAACAAGGAAGTCGTCTGGTACGTCAAAAGCGCTGAATATTATGTAAAGACACATCAGAATATTAAACTAAAAGACCAGGTTGCGGAAGATGTAGTGGCGTATTTCGTAAGGGCACTGAAGAATCATAACTTTACCGAATGGCAATATGCGCAGATCGTTGATTCGGTCCGGATACTCTTTCAGAAGATCGTCAAATCAACTTGGGCGACGGAATTCCCGTGGGAAGACTGGTCGCGTAAAAGCCATGTGCATGGCTCACGCGACTGCAATAGAGTTTTTGTTCAGCTCGTGGCCGCGTAAAATGACTTTGTCATCACGTGGCCCAATCTCGCGTAAAACGACTACGTAATTCCCTATCTCGACAGACGCGTAAGACGTTCCTGATCAGCGGTAGACATGTGTGATATGTTCTTTTTCAGAGTAGACACCAATTCGGCCTGCTTGGCTGAATTGCCCTGTTTGGCGTACAGCTCGGCAAGGTTCAACTGAATTCGAAAGTCTTTAGGGTTGAGGGTTATTGCTTTATTAAACAGCTTTTCAGCCTCAGCCAGACGTCCTGTCTCCAGCAACACCATTCCGAGCGTGTCCAAGGCAGTATATAGGTCAGGACTGATCTTCAACGCCTCACGGGCCAACCGCTCAGCCTCTGAATTCTCACACAACTGCAGACAAACCCACGCCAGGTCGTTGACCGCAGGGGCTGTGCGTTCCTTCTCAATGCTCTTCTGCAAGAAGTCCTTTGCCTGGCTGTAGTTACCCCGACTGCTCATGATCGAGCCCATTATATAGTTGGCAAACGGATGTGATGACTCCTGCTTCAATATCCTGTTTGCATACCCGAACGCATCATCCTTCCGCGCCTGCATCACGCTCATCCGCATCGCCTGCACAAGCAGTCTGATATTACCTGGATTCTTTGAAAGCGCCTTTTCGGTGAAACTCAACGCCTGACCCCAGGCGCCGGACAGGATCGACTGCTGTGATCTCGCATAATCCACGAGGCCGGACAGATCCTTTGTCTTATCCGATTCCCGTATCAACTCATCAAGACCATCCTTGTCTTTCTGTCGTACCATTACATCAACCAGCAGAAACCATGCAGGAGAATATCCGGGCTGAAGCTGAATGATATCCTGCAGGAGTACCCTTGCCTTATCATTATCCCCGAGAAGTGTACTGTACATGGCCATCTCATATGACAGCACGGTTTTATCCAAGCCGGCCTTTTCGGCCACGTCGAGAAGCTTCTTCACTTCGGCCAGCTCACCATCGCGCTCTTTAATCCTGATAAGACCTAACAGCGCTCTTGTATTATCAGGCTTTACCGCAAGCAGTTCGCGATAAATAGCCTCGCTCTCTTTGCCCATATTCTGCGTCAGATAGAATTCTGCAAGCTGCTGCTTCGCCAGCGGCTTATTCTCGGCAGGTGCAAGATCAACGGCGCGTTTGAAGCCACTGGCCGCAATTCCAGGCTGACCGGAGAGGGCCCAGATCCATCCGTTATCCGCATAGGTCCTGGAATGACGCACGTATCCAAAAACCCTTGAGAGAGACCAGGCGCTATACCTGGCCTTCTTATCCTTTACCAGAGCATCCACCTCCGTCTTGATTGCCGCCGCATCATTTACCTTTAAGCCGGAACTAGCCAAAGAATACATATTCAACAAGGCGGAGATGTTGCCAGGAAACATCTTCCTGGAAATCGAATATGCGCCATATGCCTCTTTCTCCATGGAATTATCCTCAAGCAGGACTCCCATATTATTGGCGACCATGCTGGCGTGCCGCTGAAGATAATCGATATAAGCGCCCAGAATCGGCTCATCGGTCAAGCGTGCACCGCCCGCATCCTGCATCCTGCCCCAGAATTCTTTATTCCCATCCAGCGCTTTCCGCACATCAGCCGCATCCGGCTTTGCCACACCCAAAAACACCATTTTATTCGGCATAGGGACCAATCCCGCGCCATACCAGATATCCGACTCGCTGAGGATTGCCGTCTTGGCTGCTGCTCCCTTATCCATAGCAAACCACTCCAATACCATCTGGAGCGTGCTTATGTTGGCCAGATTCTTAAGCCTGGCAGAATCAAATCGAGCGGCGTTATATTTCGCATAGATCTCATTGACATCGCCCTTCATGCTGATGATGTTCAATTTTATGCCGCGCTCCTTGGCGGCTATCAGGAGATGATTGTCAAGAAACCCATTACTGACAAGCCAGGTCCGGCCTTCCATCGATTCTATTATTTCGCCGCACATCCGCGCTATCAATTCAGATTTACGGCCATCCGCCGAGCTGAAGTTCAGGAACGGCATCGCAACGACCAGAACTATCAGCGAAACCGCCGAAGAATAGCCCAACACCGGAGCCGTCCGCTCCCATGTATGCGACTCCGTCTGCATGGCTGACACTTTGAAGTACAACAGCCAGTAGGCGGCCAGATAACCGAGCACCGCCGCCGAAAGCACATACGGAGTTACCAGCAGACGCATGCCGCCCATGATCCGCCAAGGCGACAGATAATCAATGTTAAGCACCAGAGACACACCTATAGCAGTCAGCAGGACATGCAAGGCAATCAGCCAAAATCCGCGTTCGCCATTCAACGCACGCCGGCCGGACATCATTGCCGCTATCCAGGGAATAACTGTGACCATCAGTATGATCAGCCACTTCTGCCTGGGAAGACTGCGTGCTATCTGCACATACTGGTCCTGGGCTATAACAGTCAGCACATGCCAATATCCGGTATAACCGCGCAATACATATCCCTCTGATCCCATAAACATCAGCGCCGCGATGAAATAGAGAGTGAGCCCTGCCATGAAAAGAAGCGCCGGCAAGATGTATGCTGACGCTTTGGCGTCCTCATCACTCCGTATGACAATGACGGTCCATACAACAAATAGCGGCAGGAACATTATAAACATCGCCGATTCAGCACACATCAACCCGGACAGCACAGCCAGAACATAGAGTCCGGGTCGCCTGAGTGACCTTGCTGCAGCACACATGATCCTGAAGGCTACCAGCAGCATCATAATATCGAATCCAAGAAAATGCGCCCTGGTCGATACCATCCAGAAAGGGACACAGAATGCCATACAAACAGCCGCCACAACACCGGCGGACCAGGCGGCAATATCGATCATCCGCTGTATCCTGTCATCCTCCTCCACTGCGAGAAGAACAGCCGAGACCATAACCTCGAACATCAACCAGACAGCCGCGGCACCGCATAACGCGCTGAAGATATTGAGCCTTGCCGCTATGCCGCCCAAAGGCAGGTAAGACATAATCGTGGCACACATCACCCACAAGGGATGCCCAGGGCTCATTGCGGGGAACAAGCCCGATATGCCAGCGACAAACTGCGCGGACTCGCCAGGATATGCACCGGCACTCAGACTGATACAATACACCATCAGCGAAACCAGGAAAAGAAAACAGCCGGTAACCAGTCTTATCAGTTTCATACTTATTCCTCACCAGGGTTGATATTATAAAGCCACTGCAGGCGCCCACACGGACAGCATGCGGGCAATCGGATGTATGAGCGGGCACCCAAGGTCATGCTTTCTTATTCCCGTCCAAAGCCTGCCTTAGGTGTATTGCCATTTCCTTCATGACGATCGGCTTCATTATCATATGCTTTATACCGATCTCATCGACCCGTTCTTTGGTTATAGCATCGCTGAATGCCGTACACAGAATGATTGGCAGATCCGGGCGCAGGGCAAGCATTCTGGCGGCCAGTTCATCACCCATCAGTCCGGGCATCTTCTGATCGAGAACAACGGCATCAAACCTCTTCGGATACAGTTCATACTCCTCAAGCGCATGAATACTGCTTGTATCGATCATCGGATGATAACCCAGCGACGCCAGCATATGCGCGACCATCTCCACTATCTTAGCATCATCGTCCACGACCAGAACGCGCTCAGTCCCGCCTGGAAGCGGCACAGCGGTGTCGATAGCCGCCTCTATATTCTGGTCTGTCATCAGCGGGATCGTCACGTGGAATATCGACCCCTTGCCCACCTCGGACTCCACAGTGATCTCGCCCTGGATCGAATCCAATATGTTGCTGACGACTGCCAACCCCATACCGGTCCCCTCGCCCTCCCTCTTGGTCGTGAAGAACGGCTCGAATATCCGCTTGATTGTCTGGCTTGTCATACCGATACCCGTATCTGAAATGGAGATCCTGATGTATTTACCCGACGGCAGATTTGACCCTTCCATCCTGGTCCTGGCATCGACAGTAAGCTCCATTATCCTCATCTCCAGCACACCGCCGGAATCCTTCATGGCATGCATCGAATTGGTGCACAGATTCATGATGATCTGGTGTACCTGTGTGGGATCAGCCTTTACGACATCATGTTCGGCTTTGATAACCCTGTTCACAGTGACTGAAGACGGAGCCGATGCGCTCACAAGATTCAACGCCTCCTTGGCGATGGGTATGACATGCAAAGGCTGCCCCTCTTTCTCCTTCTGCCTGCTGAATGATAGGATCTGGTTGACCAACTCCTTTGCTCTGTTGCTGGCTTTGAGCACTTCCTCAAGGAATTTTAGCTTAACATCGCCCTGCTCACAGCTGCGGAGGGCGAGCTCCGTGTAACCCAGTATCGGAGTGAGAATGTTATTAAAGTCATGCGCGATGCCGCCAGCCAGGGAACCCAGCGCCTCCATCTTCTCAGCCTGTCTCAACTGCTTCTCACTATTGCCCAGGGCGAGTTCCGCCGTCTTACGCCTGGTGTTATCCATTACCTGGACAAGAAAGCCGCGAGGCTTGAAATTAGTATCATAGCCCATATGAATGACAGTGATATCCAGATAAGCCATATCACTCCTGGAACTCACAAAGGTCGCATTGCGCCTGATATCATCGAAGCTCACAGCGGCATCGAACTGCACCGTCTCGCCCCTTGCGAGTTTAATCTGTACGGGAGCAGGCACTATGGAACTGTGCAGTAGATTTATCCTTGCCAGCTCCTGCCTGTCCGGAATCCCGAAGACGCGCATGAGCGCCTGATTCACATCCACCAGCTGCTGGGCCGAATCGTAAATTGCGATTCCTATAGGAGAATGAGCGAAGAAATCGCGGAATTTCTGCTCGCTTGCATCAAGGGCATTCTGCGCCGCTCTCCGGTTGGTCACATCCTCAGCGGTATACATGATCACCGGCTTTCTAAAAAGATCGAAGTAATGCATCTCCACGAGAACCGGGATCTTTCTGCCTGCAGCCGTGAGAAGTGAAGATTCATGCTGGATATTGCCTTCTTTTGCCAGCTTCTTCATCAGGTTCTTCAGCGCCATAACACGAACAGCCCGCTGTCGCTCGACAAGATCATCGTCAGTCAGACTATAGCCACCTTCCGCACCACTGACCTCAAAATACTGCAGATCAAGTAAAGTCTTTGTGATCAGCTCTTCGCGCCTGTATCCAAGAGTCTCGCAGGCAATCCGGTTGACCTCCATGATCCTGCCAGCCTTGCCATCATCATCCAATTCGAATATCAACAAGATATCCTTGGTGCTCTCAAACAGGTTCTTGTAGAATATCGCGTCCTTGGTGCTCTCTTCTATAACCGTCGAAAGCTTCTCGTTCTCCTGCTCATACCAGCGATTGCGCGTCTTGAGTGAAGCGCATTCCTGATTCAGCTCCTGGCTCTTCGTACGGCAGTAGATCAGCCATATCAGAAGCACTATCGATACGATCAGAAAAACAAATGTCAGCACTGTGTACATTGGAATCCTATTATTCCGGCCGCCGCTACGATAAACGTATGTTGCGGCTACACCCGGTCTGTATCTGCAAACTTAACACAACACCGCCAGCAGGGCAAACAAAACAACAAGGAGAACAGTGAGGAAAAACAATCCAACAAATCCGCCGACTCACACAATCCCAAATCTTATTGACACCATAGGCCTTATTATCCAATATGCATTTTTGCAATACGTTAAAATCGGCAGATAAATGGTGTTTTTATGGCAGAAATAAACAGCACGAACGATAACAGCGCTACACCCGGGGAGCAGTGGTATCTTCAAACCGAAGAAGGTCAGGTATTCGGACCCTACGACAGGAATGTTTTTCGGAAACTTGCAGAGGACGGACGCATAATCCCCGGCCAGCAGGTATCATCAGACCAGGTCAATTGGGTGTCAGCCGAAACACTCGAATGGCTTGAAATGATTTGGATCGTCGAACTCGAGGATGGATCTCCGTTCGGCCCACTGAACATAAAAGCACTCATTGAACTCACAGTCGACGGAACCGTCAGCAAAGATGCAGCCATCATCAGCACCCTCGATGAGAGCACCACCACTATAAGCGCTTATACGGCAAGAAAGCCTGTTTTTTCACCCATGCCAGTTAAGAAACAGGCATCACTTGTCAGTCGCCCAATCTCAACCGAACCGACGAAATCCGTCCCAACGCCAACACTCACTCTTAAACCCTTGCCTGCCTTAGCAGTGGAATCTCCTGTTTCGGCGGCAATATCCGTTGTAGCGCCCTCACTCATGCCCAAACCGTTGGCCGCCTTAACAACAGAACCTGCCGTTTCAGCTGAACCGGTGATACCACCTGTACCGGAGCCGCTGCCCACTCTTGTCAGCATAACGGAAGAGCAGCCAGCGCAAGCCCCTGCCCCAACTCCAGCAGTTGAACCTGTTACAGAACCTACCCAACCTACAGCAGCTGAAGCTGTTACAGCACTTGCTCCAGCTCCAATAGTTGAACCTGTTATCGAACCTGCCCCAACCCCAGTAGTTGAAACTGTTTTAGCACCTAAACCTGAACCAGTGGCAGAACTTGCACCCATTGCAGCAACGCCACCAGAAGAGTCCAAATCTGAAGCCATTGCAGCAATGACAGCGGATATAACCAAGAAAGAAAGCGTTATCGTCTCGCTTAACAGCGAAATAGGCCGACTCAAGGATCAGACAATCGAACTTCAGGCCGAACTGGAGACCGCTCAGCGCCGCAAGGTCACCGAAAAAAGCGCCGAGGCAGCTGAGAAAGACATGCTGACAGAATCGCTCACCAACAAGGTTGCAGAACTCGAAGCCCGAACCAAGTCGCTCCAGGCCGAATCCGAGTCGGCACGCATGGCGCTCGAGCTTGAAAGACAAAGGCTTGAGCAGGAGAAAACCGCCATAGAGATCGAGAAACGCTCCCTGATGGAAGCCAATCAGGCCAGCCAGCACGAGATGCTCAGACTCCAGACAACGATCGATAAGCTTCAGCAGGACCGCGACACGCTTATACTGTCCGAATCCGAAACGGTGAAGAAGCTTCAGGCCGAGAAGGATAAACTGATGGCGTCGATTACGAGTCAGACCTCCGCACTCGACAGCAAGGCCAGAGAATTGCAGAGCGAACTGGAGATTGCCAGAAAAACTGCAGAAATGGAAAGACAGCGACTTGAGGAGACCAAGATCGCCGACCAGAAAGAGCTCGCAAGCCTGAAGGACATGATCAGCAAGTTCCAGGCGGAATGCGATGTACTAAGAAGGTCACAGACTGATATCCGCGCAATCAGCGAAGAGCTCGACCGCGAAAGAAACCAGCGGTCGATGACCGAACAGAACCTGAAGACCTACCAGCAGGCTCGCGATGATGCCGCCCGCAAGGAAACAGATCTTACCAAGAGAATACAGCAGCTTGAACGCGAAGTGTATGACGCCATCAGCAGGACCCGCGAGCTCGAGTCCGTCAGCCGCGACGGCTCAAGCAGCTACATGATGCTCGAACAGCGGAGCAAACAGCGCGAACAGGAACTCGTATCTACAATCAACTCTTTGCAGGCCGAAAGCTCCGATCTCAAAGCCCAGATAGAGAAGAGCCAATCGCACGAGGAAGAGCTCACCTCATACATACGCAAGCTTGAGTCAGAATGGAGCGACACAAAAGAGAGACTGAAGGATACCGGCGATTCCGTAACCAAACAGATGCAGAGCTTCACCCTGCTCCAGAAAGCCAGCGAACTCCGGGACCAGGAGCTCAAGGCACGTATAGAGTCACTTCAAGCCGAAGAGCGCATGCTTAAGGCGCAGATAGAGCAGAGCCGCGCCCGCGAAGATGAGCTTAAGCGGCTTTTCGATCAGGCCCGCGCCCGCGAAGAGGATTATAAGAGACAGCTGGAACAGTTCCGCAGCAAAGAGACCGAACTTAAACTTCACATAGACCAGTATTCGGCCAAGGAACAGGAATTGAGACTGCAGATCGAGCACAGCCGGATACATGAGCGGGAGCTTAAGGCACAGGTTGACCTTATCAGACAGCAGACTGATACCACGGCGGCAATGCTGGCACAGGCCAGAAAAGACCTCGAGATAGAACGTGACAGACACCAGGGCACCAGAAGCCAGTTGCTAAGCCGCGAAGAAGAGCTTTCCCGCAAAGTCGATTCGCTTACAACAAAGTCAGAGCAGCTGAACGACCAGCTGGACCGCACCCGCAAGGAATATGAAGAAGAGAAAGCCAAGCACGCCAGAACCATGCTTGACGCCACGAGCCATAATGAACTTGCCGCAAGGAAAGAAGCGGAACTTCACCAGCAGACCGAAAATCTCAGAAAAGACATGGCCGCCGCCATCCTTGAGCTGAACAAAGTACGCCGCGATCTGGACGACGAGAAGAACCGGCACTCCGGAACCATGAATGAGGTCAGCCGCAAGGAAGCAGAACTCGCCAGAATAATACAGAATTCCGAGAACGAAGTCGCCGCGGCCAACACCAGACTGGAACAGACCGAAGCCGAGATCAAAAAGCAGATGGCCAATTATGATGAGCTCCGCAACTACAGCTCCCAGCGCGAGATAGAATTCAAGGACCAGATAGACAAACTCCGTGGCGAATGCGATAAGACCCTGGCGACACTCGAAGACGCCAAGCATGAGCTGAACACCGAGCGGACACGCCACTCCGACACCATCACGACCGGCACACAGAAAGAAGCCGAGCTGTCATCTGCTATACAGAAACTGTCCGACGAAGCTGCCGCAAAGGTCGAGGCGCTCAAACAACTGCAGGACCAGCTTTCAGCAGAACGGACTCAGGGCTTTAAAGCCATGGAATCCAGCCGGGCAAAGCAGGACGAACTCAATGCCCAGCTCGCAGATCTCGAGGCACGCTCCAAGGCAAAAGAAAACGAGCTGACCATCGCCAAGCGCGAACTCGAGACCGAACGCCAGAGAATCAGCGCCCTGCGCAAACAGAGCATCGACAAAGAAGAGCAGTACAGGAAGAACACAGAACAGTTCATGCAGTTACTGCTCGAAGAGGCCGACAAGATAGAAGCCGAACTCGACAACGAGAAGTCCTTCTTCGAGTCCGTAAGATCTGCTTTCATAAAGAAGGAGAAGGACTGCCAGTCGCGCGTAACCCATCTGCATGAGATGCTAGGGTCCGACCTTGACAAGCAAAAGAAAGTCTTCGAGGACAACCGTGAGGCGGTCCGTCGCGTAAAGGAACTGGAAACCGATGCCACAAAGCTAAGAGCCGAACTTGACGATACGCTGTCCGAACTGCAGAGGAAGGAAAAAGAATATCAGACAAAGCTCCAGCAGACCCATTCCGACAAGGACACGTTCATGGGCAGGGCAGCCCGCGCTGAGAAGGAAATAGAACAGCAAAGAGAACTGATAGACGAACTGAAATCGCGCTCGCACAAAACCGACAAGGACCTTGTAGAGAGACTTGACCAGGTCCAGGACGAAAACAGGGAGCTTTCAAAGAAACTCAGCGAGATGCAGCTCAGATACGACGAGATGATCAAGCTCCGCGACGACGCCACTGAGAGCGCACGGCGCATGGAAGACGAGCTGAAACATCAGGCATCCACCCAGGAGCAGGCGGCGGAATCTGCCAAAGCCCGCGAAGATGATCTCACCAAACGTCTTGACGAACTGAAGGAGCTCTACAACTCGACCGCCAGCAAGCTTGACCAGATAGAATGGGACGCAAAACAGAAAGACAGCACATTCCAGGAACAGTCGTCCGCCGTCACCAAAGAAAAGAGCTTCCTGGAACACCAGGTCGAAGAGCTCACACGGACCATCAATGACAAAGAGCTGGAAATAAGGCGCACTCGTGAAGAAATAGAGCGGCTTAATGATATCTATAAATCGACCGAAACCAGCGGATACGAGAAAGAAAAGGCGTTCAGCCGGCACATAGAGGAATTAAACAAGGACAATGCCGCCCTGCGTGAAGAACTCAATAAAGCACAGGAAGCTCTCGAAAAGGAAAAGGCACTCTATGCTGAGTTCGTCAGAACCAGAAACGACAAAGAACAGGCGCTTGACGAAAATATTCAGAAACTCCAAGACAGCCTCGCCTCCACCCAGAAACTCCTGCAGGACACTACCGAGGAACTAAACAACCACAAAGACACGGTCAGAGCCCTCCAGCAGAAAGCCTTGCAGAAGGACGAGGACTTGCGCCAGCGGACCGCCAACAACGAAGGCCTGCTGAAACAGGCTAGCGAACGACTGGAAGCAGAGCGCGAGAAGCTGGAAAGAGCAGTATTTGACGCAAAACAGAAAGACATGGAACTTGGCGAGCTGAGGAAGCTCTACAACCTCAGCCAGGAAAATCTGGACAGCAAGGATATCCACTACCAGCAGGCCGTTCAGGAAATACAGGAGAAGTTCAGGGAAGCTTCGATCAAGATAGACCAGCAACAGAAGCTCATCGCTGTAGAAAAGACAAAGGCACAGCAGCGGCTAGAAGACCTGGAACGCCACAAAAACGCATTTATTGAAGAGCAGAAACTGCGCAGGATGAAGGAGCAGGAGCTCATCGAGCTGAGAAAGATCATCGAGGAGCAGATCCAAAGAGTGGCACAGCGCGAAGAGACCATAGCCAATCAAAAGAAGGCGCTGGAGGACGAATCTTCACGTCGGAGAGCAACGGAACAAACACTGGCCAGAAGCGAGCAATTACTCCAGGAATCCACAGAAAAGAACAGCCATCTGGAGGCTGAGCTGAGAGATAGCCATTCCATGCTCGAGGACACCGGCGCAAGGAGCAATGCCGAGCAGGAAGAGCTGACGAACCGCATATTGAGCATGGATGACGAGAACCGCAGTCTTGCAATGAAACTGCAGGAGGCTCTCAACGAAATAGAACAGCACCGGTTGACCAACGACGAAGTTCGCACCAGAGGAACACAGCGTGAGGAAGAACTGACCCTAGAGGCCGAGCAGGTGCGTTCAGAACAAAAGACCATAAGCGAACAGCTGGAGAATGCCCTGCAGGAACTTGAACAGCAAAAGATGAAGTTCGAGGACGAGCAGGAGAGTTTCAGGCTCAAGACAGAAGACTGCCAGCAACAGATCGAACAGTTGCAGCAGGACAAAGACGGCATTTCTGTAAGACTGGACCAGCAGAAGAAGTTCTATGACGAGGAAAAGGAACAGCGGCGCAACAAAGAGCTGGAACTGCTGCAGGTCAAGAAGGCCATTCAGGATCTGAACGGGGCAATCAGACAGAAAGACCAGTCGCTCGCACAACAGAAGAAGATTTACGATGACGAAACAAACCGCTGGAAGCAGAAGGAACAGGTCCTCAGTAAACGCATAGACCAGCTTCAAAACGACTGGCGAGCCGCGACCAGCAAACTTGAGCAGGCACAACGCGAATTGCTGTTCAACAAGAAGGCCTTACAGACTGAACAGTCCAAAGCCAGCATCCCGAAACCGGAAGTATTGCGCAAAACAGCGGCCAATTTCGATAGACCGGTACAGGAGCCAAGAAGGCCGATAATCGACAAGTCCTATGAAGAAAAATCCCTCGACGTTCTGGAGTCACAGGCACAACGCGAGCTTCAGTCTTTGACCGATACGCCAAGAAAAGAAGAGGCCCCCATACAGCCCCCTCAACCATATACCCCAAACGGTACTGAGCAACAAACACCGCCCCAGCCCAAGCCTCTATTCAGGATGAAGCCCTGGATGAGACTGAAGTAGAAGCACAAAACACCATCAACATCAGGCCTGAACAATGAACGAAGTACCGCCTAAAGTCCTGAAAAATGTCGTAAGCATGGCAAAGATGGGTCAGTCACACATGACACAGGGTTCAGCATCCATGCTCGCAAGAATCCCCATCTCCAAAGAGAATCTACCCGTTCTCGCGGCTTTCCAGGAATTCCTGGAACTTGAACGCAGGCGCACAAGAAACAATGTCATTGCGCTCAGCCTATTCTTTTCTTTCGTTCTTTTCGGATGCATTCTATCCGCCTATTTCATCGGCAGCGCTCTGATCAGGCAGATGAAGACCGATTTACGCGGATTGGAAGCCAATGTGCGCTCCACCCGCACCGAAACCGTGGAAACACTTGATAGGATCAAACAGGAATCTGAAAGCCTTAACGACAAGATAGCATCTCAGAACGACAAGATCACAGTAGAACTGAACAAAGGGCTGGCCGGTCAGATGATCGAGATCTCCACTGTGAAGAAGACGACTGACGAGCTTCATCAGGAAAATGAGGCAATGAAGAAAGAATTGGCAAAAATCAGGCATACTCTTGCCTCGATAGCTGATCCTGCAGCACCGCAAGCCAATCCCGAATTCAGGAAGACCTTGGACAACGATAAAACCAGCTTAAGCGATGCATACGCAAGGGCAAGGATAATCCGCTACACCATCACCCTCCCCGCCAGCGGGAAGACTGTAGACTGGCTTTTGCCTGTTATCTTGGAATGATCAGCTTTTGACCGGACTTTATCAGATTTGGGTTGGAAATGTTGTTCGCACTCATAATCGCATTCACCGAAACACCGTAGATCGAGGCAATCTTCGTTATCGACTGACCGGCTGCTACCACATGCTCTCTGCTCCCGCTTTGCGACCCTTCGCCTGTATTGCCCGACTCAGAGCCGCGCTCCTTCTCGGACTGCACAACCGCGCCCGTGCTGACTGGTGTGGCGCTCTGGCGAGAGGACCGGCTGGGCGTTGTCTGGTAGTACGCCTTCATCACTTCTGACATACGCTTGCTGAGGTCGGCGATGATGTCTTTTCTCATCTGCTCATTGGCCTGCGCCGCATTTTTTGCCTGGATCTCCAGCTCAGCGATGCGCTGAGAATCGGCGCGCGATGTACCCTTGATAGACTCCAGGTCCTGCAGGATCTTTTGCAGTGCCGCATCAGAATCACGAACTGCCCTGTCCAGGCTCTCTACACTTGCCTTAAGGTTGGTAATCTCAAGATTCTGGCGCGACGTCTCTGTACTGGAATCCATCGTGACACAGCCGCTTACCGCAGTCGCCAACAGCAAAGAAAGTATTCTTAATGTTTTCATGGCGCTCATATTAAAAAAGCCCACCTGCATATACAATATTTTTCTTGAACCGGAGACCTTTCCACAGTTATGTTGACCCACATGAATACAAACACATATCCGCTATTATTCAAACCGGTTTACAAGGATTATATTTGGGGTGGAAAACAGATGAGGAAATTACCCGGCAGGTCTGCCGGCCCTGCCGTCCGGGCAGAGAGCTGGGAGGTATCGACCAGGCCTGAAGGCATGAGCATTGTAGCTAATGGCGCACTCAAAGGCTGCCCCCTGCAGTCATTGACTAAAACCCAAAATATTGTACCTTTCAAAAACAAGACAGATGCACCTGACTTTCCCCTGCTCGTTAAAATCATAGATGCCGCCAGCAAACTCAGCATCCAGGTGCATCCCGACGACAAGACAGCCCGCACGCTGGGCGCCGACCCCAAAACAGAAGCCTGGCACATCGTCGCCGCAAAGCCCGGCGCCTGCATATACAGCCTGAAACCTGGAACAACAAAAAAGGCGCTTGTATCAGCACTTAATGATGGCTCCGCCGAGAAGCTCATGAAACGTATATCGGTAAAAAGAGGCCAGACATATTTTATTCCGGCCGGCACGGTGCATGCCATCGGGGCAGGCTGCCTCATAATGGAGGTCCAGCAGAACTCTAACACGACATACCGGCTATTCGACTGGAACAGAAAAGACAAGGAAGGCAAACCGCGCCAACTCCACATCAGCGAATCATTGCGGGCTATTAACTGGAAGAACAGCCTGCCGGTCCTCGAACGTACAAAGCTTATATCAAGAAACAAGACTTGTTCACTATACTCGATTGTCCTTTGCAAATACTTCAGGATGGACCGGCTGGTGCTTAAGGCCGACACCGTATTGAATCAAAGGAAGGACAGCTTTACCATTATCTTTAACCCTTCCAACGACGTAGTAATATCCTCTGCAGGGAACAAGGATGTCGTCATCCGGAAAGGCTCGACATGCCTTATTCCAGCGGCGCTGAACCACTGCCTTATCAAGCCCATGAAAGGCAGTGCCGACCTGATCCTGACCATGCTGCCATAACTTCCGACGGGTGTAGGACAAGAAAGTTGGTTTTTATCATCAAGATCGGCTCACCGTGGACGATTCGCCCTACCTTTTCGCATCCTTGGTAGGGCGAGGCGCATTGCTATCATACTAATGCCTTTATAGTGCAAAAATTAGATTCACGTAGGGGCGTTGCTTGCGACGCCCGTCTTTCTCTCTCAGCATTGTGGCATTGTTGAGCAACGCCCGCGGGCGCCGGCGAGCAGCGCCCCTACTGGCAGAAAAACTTTCCTCACTGTAGCTGAGCTTGTGTCAAGCTCAGTCTTCTCTGCCGGCGCATGACACATGCGCCGCTACAGTTTACTCAATTTCCGCATTTCTCAATATAAACGCCTTAGCTTGACAGCAATGGGCTTCTCCCTACCCCTTAGGGCTGAGGCAAGAAAGAGACCGCCTGTTGAGTCGCACCGAATCACAAAAACAATGATGAGCCATAATCTTGATTGCGGGTGATATGTATTTAGTATACTGTTCACAAATTATTAGAGCAATTGTTGATCTTTTTCTATGAAAATACTTATTATAGCACCTCAGCCCTTCTATCAGGAACGCGGTACGCCAATCGCCGTACATCTTCTCACAAAGACCCTCTCAGACCTGGGACACAACATAGATCTGCTCGTGTATCATGAAGGCATGGACATCCCCTGCCCTGACAATGTAAAAATACATCGCATACCCAAACCGGACTCCGTAGGAAACATCGGACCAGGCCTCTCCTTAGACAAGCTGAGGTGCGATAGAGTCATGCTCAGCATGGCGCTCAGCATGGCAGCTAATAACAAATACGACTTGGTACATGCCGTCGAAGAAGGCGTCTTTATTGCCATGCGCATAAAGAAACAATTCGGAACCAGATATATTTACGATATGGATTCATCCATGTCGCAGCAGATCATAGAGAAACTGCCGTGGATGAAGATTTTCTCAGGCGTTATGGGCTCATTTGAGACAGCGGCAATTAAGCAGGCCGAACTTGTCGTATCCGTATGTGACTCACTGGCAGATATCGCGAAGTCAGCCGGCGCAAAAAGGGTAGAGATCCTCAGGGATGTATCGCTCCTGAACTGCAAGGTACTGCCCGCAGAAACAACAAAAGCAGAAAGTCCCAGCCTCAGAATCAGGGGCGTATGCCTTATGTACGTCGGCAACCTCGAAGAATATCAGGGCATTGACCTAATGCTGGAAAGTCTCGCCATCGCCATGAAAAAAGGCACTAAAGCTACGCTTGTAATAGTGGGCGGAACACCAGCCCATATTGATAAATACACCAAGAAAGCGACAGAACTGGGTATTGTCGAGAACGTGCAGTTCATAGGCCCCAAACCCACATCAATGATGGCGCACCTTTTTGAAGTGGCGGATGTACTGCTGTCGCCCCGCATAAAAGGCATAAACACGCCGATGAAGATATATTCCTACCTCGAATCAGGAAAAGCAGTCCTTGCTACTAAAATGCCTACGCATACTCAAGTCCTTAACGACAGTGTGGCGATGCTATGTGCGCCAGATAGCAGCTCGTTCGCAGAAGGCATTCACAAGCTCTGTACCGACCATGCACTGAGACAGCAGTTGGGCTCCTCAGCCCGTGCTCTTGCCAACAAGGAATACACTTACGAGGCATTCGCAAAGAATGTGAAACGGATCTTCGGAAGCTGGAAGTAATTCAGCAAATAGAGCCTGCCATCACCGGCCCTGCCCTGAGAAACCCAAATATTGGCTTACACGCCGGCAATAGTATTGACGATAGCTTTCTTGACTTCCGGAAACTCGCCCACCGCCTTTGACACAGACAGACTCAGGCCAGGATGCTTACCAGCTACTTTCTCGACTAGCACAGGGATATCTTTTGTGACATGGCCCAAGCTGGACAGGAAGACAGGAACGACAACTGCAGATTTGACTCCCTGTGTCTGCAATTCCAATACGACCTCATCCAGCGAAGGAGAACCTAATTGCAGACAGGCAAGGGTCACTACAGCATCCGGGATCAACTTGCATACTTCGTTCTTCAGGTCTATGAAAGGTTGATTCCAGGCCGGATCTTTACTGCCATGCACCAGCATAATTATAGCTTTATTATTCATTGCGATATTAACGCCGCCTGCGCACTCTTTATGAAATCATCAATATCTGCATCGCTATGTGCCGCAGACACAAAAGCAGCCTCGAACTGGGCAGGCGGCAAATATACTCCGGCCTTCAGCATGCCATGGAAAAATGCTGCATGAGCTTTGGTGTCCGCATGCTTTGCCTCAGCGAGGTTATTTACCGGCCCTGTACAGAAAAAAGGAGTGAACATACCGCCAAACCTGGAACAGCACAAGCTGACGCCTGCTGTCTTCGCCGCAGCCTGCAAGCCATCAGCAAGACGATTGCATTTCTCAGTCATGCCGGCATAAGGATTTTCCTTCTTAAGAATATTAAGCATCACAAGACCGGCCGCCACTGCAACGGGATTCCCACTGAGCGTTCCAGCCTGATACACTTTACCCAGCGGCGCAAGCTGTCTCATGATATCCCCCTTACCTCCAACCGCCCCGATCGGCATCCCACCACCAATGATCTTGCCGAGGCAGGTCAAATCAGGCGTCACCCCGATGATATTACCATAAGTCGTAGAGGCCAGCCTGAAACCGGTTATGACTTCGTCGAATATTAACAGCGCACCGTTCTTGGTGGCAATATCCCGCAATCCTTTGAGATATCCATCCGCCGGCACGACAAGCCCCATATTTCCTACAACCGGCTCGACTATTATCGCCGCAATGTCTTTCCCGTGGCTCTTAAAAAGCGCCGCCACTGCATTTAAATCATTGTACGGAACAACAAACGTCTCCGCTGACGTCCCTGCTGACACACCCGCCGACGATGATATTCCGCCGGTGAGTAATCCGCTGCCAGCCGATACCAACATGCTGTCAGTGTGCCCATGATAACAACCATCGAACTTGAGAATCTTGCTCCGGCCTGTGTAGCCACGCGCAAGCCTCAAAGCCGTCATCACAGCTTCAGTCCCGGAATTGACAAGCCGAACCATTTCGATTGACGGAACCAGCTCACATATCAGCTCTGCCATCGTCACTTCGCGCGGAGTGCAAGCACCGAAACTCGTCCCTTCCAAAGCCGCCGCCCGTATAGCCTCGACGACTTCAGGTCTGGAATGGCCAAGGATCAGGGGGCCCCATGAACCGCAATAGTCGGTCAGCGTGGCTCCGTCGGCTGTTGTAACTTTAGAACCAGTACCACTGACCATATAGACCGGCGTGCCACCCACATAATTGAATGCGCGCACCGGCGAATTCACGCCGCCGGGTATCACCTTTTTTGCCCTATCAAATAGTTTTGCAGATTCCATATTCTTGAACTATCCGTTTTCTTCTATGCCAGCAGTTCTTTATATCTGTTCGCCCAATAGGAGATTATTATATCGGCGCCGGCCCGGCTAAGGGCCAGGGTAGATTCACGCACCATCCCTTTAAGATCGCCCCACCCCCTGTCCACCGCTGCTATCAACATCGAATACTCTCCGCTGACATTATAGGCGGCAATCGGCAACTGGGTCTGCGCACGGAGCTTTGACAGAAGATCGAGATAAAAGAGAGCCGGCTTGACCATCAACATATCCGCCCCTTCCTGCTCATCAAGTGTGGATTCACGGAGCGCCTGCCTAGGCTCAGCGCCGGATGCCTGATAGCCTTTCCTGTCACCCTTACCAGGGGCTGAATTCTCCGCATCGCGAAACGGTCCATACATCGCCGAAGCAAATTTGGTGGAATAGCTCATGAGCAGAGTATTGCTGAATTCAGCATCATCGAGCGCATGCCTTATCGCCGTGACCTGCCCGTCCATCATCGCGCTTGGCGCAACACAGTCAGCGCCAGCTTCTGCATGTGACACCGCTGTTCTGGCAAGCATGATATTGGCCTTGTCGTTATCAACAGAACCATCCTTCGCCAATGGCCCGCAATGGCCATGCTCCGTATACGCGCAAAGACACACATCAGAACACA
>CAMCYG010000047.1 GCA_945883775.1 Victivallis vadensis
CGGTCAGAAAAGCCAATGAGGCGGGTGTAACGCTTGTAGCGGTGGTTCTTGATTTGACCGTGCCTGGCGGTATGGGCGGAGCCGAAGCGGTATCACAAATAAAGCAGCTTATCCCGAATGTGCCTGTGATAGCCGCCAGCGGCTATGCAGAGGATCCTGTGATTGCGCAGCCGCAAGATTATGGATTTGACGGCAGTCTTGCGAAGCCATACCGAATGCAGGAACTGTCAGCAATTCTTGAAAAATTGTCGAAGAAAAATCAGCCCGATCATTGACTATCTGATTTTACCCTTGAAGGGCGGGCGCAGTATCCCTCTTTCGCAAACTATCGCAGAAATAAGACGAGCAGGGGTGACGTCAAATGCCGGTGAATAAACTTTTACCGTCTCCGGGGCCGTCCTTCTGCCAAACCCACAGGTTACCTCTTCTGGCGCCCTTTCTTCTATGGGTATTTGGTCACCGCTGGTCAGTTTGGGGTCGAATGTTGATGATGGAGCAAGTACGTAGAAAGGTATTCCGTGTTCCTTTGCCAGAACTGCCACGGAATATGTCCCGATCTTGTTGGCTGAGTCCCCGTTGGCTGCGATTCTGTCTGCGCCGACCATGACGCAATCTATTTTGCCCTGCTTCATCAGCCAACCAGCAGTATTGTCACAGATCAATGTGACATCTATGCCATTTTGCATAAGTTCCCATGCTGTCAGCCGTGCTCCCTGTAGCAGGGGGCGTGTCTCGTCGGCATAGACTTTAATCTGCAAGCCTTTATCCTTTGCGACATACATAGGGGCGAGCGCGGTACCGATTTCTGCTGTGGCTAATCCGCCTGCATTGCAGTGGGTCAGGATGGTGAAGCCGTTCTTTATGAGCTTTGATCCATGGGTGCCGATCTTCAGACACATTTCTGCATCATTGTCACGGATGGCGATGGCTTCACAAATCAGGGACTCTTTGAAATCTTTCGGGGCAAGGTTTGCAGCCGCCCTCGCAAAAATGATCATTCTGTCGATGGCCCAGAACAGGTTTACCGCGGTTGGTCTGGACGTTGCAAGATATTTGCCTGCCTTTTCTGCTGCTTTGAGGAGTTTGGCGGTTGTCTTTTCGCGGGAGTCCTGCACATGGGCGGCTATTCCGAAAGCTGCGGCTACTCCGATTGCCGGTGCGCCGCGGACCTTCAGCTGTTTGATAGCATGCCAGATTGTGTCGATATCTGTAGTGCTGATGTGCAAGAACTTATTCGGTAGTTTAGTCTGATCAATGAATCTGACCTTACCCGGCATTATGCTGTGTGCTGATTTGCTGACCCACTCGACTGTTTTAATGCGTTTCATGAATTGGTAATTACCAAAATAGAATGAGTAAGTCATTCATTATTTGTACAATGCCATTCTGTTATTTCAACAGGAAATGTTCGGGGTTCTTTAATGTCAACACAACAAGCATGGTCATTGTGTTGAACAGGGAGTGCATGATGATAGAGGTTAGCAGTGAGCCCGAGATTATGTATGCCAAACACAATCCGACAGACAGGAGGAATATCGGGAGGAAAGCTGGCAGGCTCATGTGTATCGATGCGAAAACCAAAGAAACGATTATTACTGCCGTCAATGTTCCTGTTTTCTTAGCGATGAACGGCATTGCGACCCCTCGGAAGAAAAGCTCTTCGACTATAGGGGCTGTGATGCATGCGGCCAGTACAATACATGACTTCAGGGTCAGTGAGTAATTGCCTGTGAGAAGTTTCAGCGGATACTGCATAGGTGCTTCGATATGGAATTTATTCATAAGGAAACCTGTTGCCACGGCTCCTATTGCGACAAGCGGCAGAATCGCCATATAGCTCATCAAGCCGTATTGTGCATCTCGAATTATGCCCACTGGTCGCACGCCAAAGGCTTCTTTGCCGGATATGCCTTTTATTCTGAAAAGGCGCCAGCCTACGAACAGAACTGCTGCGTGAGTCAGGACTGTCTGCAGTATTACTAAAGGTGATTCCAGATCTGCGGCGGTGGCAATCTCCAATGCAATCGCAATATAGGCAAACGCGTGGATAATCGACATGGGCAATAGCGCGGCTATTATAAGATATCCGACGTCGGCATAGCTCCATGGTTTTTCTGAGAGCTCTGCCGCAACCCCTGGCCATTCATTGCGTCTAGAGATGAAAAGTATAATGAGGATAATGTCAAAGAATATGCCTGCAATGAAAAATAAGCCCAGCAGGGCCAAAGGCGCATTTTGAGCTAATGTTTGTTCATGATCCATTGTGGGCGCGTGCTTCTAGCGTGATTCTAATCTACAACTTCTTTGATGACGTATATCGGCTTGTTCTGTGCTTCGTGATAGGTGCGCGTTTGAAGTTCAGCCAGAACGCCTATGCTGATGAACTGGATGCCGAAAAAGATAAGCATGAACGACGATATCAGCCAGAAAGGGCTCTTTGCCATCAGGGCAAGGCTTTCAGAACCAATATCAAAGAACTTCCAGAGGAAGTGGGCCATGAATATAAACAGGAACAGCAGGAGGCCGGGTATTCCGCAGTACATGCCGATTTTTCCAAATATCTGTATGGGCTTGGTGCTGTAGCTGAGAAGGAATTTCACGGTTATGAGATCCAGTATGACTTTTGTCACTCTTCCTATCCCGTATTTTGATTTACCGAGCAGGCGCGGGTGGTGATTGACCACTACTTCAGTCGTTCTGCCTCCACCCCAGCTGGCAAGAGCAGGAATGAACCGGTGCATTTCGCCATAAAGGTCGATATTCTGCACAACTTCTCTGCTGTATGCCTTTAGCGTACAGCCGTAATCGTGCAGGTGAACGCCGGTTATCCAGCTAATCATTCCATTGGCGAGCATCGATGGCAACTTGCGGTTGATGAAAGTATCCTTGCGGTTCTTTCTCCAGCCGCTCACGACATCATAGCCCTCATGCATCTTGTCGACCAGCATCTTTATATCCGATGGGTCGTTCTGAAGATCGGCGTCGAGTGTGACAACTATATCGCCCTTGGATTCTCTGAAACCTGCGCTCATGGCTGCGGTTTGCCCAAAATTCCTGCGGAAGCGTATCAGGCGGAAACACTTGTACTGCTTTGCGCACTCTTTCAGCTTTTCCCATGACCCGTCTGAGCTGCCATCGTCGATAATCAGGATCTCATAGGAGCATCCGACTTTGGATACAGCTGCATCAATGGCCTTGCAAAGATTGGGAACGTTCTCAATCTCGTTGTACAATGGCACTATTACTGATAAATTAATTTCACTCATAACATAATCAACTAGAAAGATTTATTGGTTTGTATATATTATTGGGGATTAAATATCAAGTAATAAACCTGAGGATAAGCGCCCAACGCAGATGGGCGCGGAATCAATAGAAATGTAAAACCGCTTTATGAGTGGTCGATATGAATATGGACAAAGAAAACAAACTCAGGCTGATTATAAAGAAGACTGGTGGATTGGTAATTGCTTTCTCCGGTGGCGTAGACAGCACTTTTCTTTCAAAAGTTGCCTTTGATGAATTGGGTGGCAGGGCGGTCGCAGTCACAGCGACTTCGCCGACATATCCTATGCGCGAACTTAGAGAGGCTGAACAACTGGCGAAGCTTATAGGTATCAGGCATATCGTAGTAGACTCGAATGAGTTGAAGATCCCCGGCTTCTCGGCAAATCCCGCAAACAGATGTTATTTCTGTAAAAAGGAGCTTTTTCAGAAGATAAAAAAAATTGCGAAGAAGCTCGGCATAAAGTATGTGGCTGATGGCAGTAATGTCGATGATGATGCTGATTATCGGCCTGGCAGGAAGGCCGTGAAGGAACTTGGTGTTTTGAGTCCGATCAAGCAGGCAGGGCTAGGCAAAGCCGAGATCCGTGTCATTTCAAAAAAGTTAGGACTGCCGACGGCGGATAAGCAGTCATATGCCTGTCTTGCCAGTCGCTTCCCATACGGCACGACAATTACTGCGGGTAATCTGAATAAAATCGACCAACTTGAAGAGTTGCTGATGAGGCACGGACTCAGCCAACTCAGGGTCAGATATCATGACAATTTAGTAAGGCTAGAGGTTATGCCGAAGGATCTGAAGAAGCTTGCCGGGACTGCGCTCGCTGATAAAGTGGTTCATGCGGCAAAGAAATTAGGGTTCAAATATGTGGCGCTGGATATGCAGGGATACAGGACTGGTAGTATGAATGAGGTGCTTCGGAAGTGAAAAGTATCAAGTGAAAGGTGAAAAGCTGGAAGAAACGAGAATCCAGCATTCAGTTATCAGTGATCAGTGCGATGCATTTTATTATAAATATTCTTCAGGCGATTGCGTTATGTGCAGGATTAGCCGTCATTACACTGTTGCCGCGGTGTTGGATCATGGCTATGTCTCGCGGTCTAGGCCGGCTTGTGTATACTTTCTCCAGAAAGCACAATCGCACATCTGATGCCAATCTTAAATTGGCGTTCGGTCCGGATATTTCCCCGGAGCGGATAAAAGAAATACAGATAGAATCATTTCAGGGCATAATTCTGACGATCTTTGATGTCCTCTGGTTCTCTCTCAACACCAGAAAGCGGGTGAAAAAGTATGTCACATTTGATGATTCGATGATGTATTACATAGAGACATTGCCACAGATAACCGTGACCGCACATTTGGGCAACTGGGAGGTGCACGGCATGGCTATGGCATTATCCGGCTATCCCTGTACCAGCATAGCGGCGCCACTCGGTAATCCTTATATCGATGCGATCTTTCATTCTATCAGAAAAAAGACAGGCATGAAGATGGCATTCAAGGATGGCGCGGCACGGGTCGCACTGGCTACGATAAAGGAAAAGGGGCGGCTTGCTGTTCTTCTCGATCAGAACATAACACCGGAGTCAGGCGGCATATTTGTCAATTTCTTTGGTCTGCAGGTGCCGGTATCAAAAATAGGCGCATCGTTGGCAATCAAAACTAAAACGAAGCTGGTTTTTACTTATTGCATTCCGGACATAAAAGGTTTTTATACTGCTTATTCGTTCCCGGTCGAGACAGCGCCTGGTGCTGACGAGCAAAGCGTGACGCAGGCCTTGACCACGGCGTTGGAAAGCGTTTTGAGAAAGCATCCCGGCAAATGGCTGTGGATTTATAAACGATGGAAATATATTCCTGAAGGTGCGGATGTCGAAAAGTATCCGTTCTATGCGAGAAAAACAGAGGTCAGGGGTTAGAATCCAGAAGTAGGGGTAAGTGAGATCAGATAGCAAAAGGAGATAGTTAATGAAACTTGGAATCATAGGCGGTAGCGGGTTATATGAACTTGATGCATTAAAGAATGTGAAAGAGAAGAAGCTGAAGACGCCTTTTGGCAGTCCGTCCGATGCTTACATCTGTGGACGGATCGGCAACGTCGAGGTAATGTTTCTTCCGCGCCACGGAAGAGGGCATCACATTTTGCCGACAGAGATTAATCATCGGGCAAACATATTCGGTTTTAAAACGCTGGGCGCCGACAAGATAATATCCGTAAGTGCTGTTGGAAGCCTCAAACAGCAGTATCGGCCTCGTGATATAGTCCTTCCTGACCAGTATTTTGATAGGACCAAGCAGTCGCTTGCCCATACATTCTTTGGGGGGGGCATTGTGGCGCATGTTTCATTTGCTGAGCCTGGATGCAAGGAGTTGAGAAAGTTGATAGCGGCTGTGACCAAAAAGTTACTGCCGGCCAAGGGGGAGGGCGCTCGCCTTCATGTCGGCGGTACTTATGTCAACATGGAGGGCCCGGCCTTCTCTACCAGGGCAGAATCAAATTCATACCGTAAGATGAGTCATGATATAATAGGGATGACAAGCATTGGCGAGGCAAAGCTCTGCAAAGAGGCGGAGATCTGCTACCAGGCAATATCGTTCATCACTGACTATGACTGCTGGCATGAAGATGCGGCTGCCGTGACGGTCGATATGGTGATTTCCAACCTGAATGCCAATGTCGCGCTTGCAAAACATGTCATAGTGTCGCTGGCCGGAGGACTCGATCAGTGCTGCAAGTGCGGGTGTGGCAGTTCCCTGCAGAATGCGATTATGTCTAATCACAAAATTATACCGGCTAAGGTTAAGAAGAATCTGAAGCCGATAATCGGCAAATATGTGAAATAGCAAAGCATTCAGCAATCAGTAGCCAGAAGTCAGAATGTTGTTAAGGTGAGGACTAAAGCTATAGTGCAAAATATCGACAGTGTGGCTTCTGCAGCTCTTGACTTGGTATATCCTAGATATTGTGAGGCATGCGGTGGGATTGCCGATATCGAGGGACGATACTTATGCTGGGCGTGCTTGTCGAATATTTCTGTTATTTGCACGCCGTATTGTGCGACATGCGGTGACCCGGTGGAAGGTGCTGTTTATTCACGGTTTGTTTGCAGTGCTTGCAATGATAATACGCCTGCTTTTGAGCTGGCGCGATCAGCAGCACGGTACAGGGGGCCGGTAAAGGAGCTCGTGCATAGGCTGAAATATGGTTCAGCGATACATCTCGCGGCCACGTTGTGTGATATAATGGTTCCCTGCTTTGATTCTAATTACGCTTCACTGTCTTTGGATGTAATTGTGTGCGTTCCGATGTACAGTCGCAAGGAGCGGGAGAGGACATATAATCAGGCATGGGTTATTGCTGATGAGCTCTCGAAAAGGACAGGGGTGCCGTTTTGGGGCGGATTACTGAAAAAAGTCAAAGATACCGGCACGCAGACAAGCTACAATGCTTCTCAGCGCAGGAAGAATATACGTGGCTCTTTTGAGGTGTCACAGCCTGATTGGTGTGAAGGTAAACGTTTCCTGCTCGTAGATGATGTGATGACAACAGGAAGTACGGTCAACGAGGTCGCAGGCTTGCTAAAGGATAACGGAGCAGTGAGCGTCCATGTGCTGACGCTTGCGAGAGGATGATTTGGAATAAAGTATGAATGATGAATTGAAGAACAAGCTGGAGCGGTTCTACAAGCGGCAGAACTTCGGCATCAAGATGGGTTTGGAGGTGACTCATTTGATGTTGGAGAAGCTTGGTAATCCTCATCATGAGTTTGCGTCGATCCACGTGGCCGGCACAAATGGTAAAGGTTCGGTCTGCGCGATGATCGAGTCCATCCTGCGTGAGCATGGCATGAAGACCGGTCTGTATACTTCACCGCATCTCGTGAAATTCAACGAACGGATTAAGATTAACGGCGCAGATATCTCTGACCACGATCTTGAGTCTATCGTCGACCGGGTGGAGAAGATTGCCGGAGAAGTTGCCGATGAGGCGGGCAGGGAGCCCACGTTCTTTGAATGTGCAACAGCAGTGGCCTTTGAATGTTTCCGAAGGAGCGGCGTGCAGATTGCGGTCGTAGAGACAGGATTGGGAGGTCGGCTGGATTCGACTAATGTTTTGATACCGGTTCTGTCCGTCATAACAGGTATCAGCCTGGAGCATACTTCTTATCTGGGTGATACGGTCGATAAGATCGCGGCGGAGAAGGCTGGAATAATTAAAAAGGGGCATCCGGTAGTCACCGGCCGGCTTTCTGATCAGGCAATGCGTGTAATAAAGGATGCGGCGCGTAAACAGCAAGCGACCGTTGTTGAGGCGTTGAAGATGGTGACTTTGTCTCTGAAGAAGATGTCGGCGGATAGGCAGGATGTGATAGCGGAAACGGAGAATATTTCATACGGAACCATTCATATGGGGTTGATCGGAAATCACCAGCTTGACAACCTTGCCGTGGTCCTTGCCGTTGTGGATGTCCTGAACGTTATAGGATTCGAGGTGTCGGAGGAGTCAGTGAAAGCCGGTGTCGCGAATACAAAATGGGCCGGTCGCTTCCAACTGGTAAAGACAGATCCGCCGATTATCGTCGACTGTGCGCATAATCCCGAGGCGGCTGGTGTGTTGTTGGATACTATAAAGCAGGTTTTCGAAAAACGTCCGGTGTGTCTTGTTTTCGGGATGTGCAATGACAAGGATGAGGTGTCGTTCCTGAAGTCTTTCTCTGGTCGCGCAAGGAAGTTGTGGCTTGTGCCAGTGAATAATGAGCGTAACATAGAGCCACAGAGGGTGTTTAACGCCGCAAGGGCTGCGGGCATAGAGGCTGTTCAGTCGGATCTGGATAGCGCAGTGTCAGCCGCAGAGAAGTGGGCTGTGGAGAATGGCGGTGTTGTTTGCATCACGGGTTCTATTTTTATGGTTGGAGATTATATTGGGAGAATTGGAAATGTTTAAGCATATGAAAAAGAGAATCTATGAAAAAGCACATTGAAGTCATAGCCAGAGGGGTGTGTTGTAAGAAGGGAAGAATACTGCTCTGTCATTCCAAAGGTGCAGGCAATACCTATTTGCCGGGCGGGCATGTTGAATTCAAGGAAGAAGCCAAGACTGCGCTACGGCGGGAGATTCTCGAGGAAATGGGTGTCGATTGTAAGGTGGGCAGATTCCTCGGAGCAGTCGAGAATATCTTCAGGCAAAAAGGAAAAAGGCACTGCGAAATCAATCTTATCTTTGTGCTGGATATACCATCATTGTCACCAGGCGAATCTGTGAAATCTGTAGAGGATTGGATCGATTTTAAATGGTCATCTGTAGCGGACCTTAAGCGTAATAAATTAATGCCGTCCGTGCTTTGCGGTGTGATTGGGCGCTGGCTGGATCTGAAAGAAGCAGAGAGGTGGAAGACTGAGGTTAGCTGATCATTCTGGAGAACAATGTGAATAAAAAAATAATTATTATACCCGTGGCGATTGTGCTGATATTGGCGGTGTTTGTGACGCGTTCCTGCAAGGCGCGAAATGGGAAGGCAATCAAGCTGTCCGGGAACATAGAGATAACGGATGCGCAGATAGGTTTCAAAGTGCAGGGCCGGATGGAAGAGCGGTATGTGTCTGAAGGTGAGTCTATTACAAACGGCCAGATCATCGCGAAGCTGGATGACGCTGAGCTGCGTCAGATCGTAGCAAAGGCCGAAGCCGGTCTTGATATTGCAAAAGCTGAAGCGGAGAAGCAAAAACTTGAGTACGCGAGACAAGAGGAATTGTTTAAGGGCAAAGTAACCTCCGACAGGGAATTCCAGATGGCTAAGGCTGCCAACCTGATGTCGGAAGCGAGGGTGAAGGAGGCAATTGCCTCACTTGAGCTGGCGAAGACCCGTCTTTCGGATGCGGTACTGCGCTCGCATATGGATGGCCTTGTTCTTTCTGACACGCTGGAGACTGGCGAATTCGCAACGCCGGGCATGCCGGTGGTGACAATCGGTAATCTTAAGGACGTCTGGCTGAGGTGTTATGTCGGCGAGACGGACATGGGCAGGGTCAAGCCTGGCCAGAAAGCGGCAGTAACTGTTGATAGTTTCCCGGGAAAGGTATTTAAAGGGACTGTATCGTTCATTTCATCTCAGTCTGAATTCACCCCGAAAAACATCCAGACGACCAAGGAGCGGGTCAAGCTGGTCTACCGGATAAAGATAGATATAAAGAATCCCGATATTGAACTGAAGCCTGGCATGCCGGCAGACGCAGAGCTTCAATAGATAACGGAAGACGGAATTAGGGAACACGCAATTCCGAATTAAATCGTTTATGTATGCCATCAGGACAGAGAACCTTACACGGAAGTTCGGGGATGTTACTGCCGTTGACGGCCTGTGCCTGGAAATCAGGGCAGGCGAACTGTTCGGTCTGGTAGGCCCGGACGGAGCAGGTAAGTCGACAGTCATGCGCCTTTTGTCTTCAATACTTGACCCGTCTTCCGGAGATGCATGGGTCAACGGCCTGCACACGGTACGGGATGCCGATACCATTAAGGACTCGATAGGATACATGAGTCAACGATTCGGCCTTTATCCGGATCTTTCAGTCATGGAGAACCTTGATTTTTATGCTGATATATATGGTGTGAGAGGTTCGACCCGGTCAAGTCATGTTAAGCAGCTTCTGGAATTCAGCGGCCTTGCCCCGTTTACCAAAAGACTGGCCGGCAACCTTTCCGGCGGCATGAAGCAGAAGCTTGGCCTTGCCTGTTCACTGGTGCATACGCCGAAGATACTTTTTCTCGATGAACCCACAAATGGCGTCGATCCTGTATCTCGAAGGGATTTCTGGAAGATACTGCACGAGCTTGAAGGTGAAGGCGTGACGATATTTGTTTCCACTTGTTACCTGGATGAGGCTGAACGCTGTGACCGTCTCGCTCTTATGGACAACGGGAAACTGCTTGCCACAGGGACTCCGGGCGAAGTCAGGGGCCATATGAAAGAGTCCGTGATAGATGTGGTTACTTCCTCGGCGCGAAAGGCTTTGGAGATCCTCAGGGCAAAGTTTACCGACAGCACCGTCAGTCTATTCGGTGACCGTGTCCATATCACCACTTCAGATCCTGCCAGGGTAATGTCAGCATCTGACAAGATGCTTAAGCAGGCCGGCATCGATGTCATTTCTATACAGAAAGAAAGTCCTTCGTTGGAAGATGTGTTCATTTCAATAGGGCGGAATTGAGGAGACATGGAGGATACTTCAGGACATGGTATGGCTATAACTGTCGACGAGCTTGTGAGAAAGTTTGGGGATTTCACAGCCGTTGACCACGTCAGCTTTGCCGTCAAGCGAGGCGAGGTTTTCGGCCTGCTTGGTCCTAATGGCGCCGGTAAGTCCACAATAATCAGGATGCTTTGTGGAATACTGGATTCCACCTCCGGCGGAGCTACGGTCGCAGGATACGATGTTAACACGCAGAAGGATGAGATAAAGGCCAGTATCGGCTACATGAGCCAGAAATTCTCGCTGTATGAAGATCTTACAGTCGATGAGAACATCGATTTCTTTGCGGGTATATACGGTATTGATCCTGTGAGGCTGAAAGCGCGCAGGGAATGGGTCATACAGATGGCGGGTCTTGAAGACAAAAATGGGGCGTGTACCAAAACGCTGGCTGGCGGCTGGAAGCAGAGGCTGGCCCTAGGTTGTGCGATCATGCATGAGCCTCCGATAATATTCCTTGATGAGCCGACCTCGGGAGTCGATCCGGTCAGCCGGCGCCGATTCTGGGATCTGATATATGACCTTTCTTCGCGCGGCACAACGGTGTTTGTGACCACGCATTACATGGACGAAGCTGAATACTGCGACCGGCTCGGCCTTGTGTACCGCGGCAGGCTTATCGCCATAGGCTCACCCTCAGAGCTGAAGTCGTCCGCTTCAAAGAAGAGCATGGAGGATGTGTTCATATCCCTTATTGAGGCGCATGATATCGCCTCCGGTGGCAGGCAGGGCGGGGGACAGGAATGAAATTATACAGGATCATAGCCATAGTCAAAAAGGAGTTCCTGCACATTTTCCGTGACCCCCGCAGTCTTGCGATGGCGATTTTCCTCCCAATACTGATGCTTATCCTTTTCGGGTATGCGCTCACTCTTGATGTAGACAACGTTCCGATGGTTGTGTGGGACCAGAGTTCCACGGTCCAGAGCCGAGACCTTATCAGCCGTTTTGAGGGGTCGCACTATTTCAGGGTTCATTCATACGCCGACGGGTATGCAGACATTGAGAAGGCGATTGATATGCGTGACGCGATAATGGCCGTGATAATCCCGGCAGATTTCGAGTCGCTACTTTCTTCTGGCAAGCCCGCGCCTGTGCAGGTGCTGGTCGATGCAAGCGATGCAAATACCGCATCCTTTGCCATGTCGTATGCCAAGGTCGTGGTCATGGACTACAATGGGCTGGTCACGCTTGAAAGTGGAGGCCGCACCAGGGGCGCTGCAGCCCCCATAGAACTTTGTGCGCGCGTCTGGTTTAACGAGGAGATGATATCAAGAAACTTCATCATCCCGGGCCTCATCGGTGTGATTATGATGATCATAGCAGCACTTCTGACCTCTCTTACGGTGGCAAGGGAATGGGAGATGGGGATGATGGAGCAGCTCATATCGACTCCTGTGCGCAGTCACGAACTTCTGATAGGGAAGCTGATACCGTATTTTATCATAGGCATGGTGGATGTGACTATATCCGTCCTGATGGGCGAGTACGTGTTCGAAGTGCCCCTGCGCGGCAGTGTGGCGCTCCTTTTCGGCGTGGCGGCGGTATTTGTAGCCGGCGCAATGTCGCTGGGTATACTGATAAGCGTCGTGACGCGGAGCCAGCTTCTTGCGAGCCAGTTGGCTATTTTGTCCACATTCCTTCCATCGTTCCTGCTTTCGGGCCTTATGTTCTCAATAAGTAATATGCCGGTGGTTCTGCAGTTCCTGAGCCATCTGATTCCTGCGCGGTATTTCGTATCTGTGCTGAAGGGGATATATCTGAAGGGGATCGGCCTGGAGATAATTGCGGCAGAGGTCTTCTTTCTGCTTTTGTTCGGTGTGATCGTGTTCGGGCTGGCTAACCTGAAATTTAAGAAGAAGATTTGTGTTTAGTGGCTGGGAGGATATATAGGACTTTGAAGACTATCACGACAAGCGGTAAATTAAAATGGATCAGCAGGTTGAAGGCTATGCTGAGGAAGGAGTTCATCCATATCCGGCGCGATCCAAAGCTGGCGCGGATAGTCTTCATTGCGCCGATAGTCCAAGTCCTCATCTTCGGCTATGCCGTCTCAACTGATGTCACAAACGTAGCTACCGCCGTGCTCGACCTCGACAACACTCCGGAATCAAGGAGCGTGGTGGGCAGGTTTGTGGATTCCGGATATTTCACGGTGACTGAACGTGCGGGAAACGTCAGGGATATTGACGGAATACTCGATAACAGTTCCGCAAGTCTAGTCATAAGGATGGATAATGGATTCGCCGCCGATATCAGAGCAGGACGGCCTGCACGTTTGCAGCTTATCCTCGATGGAACTGATTCAAATACCGCCGGTATAGTCATGGGGTACAGCGCGACCATAATCAATGACCTTGCGCGTTCCATAATGATAGAAAGGATAGACAGGACCGGTCTCAGATCTTCGGTCAGGGAGGGAGTGGATCTGAGGATAAGGCCCTGGTTTAATGAGACGCTTTCGAGCAGGAACTTCTATGTGCCTGGGGTCATGGCAGTGCTTATCATGCTGATAACTCTGCTGCTTACCAGCCTTGCTATAGTGCGCGAGAAAGAAATGGGCACAATCGAGCAGATAATGGTCACTCCTATCTCCAAATTGGAGTTCATCCTCGGTAAGAGTCTGCCTTTTGCAATCATCGGAATGATAGATGTGGCTGTTATCGCACTTGTGGGGACATTGTGGTTTGAAGTCCCTATGCGCGGTAGTCTGCTTCTCCTATTTGCGTGCGCTGTCCTTTATCTTACCACCGGTATCAGTGCTGGGCTTCTGATATCGACAATATGCCAGACTCAGCAGCAGGCGCTTATGTCGGTCTTCCTCGTGTTCTTTCCCTGTATACTTCTGTCGGGTTTCATGTTCCCGATAGCGAATATGCCGCAGGTCATCCAATGGATAACATATCTTGATCCAATAAGGTATTTCCTGGTTATAGTGCGCGGAATATTCCTGAAGGGAGTAGGGTTTGAGGGTTTGTGGCCTCAGATGCTTGCGCTGACGATAATGGGTGGCGTGCTGATGGTTTTTGCGACAATGAGATTCAAGAAGACGATGTCGTGATAAGTGAACGTGAAACCGGAATGACGAAAAACGGAATAATGGAGATCATATGATAATAAAAAATATCATTTTGCTTACGGCGGTTTTTGTGAGTGGAATCGGGTATTGCGGCGAAAGCCGTGAAGTTACTATCCTGCCTGGGAAGACGGTTGAGCTTGAAGAGTGTGTAAAGATGGCGCTTGAGAGCAATCCTAATCTTCGTGTGGCTGGAGCGGATGTGCTGTCAAAAGAAGCGGATGCCGGGTTGGCTGCTTCGGCTTATTATCCGACATTGGGGGTGAGGGGGCTGTCTTCCAGATGGCAGAGTCGTATATTCCTGCCGGACCAGTTTGCTGCATCTCCGGACATGTCAGATATAGTCGGTCCAACATATGATGTAAGCACAGTCGGTTATGTCCGCTATATGATCTACGATTTTGGGGTAAGGGGTAATGAGGCCAAAGCCGCAAGGGCCATCGCCGATTCCGCAACAAATTCATTTGACTCAGCGAGGCAGAATGTTGTCATGGCGGCACATTTTGCGTTCTACAAGCTTGCTATAGCGGAAGAGCTCAAGGTGGTAGCAAGCAATGCCATGGGCAATGCGGCATATCATCTTGAATTGGCACAAAAACGCAGGGCGGTGAACGATGTCACTGATGCCGATGTACTGCGCGCACAGGCCCGGTTTGATGATACGAGTTCAGACAATATTAAAGCTTCATCGGAGGTGCGGGCGGCGGTAGGTGACCTTAATTATGTGCTTGGCAGCCAGGCGGGTACTGTCACAGGTATCAGGGCGGGTGGCGACGTCACTGGCGGTTCGTTGATCGTTCCTGATTACACTAATCTTCTTACGCGTGCGTATTTTTCAAGGGGCGAGCTAAAGGTGGCTGAATCAGCCCTTGAGGCGACGCGGCGCAAGATCAAGGCGGCGAAATCCGATTATGCACCGAAGATCTACGGTGACGCCAATTACGGCTGGCGTGATGATTCGTATTCTCTTGAAGACGAGACATGGTTTGCAGGGGTTACCGTCGAGATGACTCTGTTCGAAGGCTTGAAGAATAACCGCAAGCTCGATAAGACCAAGGCGGAATATGATAAATGCCTGGTCCAGCTGTCTGGTGTCAGGAATGAGATCAGCAAAGAGGTATGGAATGCCTGTGCCATGATCGAGGAAGCCGTTGAGTTGGAGCGTGCCACTGCAACCGCCGAGAAAGATTCCGAAGAAAGCCTTCGTATGGTGAGTGAGCGGTACAAGGTAGGTGGCGCAGCAATGTCGGACCTGTTGGACGCTCAGACCGCACTTTCATCTGCGAAAGCAAGACATGTGCGTGCAAAGTGGAATTGCCGTATGGCTGATGTTAACCTGAGGAGGTCCATAGGCGAACTGAAGTAATGTAAAACCACCCAGAGTCGGGGTGGTTTTACTTAGCAAACAACATTTAATTCTTCTGCACTCTACTCATATTCTGCTTGCGAATATTGAATAATATGCATATATTTCACATACTTTAACATTAACAATAACTGAAAGGAGTTATTAGATGGCCGTAACAAAAAGTCAGATTATCGCCGGTTTGGCTGATGCAGCCGGTGTAACAAAGAAGCAGTCTAAAGAAGCGCTGGATGCACTTGTAGCCATGGCGTACAAGGGAGCCAAAGATGGATTCACAATTCCCGGACTTGGCAAGCTTGTAAAGGTAAGGCGGAAGGCTCGTGTAGGCCGTAATCCTGCAACTGGCGCAGTGATACAGATTCCTGCAAAAACGGTTTTGAAATTCAGAATAGCCAAAGCAGCTAAAGAGGCTGTGTTGAAGTAATCGAATTGGAGTATATGAAATGGCCGCAGAGAGATCTGCGGCCATTTTTTTTTGCCGCAGCAAAAAGAAATATTTTACGGATAATGCGAAGGTTTAACAATATATACCCGTTGCTTCCGTTAATAATAACAATTATAGTCAACGCTTATGAAACTTTTCGTGCAATTTGTTATTGTGCTTGCCTGCCTGATGGAGCATTCGGTTGCGGCTGTTACGTCTGAATGGCTGGATTGTGTCCGTGAGGCTGCGGTGAGTAATCAGCGTTTGCAGTCTGCACGACAGGCCATTTTCAAGGCGGAACACAATAAGAAATCAGCTGATTCGGTATATCTGCCAACAATCAATGCGGCAGGGGGCGCTTCTCTAAATAAGAGCGAAGATGTAGCCACGGATCATTCAAGTTCTTATGGGGTTTCAGCCAGTCAACTCATATATGATTTTGGACGATCAAAGTCGCAAACTCAGACAGCATCAGCGCTTGTCGAGTCAGCAGAAAATAAATATCAGTTGGCGTCTGCCACGGTTCGCTACAGGCTGCGGAGTTCGTACATAAACCTGTTAAAGGCGCAAGAGCTTCTTGATATTACCGGCCGGATAGCAGAACGGCGCCAGAAGTCCGCAAGATTGATCAAGTTGAGATACGAGGCCGGTCGTGAACACAAAGGCTCACTGCTAACATCAGAAGCTAAACAGATGCAGGCGGAACTCCAGCAAAAGAAAGCACTGAGGGATCTTGATCTATCAAGATATTTGATTGCCGTTGAGCTTGGCAGGGATACTCTTGGAACGAATATCTGGAAGGATATTCAGGTCAAGGGTGAAATGTTGGTGAATTACGATGATTCTTTGATGCCTGATTTTGATGCCATATTGAAAGATGTCCCTGATCTTAAGGATCTGCTTATTCAGTCGAGGCTGGCAAAATACGACATGGAGGCAGCAAAGTCAGATTTCTATCCAATAATAAAGGCGAGAGCCGGGGCCGATGAGAATTCGGACGGCTGGAATGATTATGGCAATTCATTTAGTGCAGGCGTGACATTATCAATCCCTCTTTTCGAAGGATGGCGTAGTCAGGCGAAGTACAATTCGGCCAAAGCGGCATTGTCAATTGCCGGGCATGATGAATTCAACGGGCGTAACGATCTGTCTTCGGCATTAAGGCGCAAGTGGAGCGCTTTTAAAGACTCGATTGACCGTGCCAGGCTGGCTAGAATGTTTTATGAGGCGGCTAAGGAGCGTGCACGCATATCGCTGGTGCAGTATTCAAGCGGAATCGTGAACTATGACAACTGGATAATCATTGAAGATGAGTATATCAATTCTGAGCAGTCGCTTCTCGATGCTAATGCTTCAGCGATGAATTTAGAGTCCGAATGGATTAATGTGAAAGGTGGTACACTTGAGCAGGAATATAAATAAGCCCATGAGAATCTTGTTGGTGATGGTTAATGTTGCGGTGACTCTTTTAGTGTCTGGGTGCGGTAAGGCGAAAACTAATCTGCTGGTGATTGATTACCCTGTCACAAATGCGACTATAAATAGCACTGTCATCTCAGTGGGCACTATCGAGCCCAAAAACAGGCTTGAGTTGAATCCTCCTATAAATGGACGGTTAGACGAGATTCTTGTGCACGAGGGTGACAAGGTTGCAAAAGGACAAGTAGTGGCATGGCTCAGTTCGATCGACCGGGCTGCTGTCCTTGATGCCGCTAGTACATTGAATAAGGACGAGCAGGATTATTGGAAAAGTGTATATAAGCCGACTCCCCTGATATCCTCAATTGATGGAGAGGTCATTGTTCGAAGCGTTGAGCCAGGACAGTCGGTTTCTATGAGTAAACCGGTAATAGTCATCTCGGACCGCCTGATTGTCCGTGTAAGAGTTGATGAGACAGATGTGGGAAAAATCAAGGTGGGCATGAGCACCAGAATAAAGCTCGACGCTTATCCTGATATAAATTTGACCGGACGAGTTGATCGCATTTCCTACGAGTCCAAGCTGGTTAGCAATGTAGTGGTTTACGAGGTGGATGTGGAGGCGGATACCGTGCCCAGCGTGTTTCGCTCTGGCATGAGCGTTGAAGTGACCATTTCTTACCAGGCCGTCAAGGATGTGTTGGTTATCCCTTTTGATTCCGTGAACTTTAATGGCGGAACGGCGTTTGTAACGGTAAAATCAGGCGCTGCCAAGGAGGAAGAGCAGCGTGAAGTAACGCTGGGCGTCACTGATAACAGGAATTACGAGGTAATCGGTGGATTGAAGCTAGGTGATGTTGTCGTAGTGCGGCGGAAAGATGCGTCTGTATTTCAGGCAGACAATTCATCCGGTAGCAATCCTTTTATGCCTATGCAAAGAAGGGGTCGTGGTAAGTGATAGAATTGCGGCATGTATCGAAGACATATCACTCCGATGGCGGTATTGTCAGGGCACTGCAGGATGTAAGCCTTGTCATTGAGCGTGGAGAGTTTGTTGCCATTATAGGGCCTAGTGGATCTGGCAAGTCGACTTTGATGCACATAATCGGTCTGTTGGACAGGCCTGATAAAGGAAGCCTGTACATATCCGGCGACGAAATGTCGGTGTTAAACGATAACGACATAGCCGCCATTCGAAACATCAGGATTGGATTTGTGTTTCAGCAGTTTTATCTCATTCCCAGAATGACCGCAGTGCAGAACGTGCTTCTGCCTGTAGTATACTCAGGCCGAAAGTGTGAGTTATCCGCTGTGGAAAGAGTCATATCCAGGGTTGGTCTTGAGAGGCGAATGGAACACAGGCCAAATCAGTTATCAGGTGGGGAACAGCAGAGAATTGCAATTGCCAGGGCGCTGATTAATGATCCTGGCATCATCCTTGCCGATGAACCTACAGGGAACCTCGACTCAAAGAATCAGGCAGAAATACTAAGGATGCTTAGAGAGCTTAATTCACTTGGGAAGACGGTGGTGCTTGTCACGCATGATCGAGATATAGCTAATAACGCTGACAGGGTTATCGAGATGAAAGACGGAGAAATTGTAAAAGACTCCAAGGTTTCCAATCTCTCCCGTAGTCAGTCTGAATGTGTACAGCCAGATAAAGCATCCTCCAGTGTTGACGTTAGGCGAGAGTTAAACATCGGGGCGTATCTTTATCAGGCCTTTTCGTCCATCGCAACACACAAAATGAGGTCATTCTTGTCAGTAATAGGCGTTCTTATCGGTGTTGCCTCGGTTATATCGATGATGGCTATTACAACCGGAGCAAGCGAATCGATAAAGAAAAGTCTTGCGTCGCTGGGATCCAATCTTCTTTCTGTCAGGCCTGGTCATGCAC
>CAMCYG010000048.1 GCA_945883775.1 Victivallis vadensis
AAGCTTGCGCAGGCAGTTAAAGCAACTGCCAACGTCAATAATACGGAGATATCCTTTGCTTTCCCGGTTAAGGACCTTATCAAAATAGCCGCGCAACAGATCAAAGCGCATGTTAAAATGATCTCGGCTCCGGCAACGGCAAATAAAGACGAAGCGGCTGGGGCAGGCGAAGACGCTGCGGTGTCATGTGTTATTGAGATGTAGAAATGCTCTATTTAGCGGAGAAAAAACCCATCGCAGATGGGTGCTATATCAAGAATAAGATTTGAATCTGATGCACGAAGCCCATTCAGAAAGTGACAAAGATCTCGTCCGCCAGGCGCGGGCGGGATCCTTGGTCAGTTTTGAGGCACTGGTGTCAATGTACCAGGACCGTATTTTCAACTTCTTGATGAAGCGCAATGGCAACAGACATGAGGCTGAGGATCTGTTGCAGGACACATTTGTCAGAGCATTCAGGAACATTGACAAGTTTGACGAAGCGTACCGGTTTGATGCATGGCTTTACACCATAGCAGCAAGGCTGACGATCAATCGGAGGCGTAATGCGGGCCGTGAAGCTATTGCAATGGAGCCTGAAAAGATCAGTGAGATGTCAGGCGGATCACTGCCAGTTACTGATGACGCTGGAAATGATTTATGGGCCAAGGTCAGGTCGGTGTTGGATAGCAGGCAGTTCACTGTGGTTTGGCTCAAATATGTGGAGGATATGACTTCAGCCGAGATTGCTGATGTCATGGGGGTCACTGGGGTGAATGTTCGGATAATATTATACAGGGCGCACAGAAAGCTACAGAAAGTGATAGAAAGGGCGGATTTTACGGCTGCATCGGGCGAGCGGATATTTCTTATGAACAAGGCGGTGGAGCGGATATGAAATGTACAATCACAATGATGAAGATAGCAGGAGCGCTTGAGCGCAATGGTTCGATAGACAAAGATTCTGCGAATCATCTGGAAGAATGCAATGCCTGCCGGCGTCTTCTGGCGGGCAATACCAGGACAGCGGGGGAGATGGGCAGACGGCATGGCGCCATTGAGAAAGTTGAGTCGCATTTGCATCAGCGGGTAATGGCGGCAGTGTACGTTGAAGCCGAAAGCAATCCACGCAGAACGTTGTTTTTGTCTGAATATATGCTGAAAACCATAGTGCCGCTTGCGGCGGCAGCATCACTTGCGTTAGCGCTGATGGTCTTTGCGTGGGGCCAGGCCGGCGGCGGCAGAGATGAAGGAGCTATGATGACTTCGAATCAGGCGCTGCCGGGTTATGTAAACTCTTATGATCATGCTCTTGCCCTTGTAAACACTGCGATAAGCGCACCAGTAGAGTCTCCGTATCAGAATGAAGTGGGAAACATCAAGAGCGATCTTGCTGCGGCCGGCAATTTCTTTTCCGGCTGTTACAGCTATGCCAGCGTGCTGAAGTGAAGAAGCTGTAAAAGTAGCTTTAGTTGGTGGAAGTTTGCGCTATACGCGAAAGGTGGTTCGCGTATCTTTTCGGCAAAAGACCCGTAATTGCCGGTTGTCGACGAGTCGATATTCAATCGCCAGTCTTGACTTTGGTTTAGGGGTTTGGTATTTGGCGCCCCTATGTCTTTAACCGTACAAAGGACAATTGCTGAAGGGATCGGCTGTAAATCGCCGGCCAAGATAAATCTTTTCCTGGATGTAGTTGGGAAGAGAGCCAATGGTTATCACGACATACAAAGCATCATTATGCCGGTATCGCTGGCAGATGATATTAATATTGAGATTACCGGTGGCGCAGTACAGACAACTGTCGAGATTGAGAATGGCCACAGTTGCTGTGATTTCAGGCTACCTGACTCAGAATCCAACATTGCGACGAAAATTGCCAGGGCGTTGCAGAAAGAAACCGGATGCCAGAAAGGCGCGAAAATCCATATAACCAAGCGTATCCCTGTCGGCGGCGGGATGGGTGGTGGAAGCAGTAATGCGGCTACTGTTTTGATGACGTTGGACAATTTGTGGGGTACCGGCCTATCAGGGGATAGGCTCATAAGTATCGGCGCCTCAATAGGTTGTGATATTCCGGCTTTTATAATAGGCAAAACGGTTATGGTTGAGGGGGTTGGGGATATAGTCCGGACGATGAAAGTTTCGGAAAAGTGTGCTGACTGGTGGGTTACGATGGTCAATCCAGGGTTTCAGGTGCCGACGGCTGATATATACACTAGATATGACTCGGTCTTGACTTCATCCAGAAAAGATATTAATAATATCAGCTTTGCATTGAAAACCGGTGATTTCGGTCAGGCTGCAGAAGGGCTGTTCAATGGATTGCAGGATACGGTATTTAGAAAGTATCCATTGATAGCGGTCTTTGCGGAAGCTTTGTCACGTGCAGGCTCGGAAGGGGTGCTTCTTTGCGGCAGTGGGGCATCGTTGTTCGGGTTGGCACGTAGCGAGGCACAGGCGCGTGAGGTCGAAGCCAGGCTGAATCGGGATTTAGGTGTAGATGCATGGACTGCCGTGGCAAGATTATTGCCCGATGGTGTAATGGTAGCACACGGCCCTTTGGAGGCTAGAGTCTAGGTTCAAGTCCTAGTCGGGCAACCAGAATGTCCGGCAGGAAAGTGTTTTTGGTATAATTATGAAATTGTTTTCAGGTACTGCGAATCCGGAACTGGCGAAGAGTATTGCTGCATATCTCGGGGTCTCCCTCGGCGAGGTGCAGATCAGCCGTTTTCCGGACAGCGAGATTTTCCTTAAGGTGAAAGATAACATTCGCGGACAGGATGTTTACATAATCCAGCCGACATGCAAGCCGCCGAACGAGAGTCTGATGGAGCTTCTTATAATGATAGATGCCATGAAGCGCGCATCGGCGAAACGGATCACAGCCGTGATGCCTTATTATGGTTATGCCAGGCAGGACCGCAAAGACCAGCCGCGTGTGCCGATTACAGCGAAGCTTGTTGCGAACCTTCTTGTTGCTGCGGGTGCTAACCGGATTCTTGCAATGGATCTGCATGCACAGCAAATAATGGGTTTCTTCGATATCCCTGTGGATCACCTTTTCGCTTTTCCCATAATGGTGAAACATCTTCAGCAGAGAAATTTTGATAAACTTGTGGTGGTGTCACCTGACACGGGTGGTGTCAAGGTCGCCTATGCTTATGCCAGGATGCTCAGCTCAGACTGGGCTATTGTGGCGAAGCAGAGGAGAGGTCCGACGGAAGTGGAATCGCTCAACCTTGTGGGAGAGGTCAAAGGTTGTACAGCGGTTATGGTCGACGACATGGTCACTACTGCAGGTACGCTTTGTGCCGCGGCAAAAATGCTGAAGGCGCATGGCGCAAAAGATATTTATGCGGCAGTAAGCCACGCAACGCTGACGCCGGTTGGCGTCGAGCGCTTGAAACAGTCGGCAATCAAGGAACTTATTGTTACCGATTCCGTCCCGCTGATAGATTGCGGGACATATCCGGTGACGGTGCTTTCCGTGGCAGAGCTCCTTGGGGAGGCGATACGGCGCATAAATGACAACCAGTCGGTAACATCTTTGTTCAGACTAGAATCGGAGATCTAATATGGCTAAAGACAGTATAATCAAAGCTGCGGTGAGGACGGAAAAGGGAACAACGAATGTAAGGCGTCTCAGACGCACAGGCATGATACCCGGTATAATCAACAATGACAAATGCGAGTCAGCTGCGATAAGCATTAACCAGCACGACTTTTCGCTTATGCTGCATCATCATGCAAGTGAGCGCTTGATTCTCGATATCGAGATCGATAAGAGTCCTGCGAAGAAGGTGTTGCTTAGGGAAGTGCAGAGAGATCCTGTATCGGGCGAGCCGATTCATGCCGAGTTTATCGAGCTTTCGATGACTAAGAAGATGAAGGTGAAGATCCCGGTCGTTCTGAAGGGCGAGCCTTTCGGAGTCACGCAGGAAGGCGGCGTTATGGAACAGCTTACCCGCGAGGTCGAGGTGGAGTGCTTGCCTGTTGATCTTATTGAGACGTTCGTCGTAGACGTTACGAGCATGAAGATGGGGCAGATGTGGAGTGTTGGTACAATAGATGCCGGATCGAAGATCACCATCCTGACAGACAAGACATTGGCTCTTGTAACGGTTCTTGAACCACGTAAGGAAGACGAGGTCTCTCCTGAGGCGGCTGCTGCTGCAGAGGCTGCTGCGGGACCAGAGGTTATTGGCGAGAAAGAGCGCGAGGAGAAGGCCAAGACGAAGGGCAAGGAAGAGGGCAAGGGTGCTGCTCCTGAAGCTGGCGGCAAGAAAGAGCCGGCTAAAAAGGACGAGCCCAAGAAAGAAGCAAAGAAAGAGGCCAAGAAGTAGGGTGAAACTCGTTGTCGGCCTTGGTAATATCGGCGCTGAATATGCTGATACGCCGCACAATGCCGGTTTTGGGGTTGTCGACGAGCTTGCTTGTCAGGCTTCCTGCGTGATGCGCAGGAGTTTAAGTTTTCGTGCGCTCACTGGCAGATTGGAGCTTGCCGGCGAAGAGGTGATGATGGTAAAGCCGCTGACTTATATGAACCTGAGCGGTACGGCGGTAGCCGCGATTATGGGCTATAGGAAGATTGAGATAGCGGACCTGTTGGTTATTGTGGATGATGCCGATATTGAGCTGGGTAAGATAAGGATCAGAAAGAACGGGAGCAGTGGCGGGCACAAGGGTATAGACTCGATAATCGGTTCGATAGGCTCGCAGGATTTTCCGAGAGTGCGTATCGGTGTCGGGAGAAGCAGTGAAGGTGCCCATGGACTTGTGGCGCATGTCCTCAAGCCGTTTAAGGGTGATGAGCTCGAGATGTTTAACAAGGTGATAAAGGAGACAGCGAAGGCTGTCGTCGATATTTACAGGTTGGGAATAGATGTGACCATGAACAGGTTCAATGGATCTGTGCTGGCGGCATAAGATTGAAAAGCAAAAGAAGAGGAGAAACGAAAATTGAAGACATATGAAGCATTATTTATTTTCTTGAGTTCGCTGAAGGATGAGGATGTGGAGAAAGTCGTGGAGAGGATAACGAGTGAGATCACCAAGCTCAAAGGCAAGGTGACAGACAAGAATGTTATAGGCAAAAGGGACTTCGCCCAGTTGCTTCAGAAAAATTCCAGCGGTAAGTACGTTGCGCTGCGCATCGAAATGGATCCCGCCAACGTTAATGCTCTCAAAGGCAGGTTTAAGCTGATAGAGGATATTTTCAGGCTGCAGATGGTCGTTGCGGATGATCATCTGATAAAGGTCGGCTCATCTCGCAAGGAGGTTATACAGGATGGCGAATTTAAATAAAGTACTGCTTGCCGGGAATCTTACCCGTGATCCTGAGGTCAGATACACGCCATCAAGGATGCCGGTAGCTGAGTTCGGTCTTGCCATAAACAGACGCTACAAGTCTGCGAGCGGCGAGCTGAAGGAAGAGACTGTTTTTGTTAGTATAACTGCGTGGTCCAAACAGGCCGAGCTGTGCGAACAGTACCTCAAAAAGGGAGCGAGTGTGCTTGTCGAGGGGCGGCTGAAGTTCGATGAGTGGGAGAAGGACGGCAAGAAATTCACAAAGCTGAGCGTCGTGGCTGAGCGGATACAGTTCCTTGATAAGAAGGGTGGTGGGCGGCAGGGTGGAGACGATGAAGGTGCTGTAGATGCAGGGGTAGAGCAGGACTCGTCTTCCAGCAGGTCAAGGCCGACAGCGCAGAAGAGAACAGTAAAAGCGGAATCTACGGGAGAATCTTCAGTTGCCGGAGAGCATGGCGATGATGAAGATCTTCCATTTTAAGTATAAAGAACAGAGGTTGGAATTATGATCAGAAAAAAAAGAGATAACAATACGCGGCCGGGGCAGAGGGATAAGGGCGAACAGAGGTTGATGAAACGTAGGCGCGTCGTTGAGGGTATGAGTGAGATCAATCTTAAGGATCCCGAGGTCCTGCGGAAATTTATCACTGACCACGGCAAGATAATGCCGACCAGGGCAACAGGTCTTAACACCAAGAATCAGAGAAAAGTGCGACAGGCCATTCATCGCGCGCGAGTGATGGGATTGCTGATCTAGTCCTGCGCGAGTCAAATATATCCTATATAAAATAAACAGGGGGAGAATCCATGTCGATACAGGTTTTGCTTATGGCCGATGTCAAGGGCGTCGGAGTTGAGGGTGATGTAGTCAATGTTTCTTCGGGTTATGCCAGAAACATGCTTCTTCCCAAGAAGCTTGCTGCAGAGGTTACTGATGGGATGAAGAAGCGTCTTTCAAAGATCCAGAAGGACAGAGAACAGAAGAAGAATATTGAGCTTGAAGCCGCCCGGCGTAAAGCTGCCGAGATACAGAAAGTCTCATGTACTATACCGGTGAAGGTCGGCAAAGACGAAAAACTTTTCGGTTCAGTCACGGCGCAGGATATATCTGACTTCCTCAAGAAGCAGGGCGTCGAGGTCGACAAGAACATGATCGATATTGCTAATCCCATCAAAGAGCTAGGAGTTTTTGACGTAAGCATCAAACTGCACCCAGACGTCAAGGCGGCTATCAAGGTCTGGATAGTCGAGGAATAAACCATGCCAAGGGAAAATGCATCTCCTGTTCCGAGAGGGGACAGGGTGCCGCCCCACAGCGAAGAAGCTGAAAAGGGCGTGCTCGGGTCGATACTCATAGATGCCGGCAATGTGATGGATATCTGCGTGGAGAATGCCATCACGGAAGATTCTTTTTACTTTCCCTCCAACTGTACCATCTACAAGACTTTCATTGATATGTATCAAGGGTCGGTGGTCATCGATATCCTGACGACCGTTGAACGTCTTAAAACACAGGGTCGGCTTGATGCCATCGGCGGAGAGAAATATCTCGAAGATCTTATCAGCGCAACTCCCACATCCGCCCATGCCCAGTATTACATTGATATCGTAAGACAGCGACATCTGCTTCGAACAGTAATAAGCTGTGCGCGCAAAGCGGAGAATTCGTGTTTCGATGTTGACGAGAATGCAGACCTTATCCTTAGTAAGGTCGAGCAGGACTTTCATAATATCACCGAAAGCAAGCATGGGTCCGTTCTGCCATGGCGCCAAGCTGTAATGGATACCATGAAGGATGTGGAGAACTTTTTCTCCAGAAAAGGTTTCGTCGGGTTGTCGAGCGGTTTCTCGGGTTTGGATGAGAAGATACATGGTATGCGGCCTGGCCAGATGATTGTCCTTGCTGCCCGACCAGCGATGGGTAAGACGTCGTTGGCCATGAATATCGTTGAGAACGTAGCTATCGGAAGGAAAGACGGGACTCCCAGGCCGGTCGCAATATTCAGTCTGGAAATGTCTCGGGAACAGCTTGTTACCAGAATGCTTTGCTCTCATGCCGGGGTGCGGTCAGACAGGCTGGAGAGCGGGTATGCCCCTGCTGAGGATCACAAGTTAATCATCCGTGCGGCTAATACACTGATGAGCGCTCAGATATATCTGGACGATACCGGCGGGCTGGATATTCTGGAGCTCAGGGCGCGGGCAAGGCGGATGCGAAAACGCTACAATATAGAATTTATCGTAATCGACTACCTCGGCTTATTGCATTCAAGGTTCTATGCTAGTCAGGGCCGGCAGAACGAGGTCCAGCACATATCAGGCCAGATAAAGGAAATGGCAAAGGAATTGAAACTACCTGTATTGGTGTTGAGCCAGCTCAACAGGGCGCCTGAACAGAGGCGCGATGACGTTGGGGTACCACGCCTGTCAGATCTCAGGGATTCCGGTTCGATCGAGCAGGATGCCGACCTTGTTTGGATGCTGCGCAGACCTTGCAAGTATCCAAATGACGAGAGGGCAAACGAAGAAACTCTGGCCATTGTCGATGTAGCTAAGAATCGCAATGGACCTACCGGAGAGATAGAGCTTAGTTTCGAGGCTGAATACACGCGCTTCCGGGATAGGGCACGACAAGGCGGAGTTGACGGAATCGGCGGCCATGAAGAGCCAGGCGAAGAAGTTGATATTCCATGATGCGTAAATTATTTAATTATTCTGCTGCACTCATAATCCTGTCCGCTTTATGCTTTGACTGTGCAGCTCAGTCCGTATCGATCATCAAGGATGTAGTCTACAGAAATAAGGGCGCTGTCAAGGTGGATGAATCGTCGATTTCTGTCTACACATCCGCAAAAGCCGGTGACGAGCTTGACCGGCAGGTGGTGTCCAGGGATATCAAAACTTTGCTTTCCACAGACCGGTTTTCCTCTGTAGATGCATTGCTTGAGCCGGTTGATGGCGGGCTCAGGCTGGTGTATGTTGTGGAGGCTAGGCGTCAGCTCACCGGTGAGATAGCGATAAGTGGCGAGGACAGCGTCAGCGAGTCCAAGATCATCAAGCTCCTGGAGCTTTTGCCGGGTGACTTCGTGGATGATGAGATAGTCGAGACAAGGCTTCAAAAGGTCAAGGAGGAGTATCGTCAGCGGTACTTCAAAGAGGTTAAGACATCTTATACAATAACTACGGCCACAAATGACGCAGCGCTGGTTCAACTCTCAATAGCAATCGATGAAGGTGAGCTGTACAAGGTCAATCAGGTTTCGTTCAGCGGAAACAAGAATGCAACGGATAGCGAGCTGAAGGCTGCAGTCACTCAGCCCGCATGGTGGAATCCCGGCTGGATATTCAAGAAGAGGCGATTTGAGGGCTTTGAGTTGGAGCATGACAGACAGCAGATAAGGAGCTTGTATACCGACAAAGGATATCTCGATGTGTCTATCAGTCAACCAGACAGCCGCAAGGATGAGGACGGTAGATATCTTATCCGATATAATATCGATGAAGGAATAAGGTACGCAATAGGCGACGTGACAATTAAAGGCATCGCGAAGTTCCAGGAATCCGAGTTGAGGAAGGTGATGACAATCAAGAAAGGTGGAGTGGCATCAGCTTCGCGAATTAGCCAGACGGAGGGGAAGCTTGAGGATTATTACGGATCGCGCGGTTATATTGACACTACAGTCAAGGCCTTGTTTGTGCCAGACCCTGCCAAGGGCATATTAGATATAACCTATGTGATAAATGAGAGTGGATTGGTAAAGCTCAGGAACGTTGTAATCCGGGGGAATACCAAGACCAAAGACAAGGTTATAAGACGCGAACTCCTGGTTTATCCCGGTGATGTCTACGACAGCGTCCGTGTCAGAACCAGCGAGAGCAGAATATCGAATCTTGGTTTCTTCGAGAATATAAGGTCATATCCCGTCGAGACGGCGAGTCCTGACTATAGAGACCTGACGCTTGAGGTAGATGAGAAGTCGACCGGACGGTTTATGGTGGGTGCTGGTTTCTCGAGCATTGATAAGATAATCGGTTATGTTGAGCTGACACAGGGCAACTTCGACCTTTTTGGATGGCCGTATTTTACCGGTGGCGGACAGAAGCTCAAGCTGCATGCGGAATACGGGCAGACAAGGCAGGAATATTCAGTAGCATTGGTTGAGCCGTGGTTTCTTGACCGGCAGTTATCGCTTGGTGTAGACGCATATCATAGGGAAGTCCAGTATGATGAATATGATGTGGTGACTACCGGGACCGGGATAGGACTTGGCAAGAAATTACCAGGCGCCAATAGGCTGGATTTACGGTATTCGCTTGAAAAGAATGAGCTTGGTAATGACGTAGATACAAACATGTATTATACGGTGGATGGTGAGCCGTACAGTTTCACCAATGCCGAGGAATATGTGATGAGTACGGTAGGGCTGACATTGACGCACGACGAGCGGAATAATCCATTTCTGCCGACACGCGGCAACAAGGTCAGTCTGGGCGGTACCGTATCAGGTGGGATACTTGGTTTTGATACGGATATTTATGGATTCAATCTCAGGGCCTACCAGTATGTCCCGACTTTTGGGAAACAGTATATCGGGTTGAGATTCATGTATGAGACTGTTGAGACATATGGCGATACTGCTGAGATTCCGACTTTTGAGAGGTTGTATATAGGCGGCGGCAGGACGATACGCGGATATGAGTATCGCGACGTTGGACCGAAGGTCTACAGGCCGCAATATCCGGCGCCTGGTGAGCCGGTATATCACCAGCCTATCGGCGGCAAAAGCCTAGGTTTTGCAAGTATTGAATATTCTTTCCCTATAGTGGCAATCCTCAGGTTCGCCACTTTCTTTGATATCGGAAATGTCTGGGAGGAATCATTTGATTTTCAGGCAGACAACTATGCGTCAAGTGCAGGTGCAGGCATACGTCTTGATGTTCCGGGTTTTCCTATACGATTTGATTATGCCAAGCCAGTCAAGAAGGATGATCCTTATACCGATACTCAGGCCTGGAACATCTGGATCGGGTATGACTATTAGTAGGGAAACAGAATTCGGATTATCTCTCGCAGAGTACACAGAGAGTCTTATCTGGCGCAAAGCGCATGGAGTTTTCTCGGTGATCTCAGTGAGCTCCGTGAGAACAATTTCAATCTGAAGTCTAAATCTTAATTCGAGAATATGCCCATACGACACAGACACGACACCAAAAGATTCGAGAAAGCTATCCTTGTGCAGGTCATCTGCGGGAGGCGTGACAGGGATGAGGCCGAAGAATCCCTTCATGAGCTGGAGCGACTCGCTGACACGGCAGGTGCTGTTGTGGTGGGCAGAATTACCCAGCGTAGGGAGCGACCCACGCCAGCGCACTTTATAGGTGAGGGCAAGCTGGGCGATGTAAAGCTTGCCTGCAGCGAGAACGGTGCCAATCTGGTTATCTTCGATAATGAACTTTCATCAGCACAGGTAAACAACATCGATCTTGCGCTGGGTATAAAAGTTATCGACCGGACCGAGCTTATTCTCCAGATATTTGCGCACAGGGCGCGGTCAGCTGAGGCGCAGATACAGGTTGAGCTCGCACAGCTTGAATATCTGATCACCAGGATTCCGGTGTCGGAGAAGCAGGCGCGTTTTACCGGAGGCATTGGAATGAGGGGGCCAGGGGAGAGCCCGTTTCAGCTTCGTAATGCTCCGATGAGGAAAAGAATAAAGGATCTGAAAGAGAAGCTGGAGCTGATACAGAAACGCAGGCAAAGAAGCATGACGAAGAAACCTGCCCCGATAGTGTGTCTGGTCGGGTACACCAATGCCGGTAAATCCACATTGCTGAATTCGCTTTCAAAAGCTGACGCTTATGTAGATGACAGGCTTTTTGCGACGTTGGATACAAAGACGAGGTTGGTGTATATTGGGCCGGGGTTGAATGTCCTGCTGACGGATACGGTGGGTTTTATCCGGAATCTGCCTCATGGTCTTATAGCATCATTCAGGTCTACGCTTTCGGTCGCCGTGGAATCGGACCTTCTTCTTGTGGTTATAGATGCCAGTCATCACAGAATCCACGACCATATAGAGATAGTCAGAAACACGTTAAAAGATATTGGAGCGGATGGGGTCTCTTCGCTATTATTGTTTAATAAGTGTGATACGCCTGAAGCGCAGGCGGTTCTGCCGAAATTGCGCGAGCAGTTTCCAGATTCGATAGAGCTTTCTGCCAAAGAAAAGAACGGGTTGGATATCCTGAAGGAAGCGATTAGTCGTAAGCTATCTCTGCCGAAATAGCTTATGACTGTAAGATTTGTTGAATTTCTGCAAGGGATGGTAGAAAATGTAAATAGTTTGAGGATAATGTATTTTTGGAGCGTGTGTTGATAACAGTTAATATTTCCGGAGGAAAAGAAATTAATTCGCAGGAATTCAATAAATCCAGCCAAATCCGGGCAGCCGGATTTGGGATGCTATATCTTGTGGCAACGCCGATAGGAAATCTTGATGATATAAGCAAGCGGGCGCTTGATGCTCTTGGCCAGGCGGATGTTATTGCCTGTGAGGATACACGTAGGACCAGAATATTACTGGCGCATTTTGGGTTGAAAGTGCCTCACATATTCATGTCGTACCGGGAGGGCAACGAAGAGCATACCGGTGAGCGAATTCTTGATCTTCTGGCTCAGGGAAAGAATGTGGCTTTATGTACGGACAGCGGTTTCCCCGGCGTGAGCGATCCGGGCTACAGGCTATCGGCGCTAGCTGCGGAAAAAGGAGTTGAGTTTACGGTTTTGCCTGGTGCATCTGCGGTTCATGTGGCGTTGCTCCTTTCCGGTCTGCCGACATCGAGTTATACTTTTAAAGGCTACCCGCCCAAGAAAGAAGGTGCGGCGCGCAGTTTCTTCCTGGAAGAGAAGGACATGTCTCACACCCTTGTGTTATTTGAGTCACCCTATCGTGTCGGGAAGTCGCTTAAGGTAGCCTTTGATGTCTTGGGTGACAGACGTGTGGCGGTGTGTGCCGAGCTAACAAAAAAATTTGAGCGGGTTTACAGGGGGTATCTTGGTGAGCTGGCTTCACGCTTTGAGAATGAAGCAATAAAGGGCGAGGTTACCATTGTGATTGCCGGCAATAATCCTAAATTCTCGCGAGTCGCTAAAAGCGCTGCGGTTTCTTTGTAATGAAGAGTGGGTATGGGTTTGCTTCTGCTTTTGATAGCGGTATGAGATTTAACATGCGTAGTTTTAGAATATCAGTTCTTTCTTTCTTGCTCGCCTTTCTTGCGGTGTCCTCAGCTTTCTCCACTGCAAACAAGGTGGAAGTTGGGAGTGATCACGGCAAGCAGACAGAGGCGGCTGTCGAGCGGTGCTATCTGAAGGTCCTTGGTCGGCCGTCGGATCCGGCTGGCATGAAAACTTTTACAGAATATCTTGAATCCGGCAAGGACGAGCTCTGGCTTGAGCGGGCGTTGAAGGAGTCCAAGGAATACAAGAATAGGCAACGTGATTTCCTCAAGAGTATTGCGGTTATTGTCTTGTTCATTGCTATGATTGCCGCGCTTATCCTGATGCCCGTTGTTTCAATTGTGCGACAGCGGCGGAGGTCTGGTCCGGCTGTCAGTCTTGCTCCTCGGATAATGCTTTCCCTGCTGTCGACCGGTGTCACTCTGTTGCTGATAGAGGCGGTGTTTCGGGTCAGGGCCTATGTAATTGACAAGCAGGAGCTGCAGGCGATGCTTGAGTCGACCGTTTCGGGAGGATTGGCAGGGGACAAGAAGATGGGTGATGTAATGTGTCTCACCGGCGACAAATATGTTTTTTACGAGCTGAAAAAAGCGGTGAGCTTTAAATGGTTGGGGCAAAGTGTTACAATGAATGCCTCAGGCTTCCGCGGCAGAGATTGTGATGTCATAAAGAAACCTGGAACTAAAAGAATCATAGGTCTTGGCGATTCGGTAGTCTGGGGATGGGGGGTCGGGGACAATGAGACTTTTCTGGCGGTGCTTGAGCGAAAGCTAAATGCGGAAGGCAAAGAGCAATGGGAAACTATCAACATGGGGGTCCCGGGTTATAACATAGCTATGGAAGTAAGGGCGATGAGGCAGAAGGGCATGCAGTACAAGCCTGACATAGTGATAATTAATTATGTCGCCAATGATTTTGATCCACCGCCTTTCTTTAGGCCGCAGCGAAACTGTCTTAAGTCGGGCAAATCTTTTGCATGGGAGTATATTTATCAGCAGGCGGCGAATATAATTTCGAAGCTGAAAGGAACTGCGACTGTATACGCAAAGGGCGAGGGGCGTGATGAAATGCTTCATCTTTCAGGGTGGGCGCCATTTGAGGCTGCAGTCAGAGAGTTGTCTGCAATGAGCAGGGAGGGCGATTTCAAGGTGCTGTGCACCGCTCTGGAAGGGCACATGTCAGAGCGGATGGAGGCGCTGTATAAGGAATGCGGGATAGAGTATATGTATCCGTTCGACGCATATTCCAGTGACCGCGGAATAGCCAATAACATAACGGAATATATGAAAACGGAACTGTATCTTAATAGGACCGATCCGCACCCTTCTGTGTATGGGCATGCAGAGGCGGCAAGTCAGATTTTTAAGATGTTGCGAGATAAGACGTGGCTATTGTTGAGATGAAATGCGGTTTTGGCGAGGCCATTGAGTGCTTGAAAGAAAATGGCTAAACGGATAGTCTGAAAAAATGAAATTAAGCATAGTAATACCAGTGTTCAACGAGAAGGATACTATCAGTAAGATCATTGATATGGTCAATGCCGTCAACGTCGGACTTGAGAAGGAAATCATCCTTGTCGACGACTGTTCGAGGGATGGCACAAGGGATGTCCTGAAGAAGATGGAAGAGGAAAAGAAGCCTTGGAAGATATTCTATCATGAGAAAAATCAGGGGAAGGGCGCGGCTTTAAGGACAGGTTTCGCTAAGGCTACTGGCGACATAGTTGTCATTCAGGACGCTGATCTGGAATATGATCCAAATGATTACAAGGTTTTGCTAGGGCCTATGCTGGACGGGCATGCTGATGTCGTATTTGGCTCAAGGTTCGTTGGAGGCGGCCCGCACAGGGTATCGTTTTTCTGGCATTCCATGGGCAACCGTTTCTTGACGCTGCTTTCCAATATGATGACTAATCTGAATCTGACGGACATGGAGGTTTGCTATAAGATGTTCAAGCGGGAAGTCCTCGATGCAATCAAGATACAGGAAAATCGGTTCGGCTTTGAGGTGGAGATCACCGCCAAAGTCGCCCGTGGCAACTGGCGGATCTACGAAGTGCCTGTCTCGTATTACGGTCGCAGTTATGCCGAAGGCAAGAAAATCACCTGGAAGGACGGTGTCCGTGCCCTCTGGTGCATAATCAAATACCGATTTGTGTAACAGTGATGCTTTTATGGAAAAGATAAATAAACTTCTCGCGACGGGATTTGGGACCGGACTTGCACCGGTTGCATCCGGCACATTCGGGACACTTCCGGGGGTGCTGATCGCGCTTGCTATGACAGGATTGCCAGTCTTCTGGCAGTGTGGTGTAGCGGCGGTATTGGCTCTATTGGCCATACCAATCTGTTCGGCTGGCGAGAGGATCTTCAGGCTGAAGGATGACGGGCGTATTGTTGCGGATGAGTATCTGACATTCCCGATATGCGTGATAGGCCTGCCGATACTTCAGGAGCCTGTTTTGCTGGCAATCGCTTTTGTGGTCAGCAGAATTCTGGATATCATCAAACCATTCCCTGCATTTACGTCTCAGAAGCTGAAGGGTGGATTGGGTATTACCGCGGATGACTTCATTTCGAACGTATACGCTCTAGGCCTAAACTGGGCTATTTATAAGTACGTTTATTTTCAGTGGATAGTTCCTTTGGTGTATTAGTGCTTTAAACATGAAAACCAGCGAAGAAAAAACAGGATGTTTCTCGCAGAGCTCGTTGAGGGCACAGAAAAACTCCAACACACAGGGCTTGGCCCTTCATAGGTCACATCTGCGATCCGGTATGGCTCGGCCGGAGGCCTCTCCCTGCCTTAATTCCGGAAAGGTAGGGCGAACCGTCCACGGTGAGCCGCTCTTACGGGGACGGCACCAAATCGCAGATGCGCCCCTTCATACAGCTCTGCGATCTCTGTGAGAGATATTCTTAATGAAAATCAGCATAGTCACAGCTAACTATAACGGCGAGCGTTTCATTGAGCAGACGTTGAAGAGCGTGATTTCTCAGAGGGATGACGGGGTCGAGCTCGAATATATTGTCATTGACGGAAAAAGTACTGATCGGTCGATGGAGATTATAAACAAATATAAGGCTCAAATTGATCGCATCATCTGCGAGAAGGATAGCGGCGCTTTTGACGCAATTAACAAAGGACTAGCACTGGCTACGGGTGATGTGCTTGGCTGGCTTAATGCTGACGATTTGTATGAGCCAGGAGCATTGAAGAGGGTTCTAGAAGTGATGGCTGGTAATCCCGACTGTTCGTTGTGCTTCGGGCATTGTCCTATTATGGATGAGCAAGGGGTGGAGATCAGGCAGGGAATCACAAGATTCAAGGAGTTTTTTTATAAATATTCGTCTCGGTTCACTATCCAGTGCATCAATTATATCTCACAACCGGCAATGTTGTTCAGGCGTAGCGCCTTTGAGAAAGCTGGCGGATTGAGGCAGGATTTCACATGCGCCTGGGACTATGATTTGATAATCAAGCTGTTCAGGCAGGGAAGGGCGGTAATGGTGGGAAATCCGCCTCTGGCGTATTTCCGCTGGCATCCATCATCGTTGAGCGGGACACTGTTCAGAGACCAGTTCAGGGAGGAATGGACAGTTGCTGCCAGAGATGCCGGCAGATTCAGTTTGCAGGCGTTAATACATCTTGGTGTGTGGTGGGGTATCGTGTTCTGCTACACGCTGATGAAGTGGATGCGTAGGGACGAAAAGAAATAGGAATTTGCCCATAGATGAACACAGATAAACTCTGATAGAGAACGATGATTTTGTGTGCCGCCTTTGGCGGTATGATCCGATTCATCTGTGTTAATCTGTGGGAGAAATGCTTTGGTTTCATGAAAATAGGTGTAAATACATTGTTCTATATACCGAACGAAGTCGGCGGGTCTGAGACATATCTGCGTCAGACCCTGATAGCCATGGCTGCGCATTATCCTGCGGTGGAATTCGTTCTGTTCACGAATATGGAGAACGACCCGGTGCTCCGGGAGGACATGCTCCGGTTCAACAATGTTCATTTCGAGCGGCTGAACTTCCATGCAATCCATCGTCCGACGCGGATAATCAAGGAGCAGACCGAACTGCCGTTCCGTGTGAAGAAGGCGCACTTGGATGTCCTGTGGTCGCCAGGTTATACATCTGTCATATTCTGCCCATGTCCCCAGGTTGTCTCGATTCTGGATATGCAATATAAGAGTCATTCCGATGACCTTAGCTGGAGTGAATGGCTGGCAACGGATATACTTGTAAAGCTTGCATCCAAAAGATGTACCAAGGTTATAGCAATATCAGCGTTTTCGCGTTCAGAAGTCATAAAGTATACGGGTGCATCTCCTGACAAAGTTACAGCTACGCTACTTGCTGTCGACGGACATTTTGGGGTCAGGGCAGATGAGTCTGCAATGCGGCAAATCCTGAAGCGGCTGGTGCCTCTCGATGGGCCGTATATACTGACAGTTGCTAATTCATATCCGCACAAGAATCTACACGCATTGGTCGATTCTTTCGGGCGCATCATGAATAAAATTCCTCACAAGCTGGTGATGGTTGGAAAGCCCAGAAGGGGTGAGGAAACGCTTCAAGGAGCAGTTAACTCTATCAGTGATAAGGGCAGGTTAATAAGATTGTCAGGGGTCAGCAGGGGGGAATTGATCGCGCTTTATCAGGCTGCAGATTTATTTGTTTTCCCCTCTTTTTACGAAGGATTCGGCTTGCCGGTGCTGGAGGGAATGCTTGCTGGTGTGCCGGTCATAACCACTAAATACGGTTCACTTCCCGAGGTCGGCGGATCCAGTGCAGTATATTTTGACCCTTGTGCTGTTCATGATCTGGATAATAAACTGCTGGAGGTGCTAAGCTGGGACAAGCATAAGAGAGCTGTTTGGTGCGAAGCGGCTGTAACGTGGGCCGGTAAGTTTACCTGGGAAATGACTGCAGCAGGAACGATGCGTGTTTTGCAGGAAGCCGCTCATGCTTCAATTAGATGAATGTTCAAGTATGTCTTTATCAAACAAGGAGATATAAATGAGTGACGGTTTGAGGGGGAAAAGGGTCATGGTTACCGGGGGATCCGGATTCTTAGGATCATTTGTCGTAGAGCGTCTGAAAAAAAGAGGTTGCTCAGATATTCTGGTTCCTGGGTCAGGTGAATATGATTTTGTGAATATGGACAAAGTCATTAAGGCGTATGATGATTTCAAGCCGGAGGTGGTTATACATCTTGCGGCCAAAGTCGGTGGGATAGGAGCTAACCGTAAATACCCAGGAAGCTTCTTTTACGACAATCTGATGATGGGCGTCCAGCTTATGGAAATAGGTCGCCGTCGCGGGATAGAGAAGTTTGTTGCGATTGGGACAATATGTGCCTATCCAAAGTTTACTCCTGTTCCTTTTAAGGAAGATGACTTATGGATAGGCTATCCGGAAGAGACCAACGCGCCTTACGGGCTCGCAAAGAAAATGCTTCTGGTGCAGTCGCAGGCGTATAGACAGGAATATGGTTTTAATTCGATCTACCTCATGCCGGTTAATCTATATGGGCCGCGCGACAACTTTGACCCCGAGAGCTCTCATGTCATACCTGCGCTCATTAAGAAGTGCATTGAAGCCGTTAAGGCCGGCAATCAAGAGATGGTTGTCTGGGGGTCAGGATCTGCAACGCGGGAATTCCTGTATGCGGATGACTGCGCCGAGGGGATTTTGCTGGCTACAGAGAAATACAATGGAGCTGAACCGGTCAATCTTGGTTCCTGCCATGAAATATCGATAAAAGATCTTGTCGTAATATTAGCGCGACTTACTGGTTTTACCGGAAATATAGTGTGGGACAGCACCAAGCCTGATGGCCAGCCAAGAAGGAGTCTGGACACGGCAAGGGCGCAGGAAAGTTTTGGATTTAAGGCGAGTACTGGTTTTGAGGATGGCCTCAAAGCAACAATTGACTGGTATCGCAGACGCCAATTGACATGAATATATTAGGTATAAGTGCGTTTTATCATGATAGTGCTGCGGCACTTGTGTGTGATGGCGAGATAATCGCTGCGGCGCAGGAGGAGCGTTTTACCCGTATCAAGCATGACTACAATTTTCCAGCCAATGCTGTCAATTATTGTCTTAAAGAGGCTGGGCTCCTTCCAGAGAACATAGATGCGGTTGTTTTCTACGAGAAGCC
>CAMCYG010000049.1 GCA_945883775.1 Victivallis vadensis
GCCACCGATTTCTACTCAGATCTGGCAAAAAAGAACAAAGTCGTACTCGTTACATCAAACTTTGAGAAAAGAGCTAAAGGCCTGTATCACAATACAGCGATAGTCTTCGAAAAGAACGGACGAATCGCAGGCAAATACAGAAAAATGCATATCCCCGACGACCCCGGCTATTACGAAAAATTCTATTTCGCGCCTGGCGACCTTGGATTCAATCCGATCCAGACATCCGTTGGCAATCTTGGCGTGATGGTGTGCTGGGATCAGTGGTATCCTGAGGCTGCTCGCCTGATGTCACTTGCTGGCGCTGATCTCCTAATATATCCCACGGCAATAGGTTGGAACTCAAAGGACAGCAAGGAAGAACAGACACGGCAACTTGAAGCCTGGACGACAATTCAAAGAAGCCATGCAGTGGCAAACGGTATTCACACACTGGCTGTCAATAGAACAGGCTTCGAGAAATGCCCCGATAAACGTGGCAGCGGCATTGATTTCTGGGGCAGCAGTTTCATCGCCGGGTGTCAGGGTGAAATCATTATATCGGCAAGCATCGAAAGGGAAGAAATACTCACAACCGATATAGACATAAACAGGACCGACCATGTCCGCCGACTCTGGCCATTCCTCAGGGACAGAAGGATTGATAGCTATAAAGGTATTGATAAGCGGTTTCTAGTGTAGCCGTATGTCTCTGCATGCTCCCCACAGAGACTTTGCCGAAATCAAGATTTTCTTACCGGTTAGAGCTTCCAGCGCAGCAAGCAAACACAAATGTCGCAGTGAACTCCTTTTTGCCGGACGACTTAGCGATCTTTGCCACTCTTCGGACTCTTCCCGGCGATGCCGTTGAAGTAGATATCCAGAGCAGAATTGATAATTCTATTCACAAACTCCCTGGGATACGGCTTTAACTTTCCGCCGGCACCACCTATCGGTTCGTAAAGGATGTAGGGCATAAGCATTCCAAAGAAACACCACGCAGCCGTCTCAAGATCACACTTCCTGAGTTCACCATTCTTGATGCCCCTTTTAAACGTGTCGATAAAAATCTTATTTCGCCATTCTACCATCATAGTCGCCTCCTTGGGCAGGCGGAAGTGACCTGACAGCATATCTGCATATATAACCCGTAAGGATGGCTCAGTGCATAGAAAATAAACTGCATAAATCTGAAACAGTTCCCTTATTTTCTCCGTGCAGGTCTTGTTGCTCTGCATGAGCTTGATTGCCAATTGCCTAAGCGGCTCTATTTTTTTCACGAAAACTGCAGTAAACAGTCCCTCCTTGGATCCGAAATGGTAAGCTACCGCACTGATATTGACACCAGCCTCAGTGACTATCTCCTTCACTGAAGCAGCAACAAAACCTTTATCGGCAAAATGCTTAGCTGCTACTGTCAAAATACTGCTTTTGTTTCCGTTGTTCATGCCTCATTTATATTATGTATTTGAGAAAATTGCAATAGATTACGGGCAGTGCACATCGCTAATATACCTTACCTATTTAACACCAGCGACTTCCAATACTCGAGCAAACCAGACGAAGCAGCAGACTCGTATGACATCCTCTCCGGATGCCACTGAACTGCTGACACCTTGACCGTTCCGTGAAGATCCTCAACAGCCTCCACAAGGCCATATTGTGACCTTCCTGCTATCCTGAGAGGAGACGAGAAAGGCATTCTCCCTATCGCCTGGTGATGACATGAGTTGATATTCCGCATGCCAGAAAGGACAGAGCCCAAAACTGTATCGACTCGCGGCAAAAAAAGATGACAAGCATCCAGATCTTCAATTGCAGAATGCTGCTCTTCCTCTGCGGCTATTATTTCCGGAATATGTTGCACCAGACTGCAACCGTAATGCACCGCTATAACCTGTAAGCCTCTGCAAATCCCAAAAACAGGCTTTTGCAACGACAGGAATTGGTTTATCAAGAATGACTCCATTTCATCGCGTTTATGGTCAACATATGTCTTAGGATGCACAAATGACGCCCCATACGCAGCCGGAGCCACATCCGGTCCGCCGGCAAGAAGCAGTGCGTCACAATCCGCAAAGTCAGGACCGACATCTCCCAGCTCAACCGCCAATCGCGCCGAAACACCAGCATTGAGCAACCATGCCGTATAATTGCCAGTCTTATCAGATTGTTTTGATGTTGTAATCAGCCACTTCATGTTATTAAGAAATCATCATAGCCGATACAGTTTTACCTTGCTGATTGTAAAACGCAATTATATTCTCTCTTTCACACATGAGAAGATATTTAAAGATTGATCATGGCAAGATTGTAGAGGCTTCGAATGGCGAAGGCACCATACATGTGTTTATTGCACCTGACGATGCTGAGACAAAAATCCTGGTTAATGAGTTCGGAATTGATGAACATACTCTCGTATCATGCCTCGATCCTGAAGAACTATCACGACTAGAATTCGAGCCGGAACATACAGTTTTCATCATGAAGCGGCCAAAAAACTACAGCTCCAAGGACAATTTTCTTTTCAAAGTAGCATCCACCGGGGCATTCCTATTCAGTGATAAACTCGTAATAGTACTGGCAGAAGAAGCACAGATAATTGAGGGTAAGCTTTTTAACAATATTACATCGCTCCAGGACATAATACTCAGAATGATACACAGAGCTATCTTTCACTTCGAAGAGCATCTCAAGGTCATAAACATGATATCAAGCTCTCTTGAACAGGCCATTGACACTTCGATGGATAATAAACATCTGCTTAACCTTTTTACACTGGAAAAGAGCCTTGTCTACTATCTTAACGCCATTAACTCCAATTCCGTCCTTATCGAGAAAACCAGAAATAACGCATCACGGATCAGCTTATCCACAGAAAATCTGGAGCAGTTGGACGATACGATAATCGAAAACAACCAATGCCGGGAAATGGCGACAATATACTCCAACATTCTTGCCGGATTGATGGATGCACGTGCGTCCATAGTTGCAAACAATCTCAACGTCATAATGAAAACACTTAATGTAGTTATGATCGCGCTAATGCTCCCTACCCTCATAGTCAGCGTTTTCTCGATGAACATCCCGCTACCCACCCCGAAGCCGGAGGGCACAGAATTATGGGCTTTCTGGATGGTCATGATACTGGCAACGGCTTCAGCAACGTTCGTCGCCGTATTGTGGTGGCGCAAAAAGATATAACTCTAAACTGATGGCTACACACCCGCATCTAGCGCTTCCGATGACACGGCATGAGATGGAAGCACGCGGCTGGACACAATGCGATATCATCCTTGTATCCGGTGATGCTTATATCGACCACCCCTCATTCGGCGTTGCCCTGATCGGCAGACACCTGGAAGATCAGGGATACAAAGTCGGCATTATCGCGCAACCGGACCATACGCGGCAAGATTCTATACAGATACTGGGCAAGCCACGCCTATTCTTCGGTGTATCGGCAGGAAATGTAGACAGCCAGCTCTCACACCTGACAGTAATGCGCAAATTGCGGCGCGACGATCCATACTCACCAGGAGGAACCGCTGGCAAACGGCCACCCAAGGCCACCATAGTTTATTGCTCCATGATTAAACAGGCATATAATGATGTCCCTGTCGTCATTGGAGGGATTGAAGCATCTCTGCGCAGGTTCGCTTATTTCGACTACTGGTCAGACAAGGTACGGCGCTCGATACTTTTTGACAGCAAAGCAGATATTATCGCATACGGCATGGCAGAGAGATCAGTCATCGAGATCGCTACACGTTTGGCAAAAGGAGTAGAGCTTTCGGGCATAGCCGGAACATGTATCATTAAATCATCCAGCGGCTTGCCCGATGAGACGTTCCAATTACCTTCGTTTGAAGATGTGTCAGGCAACAGCAAAGCAGGACACCGGGCCTTCGCGGATATGGCCAGAGCCATACAGGAACGGCATCTTTCCGAGGGAGGGCAGATCGTAGCGCAAAAACATGCAGATAAGTTTCTTGTGGCATATCCGCCAGCGGCACCACTCAGCACCATGGAGATCGATTCCATATACGGCCTGCCCTACACAAGGAAACCGCATCCATCATACGGTACAGCCAGAATTCCAGCATATGAGATGATAAAGGACTCTATCACCGTCCACAGAGGTTGCTACGCCGACTGCGCCTTCTGCGCCATAACAGCACACCAGGGCAAACGGATCAGTTCGAGGAGCGAGCGTAATATATTAGATGAGCTGACAAAGATAGCAGACTTACCTGAATTCAAAGGAACGATAACCGACCTTGGTGGACCAACGGCCAACATGTACGGCACGGGATGCAAGCTAGATAGAAACGGATGCAAAAACAGAAATTGCCTGCATCCCGCCATATGCAGCAACCTCGACACCAGTCATGCCAGATATATGGAACTCCTTGACGCAGCATCAGCCCTGAAACGCATAAAGCATATTTTCATATCCAGCGGCATTCGGTTCGACCTTGCCCTACAGGCAGGTAATGGATCTTTTATAGACCGCTTGGCAAAACTGCACACCTCTGGACTGCTTAAGATAGCTCCAGAACATGTCTGCGACAGCGTACTTGCCATAATGAAAAAGCCCTCCGAGCGTTATTACCGCAGCTTTGTCAGCAAGTTTCTAGAAAGCGCCAGGAGACACGGAAAGAGGCTGGGCGTGGTAGAGTATTTCATGAGCGGACATCCGGGCTGCACCTTGAAGGATATGGTCGAAATGGCTGTGTATCTGCACAAAAACCGTATCGCGCCCGAGCAAGTCCAGGATTTCTATCCTGCACCTATGACCATTGCCTGTGCGATGTATTATACGGGACTCGACCCGTTCACAATGAGTAATATATATACAGCAAGATCTGACAGAGAGAAAGCTTTGCAGAGAGCGCTGCTACTGCATCATAAGCCGGAATTTCACAGAAAAGCGAAAGAAGCCCTGATGGAAGCCGGTCGCTCAGACCTCATCGGCAATAATCCTGATTGCCTGATAAGAAACCATTAACAAAAGCCATGCGATAAATTCTAGCGCTGGGACGAAATGCCTCAAAACTCACTCTGTGTCATTACCTCAGCTTGGATCTACTTCTTCTCAACAGAGTTGAGCGTCATAACAGCCTTCGACTTGCCTCCCGGCAAAGCGATTATCGACAACTTTGAAATCTTCCATGGCGGCACGGCTTTCCCGGCTGCATCGATGAAATCAAAAACATTTCCTGGCTGTATTTCGTCACACGCTACATCAATAGACCGCATACCCCACCCAGAACCCAGCTCAATTCGTTTTTCCACAGAAGTCTGTACTTTTATATCGGCACCGAGAGCAGGAATCTGGCTTTGCGGCGCTGATGCATATGTGCCCCTATTTCTCTCAACCAAGGCATTAAGATCAGCATACTGTTGCGCAATATTAGAGACACGAGCAAGATCGGCACTCTTCTGTTTGCTTTTTATTCCATATCCTTTGCTCTCTCCTATTGCATAAAGAGATAGTAGAATACCGATCACAAACAACAGAACAGCAGAACCGATGGCAATACTATTTCTATTATTCATCCTGCACCGCCTTCTGCCCTATTATAGTGAATCGAGACCCTGATTCTGCCTTCAGGGGCGTAATACTGGATTTAGTGAGGAAACCATGATTCTTGAGGATTGAATCCAGCTCTTCGACGCTCTGCTTGCCTGCGGCAACGCCGCTCAAAGACGCTTGGTCATCAGAAAGAGACAATGACTCGACTGTCGTCTGTCCCGAAACGCAGGACGCCACTATCTCATTGGCACACTGTGCGACATGGCATTCAGACATAAAAGGTCTTTGCTCATATTCCCGGGCTGCCAGAACCCGCTGAGCGATTGCAATTGCCTGCTCGCCTTTCTGGCCCTTGACCTTTGCACCGGCAACCTCCCCGACTTTTGCACGAAAGCGTGAATCAAGCATGTTGAGCTGTGATTGCATTCTCCACAAAGCAGAAATGCTCACCCCGATCAAAAGCAATCCTGACAATGCGACGACCATGGCCGAACGAAGGACTCTGCTTTCTTTCCTGCGCACCATTGCGGCATGTGCATAGCTATTGATCCTCATGTTGCATGGCAAACCGTCATCAACCAGCGCCCTCCTTGCCACAGACCTTGCGAGGAAAGATTCAGGTTCAGCATGAATCTTTACAGCCATAAAAGCCGCTGCGTCAAACAGCGTCAGGATTTTCTCAATTGCTGATTGATCAGAGGCCCCTGGTCCGCTAAAGCACCACATCACCTTTGAAGACGCAATTGCCGCATCAGGCCGATCGGACTTTACAGCGTCGAGGCCGGAAAGAACGATTCTATGAAACATATCAACATCACCAGGCTTGGCATAATGGCTTGAAATATATTTTGATCCGGTCCCCAATACCGCCACCCACCTATCTAGTCCTATGTATACAACCACTCGCAACGTGCTGGCTGAGGCCGGAAGCTCCGACAAACTCTGAGTCCACAGAGAAAGACCTTCGTGATCCAGTATCGCAGGGTCAAAACCTTTGTCATTATATCTTTTAATACCAGTCTCAATGTCGCTTTTCCGAATCGCGACAGCCATTGCCCTGGATTTACCTGTACCGATGTCATCGATTACAGGAAACGTGAATAGACAATCTTCGACAGGAAATGGAATCTGAAGATCGAGTACAGTTGGAAGAACCTTAAGTGCGTTTCTTGAGGTAACTGCAGGCAGATCCAGCCATCTTGCAAAACATTCACGACCATTTAATGCTGCAGCCGCAAGCCCGCGCTGACCTAACGCTTCAATTACTACGGCATCACCTGCTTCAGCGCGTGTATACCGCACAGAACCGTTGTTCAAGACAGCACGAACCAGAAACACCCTGTTTCCTGATATGTCGATTCCGTATGCAGTTTTACCAAGTCCATACATGTAAAGAGACTATAAACTCATCATTATTCATATTCCACATAAAACATGTGACGTTATCCATTTTGGTGCGTACGCACAAAGCCAGATAGGGCAAAAGTCGGAATATAATTCAAGTCTTCGCTGAATGGGCAATGAATATGTTTGGATCGATATGCTTGTCCTGCAGGACGAGCTCCATGAGCGTGCGGCTATCCATTGGAATAACGCGACCGTTCATATACTGCAGCATATCTGAAGAAGGTTTTACCATTTCGACAAATATTTTGGCCGAGCTGTTCAGCGCCATTATTCTTGAAGCCGTATGCAATGTCTTAATATCAGGGTCTGCAAATCGTAGGTTTGCAAAAACAAATATATAATCTGCCTTCGCAACACTTGCCATCTTTAGCGCCATAGGGTTAAGTGCAACACCGCAGACAAAGTGATACTGCGGATATGGACTCCTCGAAATCAGGTCAGACACCACCACAACCTCTCTTTTTGCAAACTCCGGTAATTCCGGCAACGACTGTATCAGCTCATCCGCCACGGCCGTATATTCGCATATCACAATATGGTGCTCTGCCTCAATATGCGCCAAACCTTTGTTTCGCCTCTCGAAATACTCATGCATCGACTCCGCCACAAGAGATATAAAATTCGCAAACACGAAGAAACCTGAGATTATTGTCAATATTCCAACCACCCTGCCAGCCTTAGTAACCGGCACAATATCCCCATATCCCACACTCGCAGATGTTACAACCCACCACCAAACAGCATCAAAGGCCGTCTTTACATTGGGATTCTTCTCATGCTCCACCAGCCAAAAAAAGAAAACACATATCGCAAAACTTACAATGGAAACAAATGCAAGTATTTTAATTCTTCCACGCATTTATAGAATTCCCTCATGCAGGCTGCATATTCACATTACAGTCAAGATCATCACACAAAATCCATTTTTGAATAATAACAATGTCAGAATACGCTTATTAAGGCAATCTTGACTTTACAATCTATTGCGAAACATCAACCCGCTACCAGGCTCAGATACTTCCCATTATCCTCAAAAAGCAGACCACGAGCGATAAGTAATTCGAATTCGTGATCAGCACCTAATCCGGCAGTGTCATGACATCGGCTCATAACCTCAGCCCGAGAAAACGGATTCTCCAACAAATCCAGCATACACTTCATTAAAGACGTCAACTTATGCTCAACGACCGCACCGGAACGTGAATCATATACAACATCGCTGTTTTCAAGAAAACACAGACGCGACTGTATCTTCCCGTCACGATTATACCATCTTGTCTGCCAGAACTGTGCAGCTCTGTTCAGACGCACCAGCCAGCCATCAACCCTATCACTGTCGACCTTCGCATCCCGAAAAAAACACGCCACTCGTTCTATATCAACAGAACTGAACGGAAAAATTAACTTATAGAAATCCTGGGGTTGCAGTTGAATACCGTTCTCAGCCTGATGTAGATAATAGTCACTAAAGCGCACAAACATGATTGGAAAAAACCCAATAGGCGGAGGCAGATGAGTCAGCAAAGGAATATCGCTCAAATACTTGTCATAAACACTTTCTTTTTCGCCCGGAATATTAATCAGCAGGTTCCACTCAGGAGTAAAAGGATAACGCGTACAGTCCTTGAGAAACTGCAGATTGCGGAAAGAAGTTGTCCCCTTCCTCATCAGAGTCAACGTTGAATTCGACAGCGACTCCAAGCCCGGCTGACAACGCGTAACACCCGCACGACATAGCGTTTGCATATCAGAAGCGGTAATATTAGAAAAAACTTCATACCGAATGGCAATATCACTCCGCTGAGGAAGCAGAGGAAAAACCTCGCGAATATAATTAGCGGGCAAAACATTATCTACATTAACAAAATATTTAGCACGCGGCGCATATGCACATATTGCCTTAATCTGCCCTAGAGCATTCTCCACAGTCATCACATCGCACGTCTTAAACTCCCCGTTCAGACCGCAGAATCTGCAGGGATTGCTGGCGGCCCGCGGACAACCGCGCGAGGTATCAAACAAAAGAACAGGCTTAATCCGCCCATTAGGAAATTTCTTTTCGATCACGTCAAGAAACTGATTATAGTCAGGGATGATATTGGTGTTGATAGGAAGATTGCGCCCCCTCGTGGCAATGCCCGTTTGCCGATCACCGGACCGGCACAGGCGATCATCCGAATCAGGCTGCCAGGCAAAACGGTTACTCCTGGAAAGAACACCATCAATACTGTCACACTTGGCGATGTCGCCGGAAAGTCGATGCGTGACGAATTCCGGTAGACTGACAAGTGCTTCTCCGGAAAACACATAGTCCACCTGCGCCATGCGTTCGGCCAATACCCGTCCCATTTCCCCCTCGCATTTTGGCCCGCCTATGATAGTAGTAACAGATGGTTTTCTATCCTTGATGCGTCGCGCAAGCGCAAACGATGAAACAGATTGAGAGTACACAAGCGTAAAACCTACAATATCAGCATCAAGAAGATTATATTTATCAATAAAGCCATCAAGAACCTCGGCTAGCTTGGCCCGCTGATCCTGCAGGAATACACGTACTTTTTCCATTTCAGGGCTTTTTTCATAGTAGTATCTGGCAAAATATTCATCCGCATTGTCAGGGCTTTCCGGAAAAGCAGCTTGCCGAAAAAGCCAATCGCCAACATCGGTTAGGAATCCATAATCCGAAAGGGCATGGTTGTACAGAGAAAGATCGCCTACATGCAAGGCGTAGTCCATATTGAGATACAAGGTATCGACTTGCACCTTATCGCCAAATGTTTTCTTCAAAATCTGCTCGAGTTTGGCATACCCCAGCGAAGGCAGTGTTAACTCGCCAAACGGCATATTGATGAACGATATTCTCAACGGCTGACTCATAATGCAGTCTTTACTTTATCCAATGGGCTTACGCAGTTTGACTCCGATGAAATGACAATGGGCTGGATTTAAACGTGACAGCCACCTTGATAACACGCCAAACAGCGGAGCATATCCTGCACCAAAAACTGCCTCACAGCGGAAGCCGTGTCTTTCAGAAATCTGCTTGAGCGCGAAAGGAGTAAATAACCTCTGATGCCCTAAACATCCCCATATTTTCTCCTTGTAAAATCTGCTCATATCCGTTTTAGGCAGACTGTCATGCCAGATGAGACGGTTTCCAAAGGAATACCCGAACATGAGAGTAGACGAGAACGGGAGCCAGCCACAGACAAGCGCCGCAATATTTGCCCAGGAAGCTAAATTCTCCGTGAGGATGACCGCATAACCACCAGGCTTTAATATCCTTTGTATTTCAGCAAGATAAAGAGGCGTATCGACTATATGTTCAATATTCTGTGATGAAGTAACGCAGTCAAAACTATTGTCATCAAACGGAAACTTCTGCTCCAAAGAGGTAATAATTGTCTTGATACGATCAGAATGGTCATTCGGCACCGCGTCTAGTGCATGAAGATCTCTTGACTGAATATGTTCTGCCCACCACAAAAATGTTTCAGCATCACCAGTTCCCAGATCCAATACTGCAGCAGAAGAATTGGGCTCCAGCAACTCTCTTGCTCTGCGATTAAGATCCGATAATCCACCATTGAAAACCTTATTCACATAACACGCCAACATATACTTCCAGAATGATGGTATTTGACCACGAAGATTAGACTGGTCTTCGTAAGGGAGTCCGTCACTGTAGTAACTTTTTGCCATGTTTTTTAATAAACCAGATTCTAAATCATACCGCAAGGTCTATTGTTCTGCTGCCCTATTGTTTTGCCGGCTTACATATGGGCTTACCCGGGCTGAAGACACACACGCATCTCTCGCAGGCGACACTGCGGTTAATCAACAGGATTTTGGGAGACAAGATAAATCAAGCAGCTCTAGATACCCCTGCCGTAATAGGAGGAAGAGGACACCCTAAAGCATCGCATATTGCCCGCAAAAGCTGCGATTCTTCAGGACTGATCTTTCCGTCATGTAAAACGCATGCTACGCATGCTTCAATCACCTTTTGCTTGACCATTGGAGACGACTCATCGATTGCATTAAGCGATTGGTCTACCAAGCCAAGCCCACACTGGTCCAGACCTGAAATGGCCAGCGGCTTGCTGCTTATCACAGCGGCTCCTCTGGAAAAAGCCTGCTTGGCATCTGTGATATCATCGGTACCCCAATACGCGATGCACGAAAAAAGATTAACGCAGTCGCCTATTAGCGGGTTAATATCATAATACTGAACAATAGCCTTACGAACAGGAATATGCGCCCGGTCAATATTGCGGAACACAATCTTCTTTATCATATACTCGAATAGGTCTACTTCATTGTCGGCTTGCATCATAGCATCCAACACGGCCTTCATCATGTTATACTGATCCCTGCTCATTCCTCGTAAAACAGGGATCAGAGTGTCAATCAAGGTCATCCTAGCCTCGCCCGGTATATTGGACACGCTAACCGAGGCCTGCCCTATCAACCGTACAAATTCAGCACCGGCCTTTGCAGAAGCAAGCGACAACTGCTTTTCCTTTATATCAACCTTATCGCTGAGCATTGTGGCAGCTAATGTCGCTATAGCACCATCGACTGTGGCTGACTGCTCCCTGACCACAGCCGGTATCATCGCCAAAAGCGACATTGCCATCTGCATATGCTGTGCACCTGGCGACCCCACTGATGCCATGATCTGCTGCTGAGTAACAGGCGCCGTCACACCGGGTTCCTCATATTGAACGGAAGAAACTGCCATATCATCAACACTATCGTCTGCACGAATCTTCACATCCTTGAAATCTCCCGTGAATGATGGATCAATGATCTTGATCCTCTCTTCTAAAGGTGGATGAGTTGCCATGAGGCCCAGAAAAGACGATGGAAGCCCATTTGCGAAAAACATATGACTAGCCACTACAGCTGATTCATTTGTTATCCTTGAGCCATAGGATAAGGCGCCAATCTTTTTCAGCGCATTAGCTATACCATCAGGATTCCGGGTAAACTGGACCGATGAGGCATCGGCAAGATACTCTCGCTGCCGTGAGATGGCCGCTTTGATCAACTTTGCAAAGAATACTCCGATAAGACCTATAAGCCACAGCGCCAGGCCAAACACCACGATAACCAGTTGTCCCCCACCCTTTTTTGACGAAGACCGTGAACTGGATCGCCCCGCAGCACGCATAATGAAATAGCCTATAAGCGATATCAGCAGTATACCATGCAGAAAACCGGTAAGCTTGAGATTCAGCTTCATATCACCATTGAATATATGACTGAATTCGTGAGCGATCACTCCCTGCAATTCATCGCGCTTAAGCTTCCTGATAGCACCGTCAGTAGCCGCCACAACCGCATCATTAATCGTAAATCCTGCTGCAAAGGCATTAATGGAAGGTTCTCCGCGAAGGACAAAAACCTTCGGCACAGGGATTCCCGAGGCGATGGACATTTCCTCAACTACATTAAGCAGCTTCCTCTCGTTAAGATCCTTTGTCAGACCGTTGACCTCTTCTCCACCAAGCATCCGCGCGATAACTTCACCACCAGCCCTAAGCTGAAATATTTTCCAAAAGGTACCGATAATAATAATTGCCGCCGTGGCCGCCGCGACCCAGCAGAACAGTTCATCGTTCCATAACAACTCAACACTCCTGCCAACTTCATCATGGCCAATATACAGAAAAATGAAGGCAGTCGCCGAATAGACCGAGAGGATTATAAGAATCACAGCTAGAAAGTAATACAAAAGCAGAAGCGAAGTCTTCTTCCTTGCCTTATCCTGGTGCTGGAAGAAATCCATTGCGGTCTTTTGCATCTTCAACTACCTCTTACAGGAACAGACTATTAGAATTTGACCTTGGGGGCCTCTTTCTCAGCCTGGTTGGTAATTTCATAGAGGGCCGCAGCAACAAACCCGAACATCCCAGCAAAGATGATATTAGGGAAAGTTTCGCGAGAAGTGTTATAAGTCATGACCGAGTCGTTATATGCCTGCCTAGCAAAGGAGATCTTGTTCTCTGTTGTAGTTAGCTCTTCCATAAGCTGTGAAATCGTTTGATTAGCCTTTAGATCAGGATATTGCTCAACTGTGAAAACCAGCTTACTCATAGCGCCAGCAAGAGCCCCCTCCGCCTGCATAAGTCCTTGCATTGCAGATGGATCACCAGGTGAAGCAGCCGCGCGCTGACTGGCATTCATCGCGCCACTTCGCGCTGCAATGACATTCTCCAGTGTAGTTTTCTCATGTGTCAGATAAGCTTTCGTAGATTCCACAAGATTAGGAATGAGATCATACCTTCTCTTGAGCTGGACATCGATCTGCGCAAAAGCATTCTTGTACCTGTTGCGCAAAGCAACTAGCGCATTATATATTCCGATAACAAGAACCACCGGGATAATAATTACCGCAAGAGCAATGAGAATACCAGTCATGATCAACCTCCTGTAATAACTGACTAATCAACAATTACCGGTCGCCAATAATGTGATTAAATCTTATTGTAAAGCAAACATGCGTTATGACCGCCAAAGCCAAGCGAGTTTTTAAGCACTGCATCTATCTTTACCTCTCTCGCAACGTTCGGTACATAATCTAAGTCGCAATCCGGATCAGGAGTCTCTTGATTTATCGTAGGATGGACGACACCCTTATAAATCGAAAGCACCAGCGCAGCACTTTCTATCGCGGCAGCCGCCCCAAGGGTATGACCCGTCATCGATTTCGTAGAACTGATCATAACCTTTTTGGCATTCTGCTCGCCCAACGCAAGCTTGATCGCCTTTGTCTCAATCTTGTCATTCAAAGACGTGCTTGTTCCATGTGCATTGATATAGGTAATCCTGGAAGGGTCAACCTTCGCATCACGCATAGCCGCTGTCATCGCTCTGGCGGCGCCATTACCATCATCAACGGGTGCTGTCATATGAAACGCATCACAGGTCATGCCGAACCCTGACAGCTCGCAGTATATCCTGGCATTACGCTTCTTCGCATGCTCGTACTCCTCGAGTATCAAAAGAGCCGAACCATCACCCATTACAAAACCGCTTCTATTGAGATCGAAAGGTCTACTCGCCTTCTCAGGCTGATCATTCATGTTTGCGCACAGTGCCTTCAGTGCACAGAATCCTGCAATGCCGAATTTGCAAACACAAGCCTCTGCCCCGCCAGCAACCATTATATCGGCATCACCACGCTGAATATCCCGCATCGCATAACCAATTGAATGCGCAGCCGAAGCACAAGCTGTCACCACGCAGGCATTCGGTCCTCTTAAGTTGAATTCGATAGCAACAAGCCCAGCGGCCATATTTGAAATCATCTGAGGGATCATATAAGGAGAACACCGACCGGGTCCCTTTTCCATCAATATTGTGTGCTGTACTTCTAGAGTCTGGAGACCGCCTATGCCAGATCCAATCATAGCACCGCAGCGATCAGGGTTTTCTTTTGAAAAATCAATACCGGAGTCTGCAACAGCCATCTTGGATGCCGCTATGGCAAAGATGCTGTATTCGTCCATCTTCTGCTTGTCCTTTTTAGAAACGAAAGCTTCTGCATTGAAATCAGTGACCTCGCCTGCAATCTTGCTAGTGGAGTCAGAAGCATCGAACTTCGTTATTTTCCGTATACCAGATTTGCCTGCCACAAGTCCTGACCAAAATGATTCAAGATTACAGCCAAGTGGGGAAACAACACCGATTCCTGTAACAACGACCCTTCTCATAATTCAGCTTCTCTCCTTTCAATAAATCCTCAGCCGGGCCCGTTCAGAGCCCGGCTGAAGCTAATTCTCAAACGCAGGAATCAATTACTTATCCAGGCCCTTGCCCTTCAAATACTCGATTACCGCTCCAACGTTCTTGAGCTTCTCTGCTTCCTGCTCAGGAATGCTGATTCCGAATTCTTCCTCAAAAGCCATTACCAGCGTTACCACGTCCAGTGAATCGGCTCCGAGATCCTCCTGGAAAGAGGCCCCATCGGTTACTTGCTCGGCATTTACGCCCAGCTTGTCCACTATTATGTCTTTAACTTTCTCTTGCAGTGCCATTTTTACTTACTCCTTTCTTACATCAACATACCACCATTAACCGAAATAACCTGTCCGGTCAAGTATGATGACGCATCACTGGACAGGAATATTACGGTTTTTGCCACATCCTCAGCCGTCCCGAACTTTTTCATCGGAATAGCTTCCAACATCTTCTGCTTGACCTCCTCGGACAGGAGATCGGTCATCTTGGTCTGAATGAAACCTGGGGCTATCGCATTGACCCTGACGTTCCTGCTGGCCAGCTCTTTAGCGACCGACTTGGTAAAAGCTATCACGCCTGCCTTTGAGGCTGCATAGTTGCACTGGCCGGCATTACCCATCAAACCAATTATTGATGCTATATTGACAATATTCCCGCTCTTTTGCTTCATCATTGGCTTAGTTGCCGCCTTGGTGAACAGGAATGTCCCCTTCAGATTTACATTAATGACCGCATCCCAGTCCTCTTCAGTCATTCTGATTATGAAAGTATCCTTCGTGATTCCGGCATTATTGACCAATATGTCGAGACGGCCAAACTCTGTCACAGCACCATCCACGGCAGCATTGACCTGCGCCGAGTTGCTGACGTCAACAGCAATGCATTTAACCTTCCGCCCAATTGTCTTTACCGCCTCAGCTGTCTCTGCGAGCCACTCTTCTTTCAAATCGCAAATGGCTAAATCGCATCCTTCCTTGGCCAGTTCTTCTGCTATACAACGACCAATGCCTCTTGCCGCACCGGTCACCATTGCTATTTTACCCTGTAATTGCGCCATGACACTACTCCTTTGCAAAATTTATTTCTATCACCGAAACATACATCTTTAAACTGCTGTTACAGAAGCAACTGTTTCTTTCAACGATACTGCATCCTGAACATTATTGATTGCCGACGCCTTGTCAATTCTCTTGATCAGCCCTGAAAGAACCTTGCCTGGTCCTGCCTCTATATAGCGGGTCACTCCGGCTGTCCTGAACCACTCGACGGTTGACACCCACTGTACAGAACCCGTGACCTGACTGATCATTGCCTTCTTGATCTCATCCTGGGAGCCATGTGGCTTACCCGTGAAATTAGATATCACAGGAATTTTGGGCGAATTCATTACTATGCCGCCCAGAAATTTCTCAAGCTTGACTGCGGCAGAAGACATTAGTTTCGAATGGAATGCTCCGGCAACGTTAAGGACAATCGCCTTTTTTGCGCCTGCCGCGATGGCCGCCGCCTCAGCCTGCTTGATCTTTTCCTTTTCACCTGAAAGAACAATCTGCTCAGGCGAATTGATGTTAGCCATCTCAACGCCAGTAGCGACACAGACGTCCTTCAGCTTATCGACGCCAAGACCTATAATGCTTACCATTCCGCCAGCGTTCTCCTGGCAGGCTTCCTGCATATACTGCCCGCGTGCCTGCATGATGCGAAGACCGTCCTCAAAATTAATTACACCTGCCATACAAAGCGCAGACCATTCACCAAGACTCAAACCAGCAGTACCAGCCAAGTCGAGCTTCCCGGCTGTTTCCTTTTCCAGAGCTTTCAGGCACGCGATGCTTGCCACAAAAATAGCCGGCTGACAGTTGTTCGACTTTGTAAGCTCCTCGATAGGGCCTTCAAAGCAAAGCTTGGAGAGAGAAAAGCCCAGAACCTCATCCGCCTTTTTAAAAAGCACCGCGCAATCAGGATAGGCTTCGGCAAGATCTTTGCCCATACCTACTGCCTGCGCACCCTGCCCTGCAAATACGATAGCTGATTTTGACATGATTATATCCCCCATTCCAAAACTGTTGCTCCCCATGTGAATCCGCCGCCGAACGCCACGGCAAGGATTATATCACCCTTCTTGATCCTGCCTGATTTCAATGCCTCATCCATCGCCACAGGTATTGATGCGGCTGATATATTGCCGACCCTTTCAAGATTGATAAACACTTTTTCCGGCGGCGCTTTGACGCGCTCGGCAATCGCCTCTATTATCCTGATATTAGCCTGATGAGGGATCAAGCAGTCCACATCCTCATAAGCCAGGCCACATTTCTCCAGTGCCTTCTGGCCGACATCACCCATACACCTAACAGCATGCTTAAAAACCTCTTTACCGGTCATTTTCAGAAAATGCAGGCGATCATCCACTGTCTTGTGTGAAGCTGGATGAAGGGCCCCGCCGCCAGGCATTTTCAAAAGATCACCCAGAGTACCATCAGAGGCCATAACCGTCGAACGAATATTGCCGTTACTGCCGTTGCTTTCCTGCAGGATTACCGCGCCTGCTCCGTCACCGAAGATAATGCAGGTACCCCGGTCGGTCCAATCGGTAATCGCACTTATTTTTTCAGCTCCTATAACCAGTGCCGTCTTTACAGAGCCCGTAGCAATATAGTTTCTTGCCGTCTCCATAGCAAAAATGAACCCTGAACATGCCGCCTCCAAGTCGAAACAGAATGCATTTTTGGCCCCTATTTTTCCCTGCACAATCGCAGCCGTACACGGGAAAGGCATATCCGGCGTTATCGTGGCAACAACAATCATATCAATATCAGCAGCCGTAATGCCGGCCATGGCCATAGCTTTCTCGGACGCCTTAACTGACATATCGGAAGGCATCTCGCCCTCTGCGGCTATCCTGCGTTCCTTGATTCCGGTTCTGGTAAATATCCATTCCTCGTTTGTTTCTACAATCTTCTCCAGATCCTTGTTTGTAAGAATCCGTTCCGGCAAATACGAACCTATACCTGTAATCGTTACTTGTTTCATATCGTGGGATTATGCCTTGATAGTTATCTTAGCGATACTTTCTGCAATCTGGTCGTCAATACGGTCGTTAACAGCTTCACAAGCCACTCTTACTGCATGATAGATAGCAACAGAAGTTGATGCGCCATGAGTAATGATGCATGTGCCGTTCACTCCAAGCAAAGGGGCCCCGCCGTAAAGCTCAGGGTCCATTTTCTGTTTAAGCGATTTTTTAGCACCAAGCAGGAACATTGCACCAATCAGCCTTATGATATTCTTTGTAAATTCCTGTTTGAGCCAGTGCGATATGGCGTGCGCAACGCTCTCGCTGGTCTTGAGCACTATGTTCCCGATGAAACCATCGCAAACCACTACATCTGTCTCTCCCTGAAAAAGGTCATGTCCCTCTACATTGCCCTTGAAATCAACACATGGGGAGCTCTCCAGAAGAGAGAATGTCTGTTTGGTGATAAGATTGCCCTTGGAGTCCTCGGCACCTATGCTGAGCAATCCTACTTTAGGACTATCCTGCTTAAGGATGTTCTTACTATATACACTACCCATGACGGCGAACTGGTGAAGAAGCTCAGGCTCGCAATCCAGACAGGCACCGGCATCAATCAGAACAAACGGCCTTTTCTGTGTTGGTAAGACTGTAGCAATAGCAGGCCTGATCACACCTTTAATCGTCTTGAGTTT